>NZ_JBHTBQ010000027.1:9841-178757 GCF_042664895.1 Iodobacter arcticus
GCCGGCTTCAGCTTGCTTTAAAATCGCCATAATCTGGCTATCGGAATAACGTGCTGCTTTCATGTAGAGCTCCTCAAAGACTGCGAGAAAATTCTACTTAAAAATGAGCTGGTTTTGTAGGGGGATTACCTACTTTTATGTGGTTTCTGTGTATTTACATTAATCAAAACTGACTTCAAAATTATATTCTGTGTTTATTTTGGAACTACTCGATGAAAAATAATCTTTTATTCCCTGCGGCGCTTATTTTGTCTGCAGCCATCACCGCGCCTGTTTATGCGGGTGTTAACGAAGATTTAATGGTTGCGGTTGATAATTATTGCCAGAATAAAAACGCTAAAGAACTCAATAAAATCAATGCGCTACTAAAAAAAGGGGCAAATCCACATAAGCCCAATTCACAAGAGATGACGCCACTTGAAATAGCGATTTATCATCATTGTCCTGAGGGTGCGAAAGCGCTATTAGTGAATAAAGTGAATGTAAATGCACTTGGCTCTACGCAATCACCGCCGCTGATTGCCGCATTACAAAGCTATAAAGACGAAGCGGCAGACCGAGCGCTCGTTGATGTGTTATTGCAAGCAGGGGCGGACGTAAATCAAATGGATCCAAACCAAATTGAATTTCCGTTGATGTTGGCAACAGGGATGAGGAGCCAAATTTCATGGCCACATTTGGTCTCGAAATTACTCGCCGCAGGTGCAAATGCGAAGCAAAAAACACCTAATAATTACAGCCCATTGAACACAGGAAGCCCTGATTTAGAGAGCTTAAAAGCGTTACTGCAAGCAGGAGCTGATGCAAGCTTGGTATCGAAAATTGACGGTTTAACACCCTTACACAATGTATGTGATCGTAAATCATCCAATATAAAAGATAGGCCCGATCCCAAAGCGGCAGAGCGAATCAAGCTACTTATGGAACATGGCGGTAATATCAATGCAGTGCGTACGGATACGGCTGAAAGCGTTCTGATGCAAAATATCAAATATGACAATCCTGAATGTGTTGAGGCTTTATTGAAGGCGGGTGCAAATCCAAAGTTAAAAACTTCAGAGGGTAAAACGGTAAAGGATGAAATGAATACAAAATATAATAGCTTGTATTCACCCAAAGTAATTGCAGTATTGAAACGCTACGTAAAATAAACGGCCCCAAATCCAGCATCATCTGGTGTGATGTATTTAATCTTGTAGCAATATCCCGGGCGGCCTTGAACTAATAGTTTTTCAACTAAAGCGTCATGATTTAGCTTTGGGGTATTGCCCAGCAACAGATCAACATTACCAAATGCAATCGATTCAACATGCCGCCGTTGCAAAAACGCCAGACCTGCTTGATCGAGCGTTAGCCAGCTTGTTAGCGAAAGGCGCTTTAAATAACGATCAAGCTAAGTCATAGTAATATCTTTTCAGGCGGTAGACAGCGGGGACTACAGGCATACGTCAGTTACTTATAATTATTAGCCCCTCACCCTGCAACGCTTAACCGCTATGCCTCATATACTCTCAGGGCCGAAACAAGAAAATTTATCTTTTCTCTGGCCCCGGTTAATTTTTATTCAGAACTACAGCTCTGCAGAGCTCGAAATCAGAAGAAGCTTACCCCGCAGCAAAGGCGAACTCGAAGCCGGGCAAGGTTGATCGCCCAGCACAAGTGCGCCATGAACCTTCTCGCCCATATCACGATAGGGCGCACTGTGCTTATCGCTGAGCGACTAACAAACTTGTCGCACGCAGAGCTTCGATTGCGCCCTACTTAATCTTCAAGTACGTCCTGCTTATACCTTCAAGCGCTCGTTCTATACTCTTGATGTTCATCTTTTTTAAATCACCACAAGGCCACTATGAAAACCGCAATGCTCGTGATTGATGTGCAAGAAGCCCTCTGCAATGGCAAATATGCAGCCTTTGAAGCCGCTCAAGTAATTAGCCGTATTAATGCTGTGGCCCAATTAGCACGCCAGAATAGTGTTGCTGTTATTTATATCCAGCATGAAGAAAATGGTGGTCCGCTTGAATATGGCTCGGATGGCTGGCAGCTGGCAGCGGGTCTGCAAACTCGCTCGGACAATTTGTACATTAGAAAAAGCGCCTCAGATTCATTCCACAACACCAACCTGCACGCCATGCTTAAAGACCTTGGTACAGAGCACTTAATTATTTGCGGCTTACAAAGCGAATTTTGCGTAGACACCACCATCCGCCGCGCTCTTGCCTTGGGCTACCCTGTTACGCTAATTGCTGACGGCCATTCCACAATGGACAATGAAATTTTGTCTGCCGCACAAATTTCTGCACATCACAATGTCACGCTTTCAAATCTAAGCAGCTTCGGACCACGCGTTAAAGCAATACCGGCTGAGCAAATAGAATTCAATCCAATCCAATCCCGTAATGCATAGTTTTGTAGGGTGTACTCGAAGCTGGGCAGCGTTTTATTGCCCGGCGCAGTACGCCATTATCTTGCAATGACTTTACGGCGCACTGCGCTTATCGCTCAGCGACTAACAAACTGTTGCACGCAGTGCTTCGAGTGCGCCCTACATTACTTATTCCACGTAAATCCTCCCCACAAAACCAGCCAAGTTTTAGCTTCGCCCCACACAGGGGTACAATCCTCGCTTTGCTGCACATAAGATTCGCCATGTCCCCCCATTCAGTCCTTGAACACGTCTTTGGTTACCGCAGTTTTCGCGGTGAGCAGGAAACTATTGTTAGCCATGTGGCGGGGGGTGGGGATGCGCTGGTTTTGATGCCTACTGGCGGGGGGAAATCACTCTGTTATCAGATCCCCGCTCTGCTCAGAGATGGCTGCGGCGTGGTGGTGTCGCCCTTGATTGCGCTGATGCAGGATCAGGTGGATGCCTTAAAAGAGCTGGGTGTTGCAGCGGCTTATTTAAATTCAAGCTTAAATCAGGAAGAGGCGCGTGATGTAGAAAACGCGTTTATCAATGGTCAGCTCAAGATGCTGTATGTAGCGCCAGAGCGGCTGGTCACAGCGCGCTTTATGGCGCTACTCAAGCGTGCACAGATTGGCTTGTTTGCGATTGATGAGGCGCATTGCGTATCGCAATGGGGCCATGATTTCAGGCCAGAATATCTGGCGCTATCCTTACTTGCCGATGAATTCCCCGGCATTCCACGCATTGCCCTCACCGCCACGGCGGATCACGCCACGCGCACCGAGATGATAGAGCGGCTGCGCCTTGAAGACGCACAGAAGTTTGTCTCTAGTTTCGATCGGCCAAATTTGCGCTATGCCATGGTGGAGAAAAAAAACGCTCGCGATCAGCTACTCACCTTTATCCGCCGCGAGCACGAGGGCGATTCAGGCATTGTGTATTGTTTAAGCCGCAAAAAGGTTGAAGACACCGCAGCTTGGCTACGAAGCAAGGAAATCAACGCCCTGCCCTATCATGCTGGGCTGGATGTCAGTGTGCGCACCAAAAACCAGCAGCAGTTCATTAGACAAGAAGGCGTGGTGATGGTGGCGACGATTGCCTTTGGCATGGGCATCGATAAGCCCGATGTGCGCTTTGTGGCCCACCTTGATTTGCCCAAGAGCATAGAAAATTATTATCAGGAAACCGGCCGTGCGGGGCGCGATGGCTTGCCTGCAAACACTTGGTTGGCTTACGGCCTGCAAGATTTAATTTTGCTCAATAGCATGATCGATAATTCCAATTCGCCTGATATGCAAAAGCTGGTGGAACGGCGCAAGCTCGACGCCATGCTGGGCTTGGTGGAGGCCACCGCCTGCCGCCGCCAAACCTTGCTGGGCTATTTTGGCGAAGAAAGCCAGCGCTGCGGCAATTGCGATAATTGCATCAACCCACCCAAGCTGGTGGAAATGACCGAGGCGGCCAGAAAAGCGCTGTCGTGTATATTTAGAACCGGCAATCGCTTTGGCGTTGGCCATTTGGTAGATATTTTGCAAGGCAAGGCAACGCCCAAGGTAAAAGAGCATTTTCATGATCGCATCACCACCTTTGGCATCGGTAAAGATGTGGACGAATCCAGCTGGCGCGCCGTGTTTCGGCAACTCTTGGCCCGTGGCGCCATCCGCTTAAATGCATCCGGCCACGGCGGCTTAGAGCTCACTGATGCTGCGCGGCCTCTGCTCAAGGGCGAAATACCGCTGTTTTTACGTGAGCGCACCGAGAAATTTAATTACAAAGGCGAAAAAGACAGCGACTTTGTAACGAGTTCCGATCAAGCCCTATGGCAAGCACTGCGCCGCCGCCGCAAAGAATTAGCCGACGAGCAAAATGTGCCCGCCTATATTATCTTTGGCGATGCCACGCTCAAAGAAATGGTGAGATTACGCCCGGGAGATCATTACGAAATGTCCCGCGTTTCGGGCATTGGCGATAGAAAACTAGAAAAATACGGCGATGACTTTTTAAAAGTGATTGCAGAAAATAGGTAAAGAAATCAGCCCGTATATAATAAAGCTCGATATACGGCGCTGAATAAACCCCGACACTTCACAAGGCACAACCATGAAATACCTCTGCGCGCTTAGTCTTTTAGCCAGCATGGCCGCCCATGCCGATACCATGCGCTGCGATCAGCAGCTTGTTAGCAGTGGTGATCCATTAATCAGCGCCGCTGAAAAATGCGGCCCGCCCATTGAAAAACGTGAATACAGCCTGCCGGCTACTTATCGTAATTCAGCAGGAGATTTAGTGGCCGACCCAAGCAAATCGCCAATTCAGCATCAAGAATGGACATATAACTTTGGCTCAAACCGGCTCATGATGCGGGTATATGCCATCGATCAAAAAATAAGCCGGATAGAAACCTTAGGCTACGGAAAATAAGACGCCTAAGCCAGCTTGCAGCGGCAGATTTAAATTATCTGCCGCCCCTTTGCCTTAATTACGCCCCGCCATCACTCCGCCGTCTACATCCCAAACCGCCCCCGTTACCCAGCTGGCTTTATCGCTCAGTAAAAATTCAATCACCTTAGCCACGTCATCTGGCTGAGCAATACGGCCAATAGGGTGAAAATCATTGAATGAAGCCAAGACGGAATCGATTTGGTCGGCAGCAATAAATGACTGATAAATCGGCGTTTGCACTACAGCGGGCGAAACCGCATTCACACGAATATGGTGCTCTGCTAATTCCATCGCCAAATGCTGCGTTAAAGAATGCAAGCCTGCTTTTGCCATTGAATAAGCCGATGAAGGCGTGGCTTTAATCGCTTGCTTAGCCCACATTGAGCCAATATTAACAATTGATCCGCCGCCATTGGCCACCATATTTTTAACCACAGCCTGGGTAATAAAAAAAGTAGCGCGATTTAAATTTAAATACTGATCGTAATCTTGCTGCTCATGCTCCAGAAATGGCTTGGGATTGAATGATCCGGCCGCATTAACTAAATATTTAATCGCCTGCTCATGGTTGCGGGCAAAGGCAATCAAGCGCTCAATATCCCCTGTATTGGATAAATCAACCTGCATAGTTTCAAGATCACCTAAACTGGCCAATTGCTGCTGCGCTTGCGCCAATTTGGCGGCAGAGCTGCCTACAATCACCGTTTTAATGCCTTGCTCTAATAAACGCTTTGCCGTGCTTAGGCCCATACCGCTAGAGCCGCCGACAATAAGGGCAATCGTTTGATTTAAGTTTTTCATTGGTATTGCTCCGTGAATCAGTAAGATGTGTAAACAGAGTTTATTTCCCCCTTATGCCCCTGAAAACCAAGCACAAAACGGTAGGGTAGGCACAAACAGGTACATCTTGATGATTGATCAGAGCAAAAGAATTTCTCAGAAAACAGCACCAGAGCGCAGTGCGCGCATGGTTGAAACCATTTACGGCTGCAAATGGTCGCTTACCGTGTTTAGCCTCTTAGCCAAAGGCATTAATCGACCCGGCGAAATGGTGCGCTGTGTGGAAGGCCTAAGCACCAAAGTACTGAATGAGTGCTTGCGCAAAAATATGGAATTCGGCATTTTAGAAAAAACCGTCTACCCAGAGCTGCCGCCGCGCGTTGAATACGGCGTTACAGCATTCGGGCAAAAATTTCTTCATATTCTGGATGAGCTAGAAAAACTGCAACAAGAAATGGATGCCCCGGGATGACGATCTTGTTTATGGAAAACTCAGCCAGCCACGTGGCTCTGTTAAAGATTCACCCGCTCAATCTTGTTCAAGCTACGCCCTAAAAAGCGCTCACCGATACTCTGGAACTTCACCGGCACATCGGTCACATAAAAACGATAATCTGGGGCCTGATGGGATGGATTTGCCATGCCGGAGGATTGCAGTAAATCAGCCGCCTGATCGGCAATAGATAAAGCCGAATCCACCAGCTTCATCCGGCCACCGACCACATCTAAGAGCAGTGGTTTAATCAGTGGATAGTGGGTACAGCCCAAAACCAGCGTATCGATTTTTTCTACGAAGACGGGCTTTAGGTATTCCTGCGCCGTAAGCTTAGTTACCGGATGATCTAGCCAGCCCTCTTCGACCAGCGGCACAAAGAGCGGGCAAGCTTGCGAATACACACGGTAGCCGGGGTTCAACTGGTGAATCGCGCGGGCATAGGCGTTGGAATTAATCGTGGCCGGTGTGCCAATCACACCAATACCGCCGGTCCAGCTTACATCTACCGCGTTTTTGGCTCCTGCCTCAATAACATCCAGCACCGGCACATTGGCGCTAGCCCGCACCAAATCTGCCGCCACCGCTGCCATGGTATTACAAGCAATAATCAGCATCTTTACCTGCTGATTTTGCAGAAACTGGGCGATTTCCTGCGTGAAATGGGCAATGGTATCCACCGATTTCACCCCATAGGGCACGCGGGCGGTATCACCAAAATAAATAATATTTTCAAACGGCAGTCTGTCCATCAAAGCGCGCACTACGGTTAAACCGCCTACGCCAGAATCGAACACACCAATTGGATGAGAAGGAAGAGATGGATTTTGCATGGGATGGCATTTTACGCCGGAGTGCCGATCTGGGCGAGCTAGAAGTTCGCTAATGCGCGCTTATATCAAATATTTTTAGTAATAAAACCGGAACGAGCAGCAGTGTAGGGTGGGCAAGCCTTTATGCCCACGCGTTCTGTGTACAACTCACCGCGTGCGCACGATAAACCCTGTGCCTACCCTAAGCTGCTTTTGGACAGCTACAAAACGGCGGGTTTCAACCGCCCTACGATGGCTTCCTCCAAAAGAAGGCGCAGCGTTTCGCGAAAAAATGGCCCGTTTCATTGAAACGGGCCACCACTTGCATATCAATACTTAAGAAAACTTAAACCACTTCTGGGTGCATCATTTTTTGCAGTTTCTTGGTCGACAAGAGCAAGAGTGCCGCAGCGGCCATCGCCATCCCTACAAACAGCATAAAGAATTCGTAGATGCCGTTGATTTGGTAACCCATAAAGCTTGGTATGGCTTGGCCGGATTCTGGGTAGAAACCCGCCAAGATACCGGCAAACCAGTTTGCGGCCGCACTAGCGGTAAACCAAACCGCCATCAAAAGCGATGCAAAGCGTGCAGGCGCGAGCTTATTCACCAAAGACAAACCAATCGGGGAAAGACATAACTCGCCCATGGTATGCAGCCAGTACATGGTGACCAACCACATAATCGATACTTTCACGCCCGGCTCGATATGCTTTACCGCCATTGCAATCACGATATAACCAAAGCCAAGAAATAACAGCCCCCAAGCCATTTTGGTCGGAGAGCTAGGCTCTGCGCCTCTTTTCGACAAGAAAGTCCAAAGAGAAGCCAATACTGGCGCAAAAATCAGCACAAACACAGGATTCAGCGATTGGAACCATGATGTAGGCACAACAAAGCCCAGCACTTCACGATCCAGGGATTCGGCCGCAAAGAAAGTCAGCGATACACCTGCTTGCTCAAATGCAGACCAGAAGAAAATCACAAAGAATGACAATACGCCAATCACGATAATGCGTTCGATCTCGACCGGGGTCAGCGGCGTATCGCGCTTAGCACGCTCTGCTGCACTGATTTTGCTTGGCGCTAGGCCAATCAATTTACCGGCTGGATCAACCAAATATTTATCACGGAAAGTAATAAAAATCACCAAAGAGACCAGCATCCCCACACCAGCCGTTAAAAAGCCCCAACGGAAATCAGCGGGATTACCGGTATCGCCCAAAGCGCCACAAATCAGCGGTGCCATAAACGAGCCTAAGTTAATCCCCATATAGAAAATGGTGTAGGCAGTGTCTTTGCGACTATCGTTGGGCTCATAAAGCTGGCCAACCATGGTCGAGATATTGGGTTTAAAAAAGCCATTACCCGCAATAATAAAACCTAAGCCACTATAAAACAGCGGGATTGCAATTTTAGCTTCTTGAAACCAAGTACCTGCAAAGAATAAGAAAAACTGGCCAATGGCCATTAATATGCCGCCAACCACAATAGAGCGACGATTGCCCCAGAATCGATCGGCAACATACCCCCCCACCAAGGGCGCCAAATACACTAGGCCCGTATATTGGCCATACAGCGCCGAGGTAAAGTGCTTGTCAAACGACAAAGCTGAAATCATAAACAGTGCGAGTAAGGCACGATTACCGTAGTAAGAAAAGCGCTCCCACATTTCTGTGGCAAATAAAAGATAGAGGCCTTTAGGGTGGCTAGACTGATTTGCCATCAGGGCATCCTTTAAGTAAGTGTCAGTGTTATGTTGCTACTATTAATACCTTACAAACCAACGGATGCGTTACTAAAAAGGACCATTTTTTTATGGGTAATTTTCACAGCAAATGAACTACATTATTAAAATAAGCTCTAAAGCGACGTAAATTTTATAGATTTTTAATGTGCAAAATCCCCGTCATGCCGCGTAAATACTCACTTTTAGCGCCGCTATTTTTAAGGTAAGGGAATATGCCTAGGGCAATATATTGAAGGCCAAGCAAGAGCTTGGCTTTTAATGACATAAGATTGCTTGATCTAGCGCAGATATTGGCTTTTTATGCTTATGATAAATGCATAATCACAAATAAATTTGAATAATCAAATATTGCTTAGCAAATAATTGCTAATGCCATAAGAAAAAATTAAGTGAGAATACGTACATAAACCTTACTTACATAGAAAATAATTAAGCGGGCAGAAAGCAAGTTTACAAGGCGGCTAAATCTATCGCTTTCGACACATCGTCATTCCCGAGTGTTTTTATCGGGAATCCAGCAGCGCGGCTGGATTCCCGCCAAAGGCACGCGGGAATGACTGTTTTGCGTTGATAGTGATTTAAAAAATTATTTCGAGCCGCCTCCTTAGCCACTTCATCTCAATCTACAAGGCTAATGAAAATGCCCTTCCGCCGCTTTTGCCCCAATGTCCCGCTCTTGCACCATCACCGACACCTCAACTGCGCCTGATTTTTTAAACTGCAATTTCAGCGGAAATTTGTCCCCCACCTTTAAAGGCTGCTTCACGCCAAAAATCATCAGGTGATAGCCCATACCCGGCTTCATCTTGATCGTTTCGCCGCCCTTCACTTCCAGCTCAGGCACCTGGCGCATTTTCATCACATCGCCTTCCATACTCATAATATGAATCTCTACCCGGGCAGCACGATCACTCGTCGCTGCGATTAACTGATCCGCCTGAGCGCCTTTATTTTCAAGGCCGATATACACCGTCCCCACATCCTTGCCCGGTAAAGTCGGCACTGAAAAAGGATGCACCACCCGAATCTCCCCAGCTTTATATTCATGGGCAAAAACAGCAAAAGACACGCAAGAAGCGGCCAGTAATAAAGCGATTTTCTTCATTTTTATTTCCCTTAAAAGAGGCAAGCCCATGGCCTGCCGGAGTAAAACACACGCGTTGCAACATTCGTAGGGCGGGTGAAACCCGCGTATGCACTAACCAAAGTCAAAAAGATCTTTTTAGTGCCTTCGGCACGTTGATTTAGGTGCGGGCGTCCCGCTGGACCTTCCTTTCTTGTGTGGCCAAGAAACGAAGCCAAAGAAGGCCACCCCTACGAAACACGAAGGCCCCTGCGCTGCGGACAATCGAGTCGGCGGCGGGCGGGATTGGCTCGCTGCCTCGCTCCCAAGCGATCCCCCGCCCCGCTTGTTCCTCGCTACGGCGTGTTTCAAGGGGAGATTTAAGCCCCGTGCCGAGAGCATAATCGTCAATTTTTTTTCTTTGTTTGCTACTAAGACCCCATTAGTTTGCGCACATGGGCTTGCACCTGCCCTACAAAAAATATCTATCAACCATCAATACAGCCTCGCATTCATCTGCCATTGCAGCATCGCCAGATGATTCGACTCACCATTACGCCGAGTTTGGTACAGCTCCACCGCCAGCAAATGCACGGGATGGGCTTGCCAACTCAGACGTATACCTGTTTGCCTTGGCTGCTCGTCACTATTGGCAATGCCGTTTTTGCTGGCAATTTGTGCGGCGTTAACACCTGCTAATTCATGAGCAATTCCCATCCATTCATGGCGCAGCGCCAGTTTTATGGTGTCGGTGATTTTGGCTCCGCCCTCAAGCGCCAAGCTGTTTAGCTCCCCCTGATAGGCAACGCGGCCCAAAGTGCTATCAAGCTGACCATCCTGCCGCTGCCAGCTCCATGCCGATTGCAGCCAATATCGCGCCCCCAGCCAGCCTGCCTTAGCACGCAGCAGAGTTGATTTTCCAGCTAGGCAATCTGTTAACTTACCGCAGCCCACAGCTTGCCCTAGGTGACTATGCCCGCTATGTGCATCTGTGGCAAAGGCGCGATTTACATCCGGTAAATACGCGGCATGGCCTGCCACAAACCAAGGGCCATCCTGCCATGCTAAGCCTGCCGTCCACATGGCGCTTTCTGCCCCCGGATAGCCGTGGCGGCCATTAAAAACGCCGGCGTGGCCAGTCAGATTACCCGTGGTATAACGCAGGGCTAAGCCATCTTCGTGCCAATGATCATCACCCAATACCGTATAAAGCCATAAATCAGGCAGTGCCCAAGCACTTAACCCGGCATCGGCAAACACAGGTGACTGCCGCCCTAGAGCCAGCTGCGCGCTTTCAGTTTGATAACGAATCACCGCATGATCCAGCACCACTCGCTGCTCGTGTTCGTCATAAGCGGCCATCAGCAGCGTATCCATTTCTGGCGTCCAGCGCTGACGCCATTCAATACCAGAACCGCTATACCACGCGCCACGCCTGTCTTCCGTGCTGGCACCCAATACCGGCAAGGCACTGGGCCATGCCGAATCGCCGCTTAGGTAGCGTACATGTGTCAGCAGATTAATTTGCGTATTGCCTGCGGTCTCATCATCATGCGGCCCATCGTGGGCCAGTGCGCTATTTGCTGCGGCGAGGATCAGCGAAGCGCTGATCAGTAATAAATTTTTCATCGGTGAGTGTCTTTAAAAAAGCGACGATATTGGCTTTGTCTTGCTCGTTAAGCTGAATACGAACAATCAAATCGCTTTTAAACGGGTTAAGGCGGCCATCCCCTGCATGCGGACCGGTTTTGATTTCGCGCCCACCTGCAGCATAAAAATCCAGCACCTCTTCCAGCGTGGCGATGCTGCCATCGTGCATATAGGGGCCGGTAAGCTGCACATTGCGTAAGCTGGGCGCACGAAACATGCCCATATCCGCTGGTACACCGCTCAGCTCGAACAAGCCACGGTTAGGCTCGGGAAAGCCACCTTTACCATCGATGTTATAAAGCCCTGTGTTATGAAACAGCGTTTCTGCCGTATTAGAGCCTGCGTGGCGCACCTGATCATTAAAATTAAAGCTGCCATGGCAATGAAAGCACTCGGCCTGCTCACCAAAAAACAGATCCTTGCCGCGCAGCTCCGCGATCGACAACGTCGCCTTGCCTTGCAAATACTGATCATATTTAGACGAAGCAGAAATCAAACCGCGCTCAAATGTGGCAATCGCTTTAATAATCTGCGGGAATCCAATCGGCTCACCGGGGAAGACTTCGGCAAAGCGCTGCACTAAGGCGGTGTCGCTCTGAAAGCGCGCCAAGATGGTGGCCTTGTTTTGATCGGTGACACCCATTTCCACCGGATGCTCGGCAAATAGCGGCACTTCCATTTGCCGCTCCAGCGTCGCCAATGCGGGGTTGGCCCATGTGTAAGTGCTATGCCAGGCCACATTGGCCAAACCTTGCGCGTTTCTGGGTGTGCTCTCGCCGGTAGAGCCTAGCGAAACCGCTCGCCCATCAGTGAATGCCTTACTCTGATCATGGCAGGATGAGCAGCTTTGCTGGCTATTGCCTGAAAGCCGCACATCGTAAAATAAGCTGCGGCCCAGCTGAAACTTGGCCTCGCTCATTGGATTATTACTAGGGACTTTGGGGGTAGGAAAATAAAACGGCAGCTCCCAGCTCCAGCTTGCATTTGTGCGCACTGGATCTGAGGTGGAAGTGCCCGACTGCACGCAGCCGCCGAGCACTAACGCTGCCAAAAGGCAGCGTTTAATCATTTCAGAGCGGCCTTAAATACTTTAGAAAAACTACCATCGCCCTTAGGCAGGCCCGCATCCTTTTTACCCGCCGCCGATTCATTCAGATTTAAATCCAGATTAGCGAAGATTTGCCCACACTCCGGATCGGTCGGCCCACTCATGCAACCCACCGCGCCGCCCGCATCCCTGCTGATATCTACGCCTTGCAACAGGGCTGCCAAATCCAGCACCACCTGCTGCTTAGCCACATCAAAGCTGCTTAAACGCACCGGCACAAGATTGGGATTGCTGCAGCTAAAGCGATTGGCATCCACTGCATCGGCCGTGCAGCCGGTTGCGCCTAAATGGAAATACCAGTTCACCGCCTTGCCATTTACGCTTGGCACATCAGGATTTAACTCCAGCTGTACAAAGCGGCGGCCCGCCTGCCAGCTCCAGCCCAGCGCCATATTATTGAGCGGCGAAGGCACTGCCATGGTGTCGGAATGATTCAGCACCACGTCTTTACCCGCTGCATCTTTAGCCGTATCAGGCACGCCCACTTTAAAGCTCAGGCCAATATATTGACCACCCGGCACAATGCCGCTGACCTGAGTATTTAAGCCCGCCGAGCCCACGCACTGACCCGTTTTATTTTCAAAATCCAGCAGGGCCACATTCAAATATTGATGATCGTTTTGCGTCAACGCCAAAGGCACTTCCTTGCCCAGCGCATTAATCAGCTTGATATCGTGCACATACAGCCGCGCATCGCGCAATTTAGCAGGTGTTGCCACTAGGCCCAGACTCGGCAAGGTGGTATTACATTCCACCGCCTGCCCGCCTGCTTTCAGCGCAAATTGCACCGAAACGGCTTGATCAGCCAAAGGCGCAGGAAGCACGGGGGGGGCTTCGTTATCACCACTAGAATTGCAGGCAGATAAAATAAGTACGGCAAGAATTGCATATAAACGCATGGTTTTCTCCAGACAGCATAAAAGGGCACGCCAGCTAAACTGGGTGCAAAAAAGGCTTAACAGATCTATTGAAAACGCGTGAGTATTTAGGCACAAAGGCTGAAAAACATCAGATCTGTGAACACAGAGATCGGTGAGAACACAGAGCACACGGAGAAAACCTTTAAAGATTCCCCCATGAGGCTTGTATTCATCAAGCTTCAGCAATTTTTTACCTTAAGCCAATAGACGTAAAGATAAGCATGCAAGGCGCACGGACCAACCTTAGGTTTTCTCAGTGCGCTCTGTGTTCTTATTTGGCTCTGTGTCTACAGACCTTTTTCAACGCATTCAAGAATCTGTTAGGAGAAAATAGGCGGGGCTTGGCTGGGGGGAGGAAGGGCGGAGTTGCGATGCGGGCGCAGTACTGGCGGTGCGGGCAGGCCAAAAGTATGCGGCAACATCGCCACCGCCAGCTTTGGCGCAAGCACATCAACAGCAGGTGCCTGGCTTTGATCCGCATGGGCGCAAAGCACACAGGCAGGCGCGGCTTTCGCTAAAACAGATTCGGATTTACTACCGGGCAGCTGGCTGAGCTGGTATTCCACAAGCGGTGTAAGCGTGCCGCAAAATACACTACTGCGTAGAGCAGACTGCGGCAAGGTAGCATGCAGCAAGGGCATCAAGACGTGCAGCATGATCGCCAAAAAGGCAATGCGAATGCCGAGCTGATAGCAGCGTCTTGTCATGAGGCAGAAAGTGCATAGAAAGATGAGATTATATTGGCATAGCCCGATGTCATCCAAACTAAATTCGCAGAGTGTCTACTTTTAAACTTTTGCCATGGTTTAAAGCGAGCTTGATCTCGGCTTGCGCCAAAAGTGGTATGCGTTCTGACTTCCGTGCTGCCTGCCGTATTACCACAAGCCAGCTTACTGCCCATGCTGCCCCAAAGCCCACAGCACATGCTCTTTGACAATATCGCTAGGGTCGTCGCGTCTAGCCGCCAGTGCCCCAATCACCTCAGGCGAAGTGGGCGCGTTGCCAAGGCCAACGGCCATGTTTCTAAGCCACTGCTCGTAACCAATGCGGTAAATAGCGCTACCGGCCATTTTTTGTTTGAAATCGGCCTCTGACCAGGCAAATAGCTCAACCAGCGTGACATCATCAAGGCCATGGCGCACATGAAAATCGGCTTCTTTGCTATCCACAGCAAAGCGATTCCACGGGCAGACCATTTGGCAATCATCGCAGCCATACACGCGATTGCCCAGCATGGGGCGAAACTCCAGCGGAATACTGCCTTTTAACTCGATGGTTAAATAGGAAATACAGCGCCGTGCGTCCACTTTATACGGTGCCACAATCGCACCGGTCGGACAGGCCGTAATACAACGGGTACAGCGCCCGCAGTGCTCTTCTTCCTGCGGTGGATCAGGCGGCAGCGGCAAATCGGTAAATAACTCGCCAATAAAAAAGTAAGAGCCATATTCACGGTTAATCAGCAGAGTATGTTTGCCCCGCCAGCCCTGCCCTGCCTGTTTAGCGATTTCCACTTCAAGCACCGGAGCGGAATCCACAAATACCCGATGGCCGAAAGGGCCAATTTCTTTGGTTAAGCGATCTGCTAATTGCTGCAAACGGCCCTTTAATACCTTGTGATAATCACGCCCCAGCGCATAGCGGGAAAGATAGGCCTTGCTGCCGTTCGCCAGAATTTCTTCTGAATTTGCCGCTGCCGGAGGCAAATAAGGCAAAAAAACCGAAATAAGTGAAATAGTGCCGGGGTGTAATTCTGCAGGTCTGGCACGTTTCATGCCGTGCCTTGCCATATAATCCATCTCGCCGTGAAAGCCCGCATCTAGCCATTCTTGCAAACCGGCTTCGGCGTGGCTTAAATCGATGCCGGTAATTCCGGCCCGAGCAAAACCTAATTCTTGCGCCCAGCCTTTAATTTGCTGAGCGAGTTTTTGATAATCTAATGAGGGTAGAGACGTATGCATAGCCGCGATGATACCGACTTCATGCGTTTTTTGCCTGCGAGCAGGCTGCTAGGCCCCAATTCACCGTATGAGCGTTAAGCCAATGGATGTCATAGCCCATGCCACACAATACTGATTTCAAATGTTTTTTAGCCGATGAAGATGCCACGCTGGCGCTGGGCGCACGCTTATCGCAAAGCGTAGCGGCGGGCATGGTGATTTTTTTGGAAGGCAACCTAGGTGCAGGCAAAACCACGCTCAGCCGAGGCTTGCTTCGTGGGCTGGGTTTTGCTGGCCGAGTAAAAAGCCCCACCTATACGCTGGTTGAACCTTATACTGTTTCTAACTTATACTTATATCACTTTGATTTGTATAGATTTAATGACGCCAGCGAATGGGAAGATGCAGGCTTTAGAGACTACTTTAACCCCGAATCTATTTGCCTGATCGAATGGGCAGATAAGGCGGAAGGTCTTTTACCTACCCCCGACTGGATCATTACTTTAACGCCCGAAGCTTCTTTAGTGTCCGATCAAACGAGCCGCATGGCCCATATCCAAGCATTTAGTGAGCAAGGCCAAACATGCCTCAATCGTCTTCAGCAGGTTTAGAAAACCTGCCCCAGCTAGCGCGCCGCGATATTTTGCGTGGAGCGAGCGCCAGCCTGCTGCTGGCCGTTACCCCCTTTGGCTTTGCTGCGCCCGCCGCCAGCGTGGTAGCCGTGCGTGTTTGGCCTGCGCAGGCTTACACTCGCGTCACCATCGAATCCACCGTTCCACTCACCTTTAAGCAATTCTCGCTTAAAGACCCTGAACGGCTGGTGGTCGACTTGGAAGGCATTGATATCAACAATGAATTGCAAAGCTTGGCCAGCAAAGTGGGCGGTGATGATCCCTATATCCAGCAGCTGCGCGCCGCACGCAATAAGCCCGGTACGGTGCGCTTGGTACTGGATTTAAAAACCGAAATCAAACCACAAATTTTTACGCTCAATCCTGTTGGCGAATACAAGCATCGCTTAGTGATTGATCTCTACCCTGCTTCGCAAAATGACCCGCTGCTGGCGTTTTTGGATGATCAAACCAGCGATATCAAACCTGCCCCACCTGCACCCGTAGCCCCAACTAAGCCCGAGGAAAACAAAGACGGCACAGTTGATCGCAGCAAAATGAAAGTCGATCGGCTGATTACCATCGTGCTCGATCCGGGCCACGGCGGTGAAGATCCCGGCGCAGTTGGCCCCGGCGGCAACCATGAAAAAACCGTAGTGCTAGCCATTGCCAAAAAACTGAAAGCGCTGTTAGAGAACGAGCCGAATATGCGCGTCGTGCTCACGCGTGATGGCGACTTCTTTGTACCGCTTGGCGTGCGCGTTAAAAAAGCCCGCGCCGTGCAGGCCGATTTATTTGTCTCCATCCATGCGGATGCCTTTACCCGACCCGATGCCAATGGCTCCTCGGTATTTATGCTGTCTGAAAAAGGCGCATCCAGCACCGCCGCACGCTGGCTGGCACAAACGCAAAACGATGCCGATTTGATTGGCGGAGTAAAAATCGACGTTAAAGACAAAGCGCTGGCGCATACGCTGATGGATTTAACCCAAACCGCCACCAATAACGACAGCATGAAACTCGCCAAATCCATGCTGGGCGAGATCGGCAATATCAACCGCCTGCACAAACAAAACATCGAACAAGCGGGCTTCGCCGTACTCAAAGCACCCGACATCCCGTCGATCCTAGTTGAAACCGCGTTTATCTCTAACCCGCAGGAAGAGCAAAAACTCATCGACGAAGCCTACCAACACAAAATGGCCGGTGCCTTGCACAAAGGCATCAAACGCTACTTCGCTAAAAATCCACCGCTGGCGAAAACGAGGATGGCGCAGAGTTGAAAACCCATTCTTGAAACACGGAGAAAAACAGGGGAGGACTACATAAATACCGTAGGTTGGGCTAAAGTTTTATCAGCCCAACATTTCATCAAGGTCGCCTCATGCAGTATCGAAGAGCAAATATAGCGGGTGCTACTTATTTTTTTACCGTGAACCTTGCCAATCGAAAAAGTGCTCTATTGCTTGAGCAAATTGACTTACTGCGTGAAGCAATTCGAAAAATACGACATTCACATCCTTTCAAGATTATTGCCATCGTGGTGTTGCCCGATCATTTGCATGCAATTTGGCGCTTACCCGTTGGTGATGCCGATTTCCCATTGCGCTGGGCCTTAATTAAGGCCACATTTTCTCGGTCAATTCAAAAAACCGAAGTCATTATAAAAAGCAGAAAATTAAAACGAGAGCGTGGAATTTGGCAACGCCGTTATTGGGAACACTTAATCAGAGACGATGAAGATTTAGCAAAACATGTTGCTTACATATATTTCAATCCGGTAAAGCATGGTTATGTCACCAAGGCTGTTGATTGGCCTTATTCATCCATCCATAGAGCAATTAGATTAGGTGATATTGATGAAGAATGGGGTGTGCAGCAGATTTAATGCACGTAATAATTCTTGTCGCGTTGTCTTTAGGGTTGTGATACTTGATAAATTGTTGGGCTGATAAAGCATTAGCCCAACCTACGAAAAAAGCAGAAAAAACACCACAGTTAATTGGCTTATTTTACTTGTAGCCTACTCCCACTTTTAAAATCAGAAAACCAATTCCAACTCAATATCGCCATCTTCCGCATAGCCCACTTTACAAAAACCCATTCGCTGATAAAGACGTGAGGCAATTTCGTTTGAGGGTTTATGCATGGTGATTACTCGGCGAGCCCCTGCCATTTTCATTTCATCCAAAGCAAGGCGAATGGCTATCGCACCATAGCCTTTACCTTGATATTCAGCGCCAAGCATAAAACGAAATAGCCAATATAACTCGGGGTCTGGCAGGTCGATGTCAGGGCAATACATCAAAAACCCAATCACCTTGCCAGCCAAGCAAATAGCACGCGGCTGATAATGGGGCTCGAATTTTGATTCGGCGATAGAATAGATATTAGGAGCCAGAAAATCTGCTTGCTCGGACGGGAGTGTTAGATTTGCACAGGCAAGCCAATTGGCTTTAGATAATGGGCTCAGCGTAATTGATAAATCTTGAGATTGATCCAGATTGATATTCAAATTACCCTCTTTAAATAATAGGTCATTAAGCAACTACAATAGCTTTCACGATAATTTACACTTATACATTGTTTTACCCGGCTAGCCCCCAATTCTGTCAACTTAAGCAAAACTCGCGGGGAGTAATGCTTTTGTAGGTTGGGTTAGCTGGTTTATTCGCCTATTTTTGGCGGATAAGCCAGCGTAACCCAACATTTAGGCGCAAAAGAATGTTGGGTTACGCGATAAAACTTACTAACCCAACCTACGAACTCCCCTTAAGTTGATAGGATTGGGTTAGCTCCAACCAATTTCATTTTTACCAAAACAGGGCCAATAGCTATCGCGCCATAGTCTTTGCCTGAGGAAAACCCACCAGAACTTAGCTTGCTAAGCCTGCCCAAACCCACTGGCATTAAATGCCGTATTCTTATCTACCCTAAAGATGTACTATAAATGCTTATTATAAAGTCCGGACAACAGCGATGCGCTTGAATGTTTTTACTGATTACTGTTTGCGCACTTTAATTTACGTTGGCGTACAGAATGATGGCATTGTGACGCGAGGGGAGATTGCATCGGCCTATGGCGTTTCTGACAATCATCTGATGAAAGTAATGAGCTTTTTGGCGCGCAATGGTTTTCTGGACACCACCCGTGGCAAAGGCGGTGGCATGCGTTTATCTCGCCCTGCAGATCAGATTAGCATCGGTGCTTTGGTGCGCCTGAGCGAGCTTGATAGCCCCGTTGTAGAATGCTTTGATCGTGAACACTCCACCTGTAGCATTGGCGCGGTTTGCCGCTTAAAAGGCGTACTCAATGAAGCCATGCAGGCGTTTTATAGCGTGCTAGATCGCTATACCCTGCAAGATTTAATTAATAACCCAGTTGAGCTTAATGCGATTTTTAGCATTCCCTTACTGCAAATAAAAAACTAGCCCTCACTATTTATAGAAATTAACGCCATGACCCAAATAAATAATCCCCAGCACGGTATCACGCTGGAAAAAATCCTCACCGATTTAGTCGACCATTTTGGCTGGCCAGAGCTGGCCCGCCGCATCCCAATTCAATGCTTTGAAAAAGAACCATCAATTAAATCCAGCTTAAATTTCCTGCGCCGCACCCCTTGGGCGCGGACCAAGGTAGAAGAGCTAGATGCCAGAATGCGCCGCTAAGCCTGCAGCGCATTCAATTTACTCATTCGAGCCGCTTAATCTAAGCGGCTCTATTTTTTACCCCACCTTTTTATATTTAAAAGATCCTAAATCAGCGCGGGCCAAATATTTTGGGCAGCATTTCTGCCGGTGGTGCACCCTGTGTTTTTTGCATTTTGCCCTCGCTGTCTTTGTAAAACGTCACGGGTGTAGCAAAAGCGCCAAATCGCTGCATCAATTGATAATTGGCATCTAGCTTACTGCGCGCGTCTTTGGGGATCTGAGCCAAAGGCTTTATCCCGCCGCTAGCGTGCTGTATTTCATGTTGATAAAACGCGGCCTCTGGCGCTTTGGCAGAAATCAATGCAGCGGCTTTGCCCATGCTATCGCTTTTAATAATGCCCACTAAAATATGCCGGATCTGCACCTTGCCTGCGTTCACCCAAGGCCGGGCATCGTTCCATAATTTATGGCAATAGGGGCAATTAGGATCGGTAAAGGTATATACAACCCTTGGTGCATTTTTATTGCCATCGGCAATCCAATGACTGTCTTCTAGCTGCTTCCAGAGCTTATTGCTAAATAGCTGATCAACATGCGCCTGATTAAGCGGCTCGCCTTTGCTATCGACCATCGAGCCAATAATCGCCTGCTTGCCATCGGCCGTTAGATAAACCGTAACCGGCTGCTGCTGATATAAGGCGGCATAGCCTGTTACACCGCCGGGGGCTTTAAAGCTATCCAGCACTTCCATCCCTTTGCTTTCTAAAGCTTTAATCGGAGCAGGCCAATCAGATGCGGCCTGAGCGTGGCTCATCATTAATAAGCTACTAACTAATACGGTGATGATTACTTTCATTTGATTATTCCTATTCTGGCTGGGCAGAGCGCAGTAATTGAAGCTTACTAGCTAAAGAAGCAGCAGACAGCTCACCCAGGTGAGAGCCCAGCAATTGACCATCTGCACTAAAAAACAAAGTGCTTGGAAACGCCACCGTGCCGTATTCCTTAGCCAACTGGCTAAAAGGATCGACCAGCACATGGTTTAGATTCAGTTTATTTTTGTGCAAATACTGCTCAACAACGGCATTTGCTTCTCCCTGATTGGCAAACACAAAGCGGATATTGGGCTCTGCCGCTTGAGCGGCTTGCAGCACCGGCATTTCACGCAGGCAAGGCGGGCACCAACTGGCCCATAGATTAAGCACCAGTGGTTTGCCTTCGGCCAATTTAGCCAGCGTGGTCTTTGTGCCGGCTAAATGCTGCAAGGGCAAAGCAGAAAGTGGCGCGCTCTTTTGCATGCTTAGCATGGTCGTCATCGCTCCCCAGGCCAATACGCTGGCCAGCAAGCTCCAAGCAAGGGGCCGACGCAAGGGCACGTTTAATCTCACCCGCCATCCTGCATACAACAAGGCCGCCGCCAAACCACCCCATAGGTTGTAGCCGCCATCGCGTAAATCGATCATGGCCCAGAGCGAGGGATAAAGATCAAACCACAGGGCAATAAACACCAAACGTGCGCCCAGCACCCCTGCCAATAAAAGATCAAGCAGCAGAGAGGCAATGCCTTGGCCTTTCCCCAGATAACGCCCCACGCCTGCACCGATCAAGAGCGATAGACCTAACACTGCATAGGCCAAAGGAAAAGGGCCGATACTCATCATGCTATTCATAACTTGGCTTGCGCTAAGCGGGCAAGAAAGGCATCGGCGCTCAGCTTGCCCACAATCCGCTGTGCTCGCCGCTCCTTACCATCGGGGCCAATAAGCAAGAGCGTAGGCGGGCCAAGCACCTGATAAGCAGAGAGTAGTGCCTGGCTTTGATCGCCAGATGTGGTCACATCCGGGCGGATTAATCGCATGCCTGCTAAGGCTTGCTGCACGCGGGCATCACCCAGCACATCGCGCTCGATTTCTTTGCAAGCCACACACCAGTCCGCGTAATAATCCACCAAGATCCACTGCCCTTGCCCGCTGGCCGATTGGATTTCTGCAGCCAATTCGCCCGCGCTTTTTACTGTGGTAAAACGCTCCAGAAAAGGCCGCTCAAGGGGATTCGCCGCTGTTGCCTGCATAAATACTAAGGGCTGATACGGATTATGATGACCTGCGGCAGCGCCCAGCACCATTGCCGCGCCCCAAAGCGCCATCACAGCAGCAAGACTACGGATTGCCCAAGCTTCGCTTTGCGGCAATAAAGCCCAGAGGCAAAAAGCCATCGCCAGCAATAAAGCCCCCCATAGCGCCAAAGCCAGCGCTGGCGGCATGATGCGGGCCAGAAACAAAATAGCCATACCCAGCAATACAAAGCCAAACACCATTTTGACTCGATTCATCCATACACCGGGGCGCGGCAGAAAACGTGCGCCTAGTGTGCCCACCAGCAGCAGCGGCAATCCCATTCCCAGCCCCATC
Organism: Iodobacter arcticus; assembly: GCF_042664895.1. Taxonomy (NCBI): domain Bacteria; kingdom Pseudomonadati; phylum Pseudomonadota; class Betaproteobacteria; order Neisseriales; family Chitinibacteraceae; genus Iodobacter; species Iodobacter arcticus. Next base: position 31,883 of record NZ_JBHTBQ010000027.1, read on the forward strand.
GAGAGCAAGGCCAAGCTCCCTTTCAATACATCGCCGGTATTGCTGATATAAAGTAAAGCCCCCGCCAATGGCGCAGTCATGCACGGCCCCACCAGCAAGGCCGATAAAAATCCCATGATGGCCGCGCCGCCTATTGTTCCGCCTTGCGACTTCTGATTGGCAGCCGATAGCCGATCACGCACCACGGCGGGCAGCTGCAACTCGTACACCCCGAACATCGCCAGCGCCAGTAGCACAAAAATCATGCCAAACACCCCCAGCGCCCAAGGATTTTGCAAAAAGGCCTGCAGATTAGCCCCTGCCATTGCCGCAGCAGCACCCAATGCCGCATAAGTCAGCGCCATAGGTAAAACAAAAGCCAGTGAAAGCATAAAACCACGCCGAGGTGAGGCCCCACTACCTGCAATCAGGCTAGAGAGAATAGGCACCATCGGTAACACGCAGGGGGTAAAAGTCATCAGTAAACCCAGCCCCAAAAACATCAGCAGCATCCATCCCAAATGCGCCTGGCTTAATCGCTGTGCAATTTGCTGATCTTCAGCCAGCTCGCCTGCAGGTAAGTCTTCAGACACAGGCGGCTGGCTATCACTGAGATTAAGCGAGTTGGGTAATGAAGGCCTGTCTAAGGCATCCAGCTGATCCAATTTAATTTGCCGTGTTTGCGGCTGATAGCACAGCCCCGCTTCAGCGCAACCCTGCCAGCCGATTACCAGCTCCTTAGCATGAGGCGCTTTAAGCTGCACATCCACCTGATTAAAATAAACCTCGGTTTCGCCAAAGAATTCATCCGTTTTAGGTGTACCGGCGGGTAACTCTGTTTTTTCGATAAGCCCCGCAGGCAGGCTCTCTACTTTTATATTTTTACGGTAAAGGTAATAGCCTTGGGCAATATCCCAATGCAGCTTGATCTGGCCGGATTTCTCCTTGCTCACCACCAGTTTAAAAGCTTGCTCTGGCGGCAAAAAATTTTCCTCTGCCTGAGCAAAAGGCAGCCATAGCAGGGCCAGTAGCAGGCCTATCCATAATGAACGCAACATTAATCACTCCAAAATCAAAACCGGAAATGTAAGGATGTCGCCTTCGGATTAAGGCAACATTAACTGTGCAATAATCTGCGGCCTGAATGCGAAGCAAGGAAAAATCGCCCATGCGCGTGCTGCTGGTAGAAGACAACGAATTAATTGCCCATGGCATTAAAGCGGGCCTGCGAGCCCATCAATTTACGGTAGACAGCGTGGCCAGTGCTGCAATGGCAGAGGCCGCGCTTGCCACCTTAAATTGCGATGTGTTGATTCTAGACCTTGGCTTGCCTGATGAAGACGGCATGAAACTCCTGCCGCGTTTAAGAGCAAAAGGCATCGTTTTACCCATCCTTGTGCTGACCGCACGTGATTCAGTAAAAGACAAAGTAATGGCATTGCAACTAGGCGCTGACGATTATCTGCTGAAGCCTTTTGATTTAGATGAATTAGTCGCCCGCTTACACGCCTTGCAGCGGCGTGTAGCCGGGCGTTGCATTGATCTGATTACAGATGGGCCATTAAAACTCAACCCCGCTACGGGCCATGTCAGCCTGCATGAGCAAGCCATTGCCTTATCCCGTCGGGAAATGGCGCTGCTGGCTGCACTGATGCAAGCCAAGGATCGAATACTTAGCGCCGAGCAGCTCAAAGACCGGCTTTATGATTTCAGCGAAGAAATCGAAAGCAATGCCCTTAATGTGCATATTTATCACCTGCGCCGTAAATTAGGCGGCGAGATTATCGAGACCATCCGCGGCATGGGCTATCGCTATGGCGGAATAAAACCATGAGCTTGCGCCTGCGCTTATTACTGCTGATTGGTATTTCTCTGAGCTTGCTCTGGGGCGGCGTAACGGCCTGGACCTTATATAATCTGGACCGGCAAATACGCAATACGCTGGATCAACGCTTAAGCATGTCGGCGCAAATGGTAGCAGGGCTCATCTCGCAAAACGTCGCCGCTTGGGATGCGGCGGCCAAAGGCAAAAAACGCGACACGCTACTGCTGCCAGCAGGCAAAGGCTTAGCCTGCCAGATCAGCTCCTTGCGTGGCGAAGTGCTGGCGCGCACCGATCATACGCATCCCGATGCCACTCGCTCTGAAACGCTGGGCTTTACTGATTTAACCATCAATAAAGAACAATGGCGCAGCTACACCATCGAAGCCTTTGGCCTGCGCGTCACCACCGCCGACCGGTTAAGCGAAAGAAATCAAATGCTGCACGATGTGCTATTTGCCACCACGCTGCCCTTTATGGTTGCACTTGTTGGCAGCCTGCTTTTACTTTGGTTTGGCGTAAGACAAGGGCTGCTGCCGCTAGAGAAAATTCGCCAAGCCCTTGCAGGCCAAGCACCGCAAACCTTAAGCCCGCTCTCTACCCAGCATATTCCCAAAGACCTGCTGCCTTTAGTAAACAGCTTAAATCAATTATTAAGCCGCATAGAGCAAACGCTGGAGCGGGAACGCCAGCTGACCAGCGATGCCGCACATGAATTACGCACCCCGCTCACCGCCATCAAAATCCATTTGCAAGTCGCCCGCATTACCGAGGGAGAAGAAGCAAAAACCGCTTTAGATTACGCCGAAGAAAGTGTGGCAAGGCTGCAGCATACGCTGACGCAATTGCTGACACTGGCCCAGATTGAAGGCGATTTTTGCTGGGATGACGGGCAAAGCACCTGCGCCCACGAGATCTTAAAACTAGCCATCAGAGACGCCGCCCCCCAGCAGCCAGAGCGAGTGCAGTTAGGCGAAATAGCCACAGCTCAGCTTGCCCTACCCCAAGCCCTTGCCGTAACGGCGCTGCGTAATCTGCTAGATAACGCACTGAATTACTCCCCAGCCAATAGCGTGGTAAGAGTGGAAACACAGCGCTTAGAATCGGCAATGTGTTTCAGCATCATCGACCAAGGGCCGGGGCTGCAGCCCGCCGAGCTAGCCTTAGTCACCCAGCGTTTCTGGCGGCGTAGCAGCACCAAAGGCAGCGGCCTTGGCCTATCCATCGTAGCCGCCATCGCCAAACGTTTTAATGGGAAGCTCGAATTAAGCCCGCATAAAAACGGCGGCATTAAAGCCACGCTCACCTTGCCAATTCTGAAGTAAATCGCTTCAAAAGCACGAGATAATAAGCGGCATAGACGGGTGGCGTGGCTTACCCGGTGTTGCTGCACTTACTTAGAAGGTGAAGTGGGGATTGCCTACACCCCACTCACTTTTACCCCCGCTCCCTGCCCACGCACATTAAACATGCATATTATTTGCATCTTTCTAAAATAGGTATATATTATGCATATATAAATCCCAACACGCCTCACCCATCCGGAGCACATCATGCATAAAACGCGTAATCTCTGGCGCACGCTTGCGGTTATTTTCTTCCTGTCTTTTGCCGTGCTCGGCTGGATAGGTCGGGAAATTTACCTTGAGAAACCGCCGATTCCCCAACAAGTTTTAAGTAGCAGCGGCAAGCTGCTGTATAGCGGCGAGCAAATTCAGCGGGGACAAGAGGCTTGGTTGTCAGCCGGTGGCCAGCAGGTGGGCTCGGTTTGGGGGCATGGTAGTTATGTCGCTCCTGATTGGTCGGCCGATTGGCTGCACCGCGAGGCAATTACCCTGCGTGATATTTGGGCTAAGCAGCAGTTTAAAAAAGATTACAGCCAGCTGAGCCGCGAAGAACAAGTACCGCTGGATGCACGTTTAATCTCGGTGATGCGTAGCAATACTTACGATAAAGCCAGTGATACGCTGACTATTCAAGCCGATAGAGCCGTAGCGATTGAGCAAGTTGCCCAGCACTATATGGGCCTGTTTGGTACCGATGCTTCGCAAGATAAGCTGCGTGAGCAATACGCGATGATTGCTGGCTCGATTAAAAATGCTGACGACTTGAAAGCCCTACCCGCGTTCTTCTTTTGGTCGGCATGGTCGGCCACCACCAATCGCCCCGGCATTGATCATATTTCCTACACCAGCAACTGGCCGCACGAGCCACTGGTAGCCAATACCCCAACCACCGGCACCAGCGTTTGGTCGATTGCCAGCATTATTTTATTGCTGGCGGGTATTGCAGCGATGATCTTGTTTCACCAAATGCACCGTGATGAAGAGCCGGTGATTTGCCCAGAAAATGATCCGCTAGTCACGTTGAAGCTGACACCATCGATGAAAGCCACCATGAAGTATTTCTATGTGGTGATTGGTTTACTGCTAGTGCAAGTGGGGATGGGGATTGTTTCTGCGCATTACCAAGTAGAAGGCGGTAGCTTCTTTGGCATTCCGCTGGCAGAAGTACTACCGTTTACCATTAGCCGCACCATTCATACCCAGCTTGGCGTGTTATGGATTGCCACCGCATGGCTGGCAACGGGCCTGTTTTTAGCGCCAGTATTAGGCGGCAAAGAGCCTAAGTTTCAAAAATTCGGTGTGGATGTGTTGTTTTATGCCCTGCTATTGATTGTGGTTGGATCGATTGCCTGTGGCTGGGTCGGCACCTTACAACGCTTGGGCACTAGCTATAGTTTTTGGTTAGGTAATCAAGGTTTGGAATACACCAGCATGGGCCGCGTCTGGCAAGTGCTACTGTTTATTGGTCTGCTGATTTGGGTTGGCTTATTGGGCCGTGGCTTATGGCCTGCGCTGCGTAAACCATCCGAAAGCCAAGGCCTGATCGCCATGGTGTTTATCTCTGCAGTATGTATCGGCCTGTTTTACGCATCATCTTTGGTATGGGGGCAAAAAACCCATTACGCGCTGATTGAATACTGGCGCTGGTGGTTGGTGCATCTGTGGGTAGAAGGCTTCTTTGAAGTATTTGCCACCGCTGTGATTGCCCTGCTGCTCAGCCGTCTAGGCTTGATCCGCGCCGCATCGGCCAACCGCGCCATTGTGCTTGAAACGATTGTGTTCTTATTTGGCGGTATTTTAGGCACGCTGCATCACCTGTACTTTACCGGCTCACCGACTTCGGTGATTGCGGTCGGCGCGATGTTCTCAGCGCTTGAAGTAGTGCCTTTAGCGCTGATTGGTGCAGAAGCCTATCAAACTTATCGCCACAACCAAGCCGCACCGTGGGTGGCTAAATATCGCTGGGCAATCATGTGTTTTGTGGCGGTCGGCTTTTGGAATAGCGTCGGCGCGGGCTTACTGGGCTTTGCGATTAACCCGCCTATCTCGCTGTATTACGTACAAGGCCTAAATATGACCGCCGCCCACGCTCACGCCGCGCTATTTGGTGTGTACGGCATGCTCGGCATCGGCCTGATGTTGTTCTGCTTACGCGGCCTTGCTCCTGCTGCTAATTGGAATGACAAGCTACTGAAACCAGCTTTCTGGTCGCTAAATATTGGCCTGTTTATGATGGTGTTTATGTCGCTACTGCCATCCGGTATTTACCAAGCCATTGCCAGCGTAGAACACGGCCTGTGGTATGCCCGATCTGCCGAAATTATCCACTCACCTGTGATGGAAACCTTAGTCTGGCTGCGCGTGCCGGGCGATATCGTGTTCTCGGTAGGCGTAGTATATCTGGCCGTATTTGCCCTGAAACTACTGGGCAGAGATCGTAGCTTGCCTGTGCCAGCGGGCAAGTTGGTTGATGCATAAAGGTCATTGAAATGAAGTTGGGGTAGTTGCCCCCCAACGTAGGGCGTACTCGAAGCTGGGCAGCTTTATCGCCCAGCGCAGTACGCCAACCACGCCATACACACCATATATCACGGGCACGGGCACGGGCAAACGGCGCACTGCGCTCTCACGATGCGACTAAAAACTGTCGCATGCAGAGCTTCGAGTGCGCCCTACGGTGTTTTATTCGAGTGCGCGGTATTCAACTCGAGTGCGCCCCAGCAATCTAGTCTCTTATTTTTAATTAAAGGAATCACCATGCATGACTGTAGCCTCCCCAATCAATTAGACGGCGTATATGGCTTTGATGCGCGCGGTGTCGCCAAGCGCTTTCGCCATGCGGCGATCTTTGGGGCGATCGAGTCACTCAATGAAGGCGAAACAATGCGCTTTATTAATGATCACGATCCATTGCCTTTATTAGCGCAAATTGAGCAGCGTTATCAAGGCCAAGTTAAAGCTAATTATATTCAACGCGATCATGAAGCGATTGTGATTGATTTTTCAATTCAACCTAAACCAGCCGCAGCGAGTGAAGGCTGTGGTAGCGGTGGATGTGCGTGTAGCGGGGAATAAAGCTAGGCTAGATATACGCAATATAACAACCTCAACTTTTAATAATCGTTTACCTGATTATGCCTCTTGCTCAATGGACTCTGTGTAGATGGATTTCTTGAGTGCGGGATTTAGTTTTTGAATTTGTAGGGCGGGTGAAACCCACGAGCGATGCCGAATAAATACGCGGGTTTCACCCGCCCTACGATATTTATAATGTTATTGAGCAAGCGGCATAATCTGGATCGTTTATAAACGCGTCATTCCCGAGTGGTTTTATCGGGAATCCAGCAGCACTGCTGTCCCCCGACAAAAACAATCGGAGGGGACGATATTGAAATTCTAAACGTCTAAGTGGCAAAGTATATATTCTAAAAAAAAATGATTTATCCTAAAAAACGGTGCCTAGATGCACCGTTTTTTTACGCCTGTAAGAAGTATAAAAAGATCACGCCGCTTATTGATTTTTATCAATGTTAAATATGCATACTAAATACAATATATGGATAGAAAAATATAAAACATACACACACAACATGGCAAATGGAGCTTCATCATGGAATTAAAATCCTGTTATTTAAATACCAAGTGGGCATTTGAATCTTTGCTTATTTGCAGCGCTTTAACCGCGCCATTGGCATTGGCTGAAACAGAAGCCACTTTGCCAATAGAAACCGCCGTGTTATTAGCACCGCCCAATGTACCGCCTGCTATTACCCGTAAAACCCCAGCCAAAGTCATTGTTAATCTCACCGTCGAAGAAATGGTGCGCGAAATTACCCCCGGCACCAAATATATGTTTTGGACTTTTGGCGGCACCGTACCAGGCAAAATGATTCGGGTACGTGAAGGCGATACGGTAGAGCTTAATTTAAAGAATTTAGCCAGCAGCAAATTGCCACACAATATTGATTTGCACGCCGTATCCGGCCCAGGTGGCGGCGCTTCACAAACCCTCATTGCGCCGGGCAATCAGGCTAAATTTACTTTTAAAGCACTCAACCCTGGCCTCTATGTTTATCACTGCGCCACCGCCCCAGTGGCCATGCATATTGCCAATGGCATGTACGGCATGATTTTAGTTGAGCCTAAAGAAGGCTTAGCGCCGGTAGATAAAGAGTATTACGTGATGCAGGGTGATTTTTATACCCCTGGTGTATTTGGCGCTGGCGGGATGCAGCCTTTTGATATGCAAAAATCAATTGATGAAAAAGCCAGTTATGTTTTATTTAATGGCGCTTCTAATTCACTCACCGGCAAAAATGCACTCACCGCCAAAGTAAATGACAAAGTGCGTATTTTCTTTGGTGATGGCGGACCAAATTTATTATCTAGCTTCCATATTATTGGCGCGGTATTTGATAAGGTTTATTTTGAAGGCGGATTAAAATTCCAAGAGCAAGTACAAACCACCGCCGTGCCTCCTGGCGGTGCAACAATCGTCGAATTCACCCCAAAAGTACCCGGCAATTTAACTCTTGTTGATCACGCCCTAAGCCGTGCCTTTCATAAAGGGGCGATTGGCATTATGTCGGTCACGGGGGATGATCAGCCCGAAATTTATAGCAAGGGCATCCATAGCAAATTAAAAGCGGAATAAATATAGCCAAGGCGGCGGAGTGAATAGAGCAGGCACTCCGCACTGTGCATCAGACATCAAATTATCTCTTTCAGATACAACAGGATGATCATTATGAAACCGCTATTATTTATATTAACGGCCTTTGCATCATTTCAAGCATTAGCCATCGATGTGAGCGCAGGCAAAGCCGTTTATGAAAAAACCTGTACCAGCTGCCATATGGCCAATGGCGATGGATTAGCCGGTGCATTTCCTCCTTTAAATAAATCTGATTACTTTAAAAAAACCAACGCTAGCGCACTCATTAAAATTATAGATCAAGGTTTAAATGGTGAAATTACAGTCAATGGGCAAAAGTATATCTCTGCCATGCCTGCACAAAATTTAAATGATCAAGAAATAACGGATGTATTAAATTATGTGAGCGTAGCCATGAATAGCGGCAAGCCTATCTTTAAAGTGGATCAAGTTAAAAAATTAAGAATACCAAAATGAGAGCCTTATTGGCATTCAGCCTAATCAGCAGCGTATTTGCTGCTGATTATATGCCTATCGCAGGAGGCACTTTGCGCACCGCTTTGCCAACCGATGGCGAAACGGTGCAAGTGGTGGCTTATCGCTTAAGGTCTAAGCCGGTGAGTAATCAGGATTATTTAAATTTTTTGAAAAATAATCCGCAGTGGCAACGTGGGCAGATTGCCCCACTCTTTGCAAATTTGGACTATTTAGCCAATTGGCAATCGGCCACAGATTATTCACCTAATCATCCCCTCGCCCCAGTTACCCAAATTAGCTGGTTTGCCGCCAATGCCTATTGCGCCAGCGAAAAGGCGCAATTACCCACATGGTCTCAATGGGAATTTGCCGCCGCTGCCGACGCCCTGCGTAAAGACGCCAGAAATGATCCACTCTGGCGAGCCAAGATATTAAGGTGGTATGCCGAGCCCGCCATCACGCCATTAGCCCAATCAGGCCAGCAAATCGCCAATATCTATGGTGTTTACGATATGCACCAATCGATTTGGGAATGGGTAGAAGATTTTAATGGCCTATTTGTCACAACAGATAGCCGAGGCCAAGGCGATCAAACCTTATTAGAAACCTGTGGCGCGGCCAGCTTATCGTTAGGGGATAAAGAAAATTACGCCATCTTAATGCGCATTGCCTTATTGGCCGCATTAAATGGCACCGATACGGTCAATACCCTTGGCTTTCGTTGTGCCAAGCATATTTAATTAGTTAAGTACTTAATGTAAAAATTTTCGAGCAAGGCATCCTGACGAACACAGTGTAAATAATACGGCGAGGAAGGATAACGAAGCTCGAAGACTTTTATTAAGGCTCTTAATAGGAAGCAATCATGTTAATGAAACCAATCTTGCTTAGTATTTTACTTTCCATCAGTGCGGCAAGTATCGCCTGCGATGATCATGCCGCACATAAGGCCGCCAGTGCCGTGGCAATACCTAGTGGAAATTCTCTCTATCAAATCGATGCCCCATTAATGGATCAACAGGGCAATTCATTTAAGCTGGCTGATGAGCAGGCTAAAATGACCATCATTAGTATGTTTTATGGCGATTGCAATTTATCTTGCCCCATTGTGATGGAAAACGTAAAACGCACTATTGAGGCCGTACCCCTTGTCCAGCGTAAAAATATCAGAGCGCTATTAATTAGCCTAAACCCGGGGATTGATACGCCAAAATCCTTGGCTGGATTAGCAAAAGTTCATCAATTTGATCCAACAACTTATCGCTTAGCCGTCAGTGATAACGACAGTCATACAAGGCAAATTGCCGCCTCCTTAGGCGTTAAATACCGCCGTTCAGCCAATGGCGAAATTAATCACAATACCCGATTTGTATTAATGAACCAGCAGGGCATCATTATTAAAACAAGTGACACACTCAGCATTACGCCTGATCCAGAAATACTGGCGACGATTAAAGCCAATTTATAGCCAATCGTATTAATACGCACTTAGGAAGCGCTGTTAAACCACAATGACAAATAAATACTTTTATATGGCGGCTCTCCCGCCAATTCTATCAACTTAAGCGAAATGTTTTTCGTAGGGAGGGTGAAACCCGCCGAGCTTTGCTGAAACACGAAAAATGGCGGGTTTCACCCGCCCTACGATGGTTTAATACCCTATTTGCATAAATCCTTATTGTTTTATTAAAAAAACAAATTCATTTCTAAACAACACATTAATTCAATGATTGAAGCTCACTAATGAAAAAAATAATTGTCCTCGCATTAAGCGCTGCATTTTCAGCGCACTTTGCCAACGCAGAAACCATTCAGCTCTCCCCTGTTATTGTCACCGCGCCTGCCATGCAAGAGGCGCTAAAAGTGGAGTTTGATGCAAGAAACCCACAGCAACCTTTGCCTGCCACCGATGGGGCCAGTTTTTTAAAAACCATTCCAGGCATGAATGTGATTCGCAAAGGCGGGATTGATGGCGATCCGGTTTTTCGTGGCATGGCAGGCTCTAGGCTGAATATTTTGCTCGATGGTGAGCAAATTCTGGGCGGCTGCGGTGGCCGTATGGACCCGCCCACGGCTTATATTTTTGCTGACTCTTACGACAAAGTGAGCCTACTCAAAGGGCCGCAGACTGTGCTGTATGGGCCAGGTAATTCTGCAGGCACGGTGCTGTTTGAGCGTAAAGCCGCAGCATTTCCACAGGGCGGCATCAAGGCCAATGCCGCGCTCACCGTCGGCAGCTTTGGCCGCTTTGATGCCATGAGCGAGCTTGCTACCGGCAATGGCAAGGCCGATGTCAGCGTGATTGCCACTCACTCCCAGCAAGATGATTACAAAGATGGCAATGGCAACGCCGTGCATTCAAATTACCAAAGGCACAGCGCCAACCTTACCCTAGGCTGGACGCCCGATGAAGATACCCGCTTGCAATTCTCTGCCACCCAAAGTGATGGCGAAGCCGCTTATGCCGATCGCGGTATGGATGGCAGCCTGTTTGCTAGGAATAGCCTGAGCTTTAAATTCAGCAAAAAGAATATCTCCCCGTGGCTTAAGCAAATTGAAGCACAGCTTTCACACGCCTATATCGATCATGTGATGGATAACTACAGCCTGCGCCCCTACACACAGGGCAAAGAAATGGCCAGTAATCCAGACCGCCTAACATGGGGCGGGCGCATGATGGCTACGCTCAATACCAGCGATGACAGTCAGCTAAAGACCGGCTTGGATTTTCAGCAGGATGAGCATAGCTTACGCACCGGCAAAGATTATCAAGATAAGCCGCGTATCGATGATGCTCGCTTTAAAAACAGCGGCATCTTTGCTGAGTTCAGTTACTTTATCAACGAGCAATCACGCCTGATTAGTGGTGCGCGCGCCGATTTTTGGCAAGCCAACGATAGACGCCTGAGCAGCGCAAGCGCTAGGCAAGAACGCAAGGAAATACTGGGCAGCGGCTTTGTGCGCTTTGAGCAAGATATCAGTGCGGGCACGATGGTCTATGCAGGCTTAGGCCGCAGCGAGCGAGCGCCAGATTACTGGGAGCTGATCAGCAAGCAAAGCGCAGACAGCAATTCTGCGTTTAACACCGCCACCGAAAAAACCAGCCAGCTCGATCTGGGCGCAATCCATCACGATGGCCCCTTATCACTCAGCGCCTCTACGTTTTATAACCAGATTGACGACTATATTTTGATTCAATCTGGCGTACCTAATGGGCGTATGGGCACAAAAACCATTAGCCGCAATGTGGATGCCAGTACTTGGGGCGGTGAAATGGGGCTGGCTTATCAACTCAGCCCTAAACTAAAAAGTGAGTTAGCGCTCTCCTTTGTGCGCGGCAATAATCAAACCGATCACAGCGCCCTTGCCCAAATCCCCCCACTAGAAAGCCGCGTCAATCTCAGCTGGAATGAGGCCAATTGGAATGTAGGTGGCTTGATCCGTGCGGTGGCGGCACAAAATAGAATCGACTTAGGCAAGGGCAATATCGTTGGGCAAGATACTGGCAGCACGGCAGGCTTTACGATCTTCTCGCTCAACGCCGCTTACAAGCCCAGCAAAAATAGCCAGCTGAGCATCGGTGTAGATAATCTGTTTGATCGTAGCTACGCCGAGCACATCAGCCGTGCGGGCGCGATGGTGGGTGGCTATTTGCAAACCAGTAAAATCAACGAACCAGGCAGAACGCTTTGGCTGAAAGGGCAAATCAATTTATAATATTTGGCTCGGGAGGGGGGTGCAAAACCATCTTCCCTAAATCTAAAACAAAGCCCCTTATCCATTCAATAACATTAGCAATAACCAGCACACACTGTTTGCATCGATCAACATAATCAATAGCAAGATTAAACTGCATAAAAACCATCAAAATGCTGTTTTTCACACTCAGCAAATCCCAACAAGTGACCTATTTGGGCTAGCCATTTGCGCGTTTCAAATCAATACTGCAAGCTAATACAAATATAAGGTTTGAACATGCCAGCGCAAAAAATCATCACCCAATGGGGCATTCTTCAACCCATCCATTTTGTGCTTGGCTTATTAATTATGCTGACCATCACTTTATTGCTGTGGCAGCACTATGGCATGAATTTATCTTTACGCTTTGATCCCAGCAATTTTACGAAAATCAGTGCCAGTGATGATAGAGATACCGAAGGTGGTAAAAGCATAGGCTTGCTTACCTACACCGCAGATTACTGGCGCTTGGACTGCCAGCTCAATGAGGGGCATCGCTCGCCTTACTGCTCAATTGATCTGGATTTAAGCAATGGTAGCCAAGGTATTGATTTTTCCAAATACACACAAATCACCATCCACTACCGCTATCAGGATGCGCGTGAACAAGTGAATCTGGTCATGATTAATTTTAATCCCGAATATAGCGTGGAGAATGATTACCGTAGCCAGAAATTTACAGAAATTTACCTGCCCGGTGCCATGGGCTGGAGCACGCATGCCTTAAGCTGGCGCCAATTTAATGTGGCATCCTGGTGGATTGCAGACAAAAAAATACCGCCTAAATGGGCAGATAATGAATTTAGCAACATCAGGGAAATTCGCGTGGCCACCGGCCTTTTCCCCAAAAAAACCAATCACCAGATTGATTTGGCCTATATCGAATTAAATGGAAAATGGATTAGTAATAATACTTTGCAATTATTGCTCCTCCTCTTATGGGGAGGCAGCGCCGCCTTCTGGCTGATTACAGAATTACGCCGTTCGATGCAGGCTTTACAGCGTAGTAATAAGCAGCAGCAGGCCTTAAAAAATGCACAAGAACGCTTAAAAGAAACGAATCAATTACTAACAGAGCGCAGTATGCGTGATCCGCTCACCTCGGCATTTAATCGGGAAGGGCTCAACGTTTTGCTTGCCAGTGAGCCTCTCAATGCCTCGCTCTGCATTATTTTCATTGATATCGATCACTTTAAAAAAATTAATGATACTCATGGCCACAGCACAGGGGATCAAGTGCTTTGCCTGCTGGCCCAGCATATTCAGCAGCAAATTCGCCCAAGCGAAAAACTAATCCGCTTTGGCGGCGAAGAATTTATCTTACTTTGCCAGTACAGCGGCTTAGCACAAGCTGAGCTGCTCGCAGAAAAACTACGCTTATGGCTCTTTAGCCAAAACTGGCCGTCAGAAATCACCCTAAGTTGCAGTTTTGGTGTGGCAGAGCGGCAAACAGGCGAAAGCTTTGAAGCGGCCCTCCATAGAGCCGATCTGGCGCTCTACCGCGCAAAAGCAGGCGGACGTAATCGGGTGGAGGTTGCAAAGTAAAGGATATTACGCGGCAAAACCCAAGCCTTGAAACACGCAGCTCACAGCAGAACGCAGCGCTTCACGAAGAAATACAGATGCAAAATTAAAATCTTTGATATGGGTTTTGCACCTTCTCTACGTGGGCAAAATATAGCACCCCACACCTTACATGTTTATTACATACGACCCAATCGCCAGCCAATTCCCTTGCTCGCTCCGCTTAACACGCCCTCCCAAAGCCATTGATGTCAAAGACATTCCTCAAAAGACCACCCCAGAGCTATCCCCATCAGGAAAATCCCGTAGTTCAATAAAAAGCACTACATTTTCTTGATTTAGATCTATATTTTTTGCTGCGTACGGTTTAGCATTGCTCGCAAATCACGTAGCCATCAGAAAAAATAAGGGTACAACATGACAAAAGTAGTCGTCGTTGGCAGCATTAATATGGATTTAGTCGTCCACACCCAGCAGTTTCCCCGTATGGGTGAAACGCTAATTGGCGAGCAGTTTGCAACGCATCCGGGTGGCAAAGGAGCGAATCAGGCCGTGGCTGCGCAGCGCCTTGGCGCCTCGGTTGCGATGGTGGGCTGTATCGGCAATGACGAATTCGGCCAAGCGCTAAAAGCGGGCCTTGTGGCTGAAGGCATTGATACCCGCTGGCTAAAAACCAGCCCAGACACCGCTACCGGTGTGGCACTGATTACGCTCTGCCTTGGGGATAACGCCATTGTAGTGGTGCCAGGAGCAAATCATCAGCTTAGCCCGAGCGATATCAATGCCGCAGAAGCTGCATTTATCGATGCCGATGTGATTCTGGCCCAGCTTGAAATCCCCTTAGATACCGTAATGGCTTCCGCCCGCCTCGCCCAAAAGCACGGCAAACCTTTCTTTCTGAACCCCGCGCCTGCACAAGCGCTGCCTGCCGAACTACTGGCGCTTTGCACCCTACTCACCCCTAATGAATTTGAGCTGCTAGAAGCCCTTGGGGAAGCAGATGGTGATTGGAAAGCAGTATTGGCCAAGCACGCAGCGGTGATGACCAAAGGCAGTGATGGCGCTTGGTTTAATCAAGATGGAGAGCTTCAGCATCAAGCAGGCTTTAAGGTTGATCTGGTCGATAGCACCGGAGCGGGCGACACCTTTAACGGCGCGCTCGCCACGTTCTGGCAATTAGGCATCAGCGAGGCCACAAAAAGGGCCAGCGCAGCAGGTGCCTTATCGGTCACCCGTGCTGGCGCACAGGGCGGCATGCCCACCCTGGCAGAACTCGAACAATTTTTAAAGACGCAATCATGAAAAAGCACGGCATATTAAATAGCGAGCTCGCTCGCGTTCTCGCCCGATTGGGCCACACCGATAGCATTGTGATTGCCGATTGCGGCCTGCCGATTCCAGACCATGTAGAGCGCATCGATCTGGCGCTCAAACTAGGCCAGCCTAGCTTTGTAGACACGCTGCAAGAAATCCTTAGCGACATGCAGGTAGAACGTGCTGTGTTTGCCACAGAATGCTTGGCAACAAATCCAACAGTTGCAGCTCAGGCACAAGCCATGCAATCGTCAGGCATTAGTATTGATTTTGTCAGCCATGAAGAATTCAAACAGCTGTGCCACGATGCCAAAGCCGTGATCCGCACCGGCGAAGCATCGCCCTACGCCAACATCATCTTGCATTCAGGCGTGATTTTTTAAGGCTCTGTACAGCCCTAAACCCAGATCTTGAAACACGGAGGACACAGAGAACACGGAGTCTCACGGAGGAAAAACATGAGAGAAAACAAGGTGCTCATGGTTTTTTTCGACACGAAGCAGACGCCACCAAAGCTCAAGCAAAAACCGGAAAACTCCCTTTTAGTTTTCCTCCGTGTAACTCTGTGTCCTCCGTGTTCTCTGTGGTTCAAGACCTGGGTTTTATATGCAGCTGAGTTTTACGATTATTTCCTGCTGTTTTTATGTATTCATGTTTTAAAAACCTTCACTCATTAAAAACCAAGGCTTTCGTATGCTGATCCAAATGCAAGGCATCAATAAATCTTTTGGCCCGGTTAAGGTACTGGAAGGCGTGGATTTTGCGCTGGAGCGTGGCGAGATTCATGCGCTGATGGGTGAAAACGGCGCGGGTAAATCGACGCTGATGAAAATCCTCACTGGCATTTACCCAAGCGACGCTGGCCGTATTCATGTGGATGGCCGTGAAGTGGCGATCCACAGCCCCAAAGAAGCCGAAGCACTGGGCATTGCCATCATTCATCAGGAGCTGAACCTGATTCGTGAATTATCGGTGATGGATAATCTGTTTTTAGGGCGTGAAAAAACCCGTGGCGGCTGGCTTAAATCGGGCGAGATGCGCGCGCTTTGCCGCGAATATCTGGCGCTGCTAGGCATTAGTAATATCGACCCCGATCAAGAAGCAGGCTCCTTATCCATAGGCCAGCAGCAAATGGTCGAGATTGCCAAAGCGCTGTCGCTTAACGCGCAAGTCCTGATTATGGATGAGCCAACGGCGGCGCTCAGCAATAGAGAAATCGAAGTTTTATTTAAGCTGATGCAAGATTTAAAAGCACGTGGTGTAGGCATTGTGTACGTATCGCACCGGATGGAAGAAATCTTTCAGGTTTGCGATCGCATCTCGGTCTTACGCGACGGGCAATTTGTGGGCACCCGTGTGATCAAAGAAACGCGCTTTGATGAAATCGTCAAAATGATGGTGGGGCGTGAAATTGGCGATCGCTACCCTAAGCGAAGCAGCGCCCTTGGTCCTGTGCGCTTTAAGGTAGAAAACCTCGCCGACGATCACACCATCAGCAACATTAACTTTGAAATTCGCCAAGGCGAAGTGCTAGGCGTGGCGGGCTTGATGGGGGCTGGGCGTAGCGAAATTGCCCGTAGTCTATTTGGCCTCTCTGCCAAATCGGCGGGGCAAATTTGGCTGGATGGTGCGCCTATTCATTGCAAATCAGCCATTGAAGCCATCGCTCACGGCATAGGCTATGTCACTGAAGACAGAAAATCACAAGGTTTGGTGCTGGGTTTATCCGTAAAAGAAAACATCAGCCTGACCAATGCCCCCAATAAAATGGGCATGATTGATCACAATGCCGAAAGCAAAAACGTCAGCGAAATGATACGCAAGCTGTCTATCCGCACCCGTGATGCTGATTTAGAAGTCAAATCACTATCAGGCGGTAATCAGCAAAAGGTGGTGTTTGCCAAATGGCTGGGGATTCATCCCAAGGTGCTGTTTTTAGACGAGCCCACCCGAGGGGTCGACGTGGGTGGCAAGGCCGAGATTTACCACATTATTAATGAGCTGGCCGCCAGTGGCGTCGCCATTTTGATGATTTCATCCGAGCTACCTGAAGTGCTCGCCATGAGCGATCGCATCCTGGTGATGCACCAAGGACAAAGCGCCGGTATTTTCGATGCTAAAACGGCCACCCAAGAATCAATTATGCACGCCGCCACCGGAGGCCAATAATCATGAACCAAAGCCAAAAAGCCACGCTACAAAAGCTGGGCCCCCTACTCGCACTGCTGCTTATATCTGGTGTTTTGTCAGTGATGAGCCGCGATTTTCTTACCGTAAATAATCTGCTGAATGTGCTGCGGCAAGTATCGATCAATGCCCTGATCGCCTTTGGTATGACTTTTGTGATTTTGCTAGGCGGGATTGATTTATCCGTAGGCGCGGTACTGGCGCTTTCGTCCGTCGCCATTGCCAGCATGATGGCGGCGGGTGTTGATCCAGTGCTCGCAACATTATTTGGCGTATTGGCAGGAGCCGCGCTTGGAGCGGTGAACGGCATCATTATCAGCCGTGGCAAAGTTGCGCCCTTTATTGCCACCCTTGGCACGATGACGGTATTTCGCGGCTTGGCGCTGGTGGCATCAGATGGCCGCCCAATCACCGGTTTTAATAGCGACTTTTTCTCTATGCTGGGCGCAGGCTATATCGGCAATTTGATTCCTGTGCCCGTGATTACCACCTTGATCGCCTTTGTAGCACTGTGGTTTATCTTAAAAAAGACCGTCTTTGGCCGCCATGTTTATGCAGTGGGTGGCAATGAAGAAGCTTCGCTGATCTCTGGCGTAAAAGTAAATCGCGTCAAGCTTTGGGTTTACACCCTCTCTGGTGGCTTATCCGCCCTAGCAGGTGTGATTCTCACTTCTCGCCTTAACTCCGCCCAGCCTAATGCCGGCATGGGATACGAGCTAGACGCCATTGCAGCCGTGGTTTTGGGCGGCACCAGCTTATCCGGTGGCCGAGGCTGGATCGTCGGCACACTGATTGGTGCGGTATTGATTGGTGTTCTCAATAATGGCTTAAACTTACTATCTGTGTCATCATTTTACCAGCAAGTTATTAAGGGAAGCGTGATCCTGCTGGCTGTATTACTAGATAGAAGTGCAAAGAAATAAAGGGCTAGATACATATATCAATTGCAAGCATTGCGTCATCGTAGGGCGGGTGCAACCCGCCAGACTTTGAGATGAAATACGGTAAAAACGGCGGGTTGCACCCGCCCTACATGTGGCTACTTTTCAAATCAAGCATTCCATCGCTTGGCTTTAAACAGGCACTCAATGGCGCAGAAAAGACGCCAGGTGTCATTTTGTTGTCCTTCACACACAAGGCTTTAAACATGAAAACTTGGCTAAAACCCCTTCTGATCGCTTCAATGGCTCTGGCATTTTCGGCTTGCTCTAAGCAAGGCCCGGAAAGTGCAGCACCTGAGGCATCTGCGCCTCCTGTTACCGCGGCAGCCAGCAATAACACCGTTGGCCTGGCTATTTCCACCCAAAACAATCCTTTCTTTGTCACCTTAAAACAAGGTGCTGAGGAAGCGGCTAAGGCCAATGGCCTGACGCTGATTACCGTGGACGCACAAGACGATGCGGCGAAGCAAATTGCCAGCATCGAAGATTTAATCCAGAAAAAAGTAAAAGTAATTCTGATTAACCCTACCGATTCTGATGCACTGGTGTCCGCCGTTAAACAAGCCAATGCAGCAAAAATCCCCGTGATTACGCTGGATCGCAGCATCAGTGGTGGCGAAATCATCAGCCATATCGCTTCAGATAATGTGGCTGGCGGCAAAATGGCAGCTGCGTTTCTGCTAGAAAAAATCGGCAAACAAGGTGAAATCGCCGAGCTAGAAGGTATTGCCGGCTCCTCCGCAGCGCGCGAACGTGGTCAAGGCTTTCATGCTGGGGTGGATGCAGAAAAAGGCGTAAAAGTAGCCGCCAAGCAACCTGCCGACTTTGATCGCGCTAAAGGCTTGTCTGTGATGGAAAACATCCTGCAAGGCAATAAAAAGATTAAAGCCGTATTTGCCCACAACGATGAAATGGCCTTAGGTGCGGTGCAAGCACTAGAAGCGGCTGGCCTGAAGAATGTAATTGTGGTGGGTTTTGATGCCACAACAGACGCGGTTGCCGCTGTGAAAGCCGGCAAAATGGCCGCTACTGTGCAACAAAAACCTGAGCTAATCGGCAAAATGGGGATTGAAGCGGCGAAAAAGATCATCGACGGCCAAACTCCAGAGAAAAACATCCCTGTGCCTTTAGAACTTGTTAAGTAAATCGTAAAAGAACAAAAAGCCTGCATCCGTATGATGCAGGTTTTTTTTGCGCTTTGTTTGATAAAACAAGGCATAAAAGCAAACAAATACAAGCCAAATCTACAAAAATTACCTTTTAGTGCAATAATTGAAAGCCACGAATAAGTAAATAGTACGAAATTGTAATAATTACCATTGTCAGCTGATGTTAAGAAATGGAAAATGATACGTAATAAAGTTACGTTTTATTTGAAATACTTAATCAGAGAGTAATCAGCCATGCGTATGCTCTTTTTAGCCTTAAGCCTTTTGATTGCCAGCCCAAGCCATGCCAGCGTGCTTACTTCGCACGAGCAGTTTGAATCGCTCTATTCAATCAGCACTGCAGATAGCAGCAAAACGTGGCTGCGGCTTAATGAGCAAAATATCGCGACAAACCTTAATCTGCCCAACACCAATAAAGCGGATCGCTCTTTTAGCCAAGGTATCTGGAAAACCAAGCTAAACGACTCGCTAAGCCACATTGGCAGCAGCTCCAGCTTACTTAGAACAGAAACCTATGTGCTCGTCGTCCTTGGCGTGTCTGTGCTATTAGTACGCCGCCGCAAATTACAGTTTTAAAGTCTCGCGGCTTAAGCAAAATAAATAATGCCCGGATGATTTTGAAAATTACCCGGGGCATTATATAAATCACCACGGAAAGAGAAGATTGATTATTTAAACTAATCTGACAATCTCGGCACCAATCAATACAAAGACTATCAGATCTAAGCTTCTACCGTTTATACAAAATACTGGCCCCTTCCTGATGCAGACTTTTTTTAATTAATCTCAATC
Organism: Iodobacter arcticus; assembly: GCF_042664895.1. NCBI lineage: Bacteria > Pseudomonadati > Pseudomonadota > Betaproteobacteria > Neisseriales > Chitinibacteraceae > Iodobacter > Iodobacter arcticus. Next base: position 51,826 of record NZ_JBHTBQ010000027.1, read on the forward strand.
AAAACTCGCCCATTTCTTTTAACTCACTAGCCACAACAGCTGAAGCGCTCTGATTCAAAATAATCTGTGCAGCAACAAGCGCCATACGGTCAGAAGAAGTAAGCTTATGATATTGCTCATTTTCCTTATTTTTCCAAAAGACTTCACTCTCTATTGTTAATGGCAGAACAAAAGCGAGCATAAGATCATCTTCATCAAATGCATACTCCACCAAGGAGCTATGATTTGGATCAGTTATTGTTTTCAATTTTGCACTGGATGAGCTAATTTTAACATCTGGTTCATTATGGTCAGCTTCAAAAAACATCATCCCCATTTGAGCATCCAAACTCATGCTAAGCGCCGAATATTCAATAACAAATTCTTCGCTATATTCACCTAAATCAAAGTTAGCAAGCAAACCAACCCAAAATTCTTTATTCACCAATTCAAATGCTTTCATAATACCCACACACTCAAATACAAAAAAATCACTTTAAATCAGCAAACATAAACATGTAAATGCTCTTTTAACATTAAATCTGCCCTAAAAACCAATTCACAATATAGAAATGGTCTTCAAACAACTCGGCTTCCATGCGGTTAAATTCAAATAACGGTACCCATTTAGCCCGATCTGCATCGTCCCCGCCGCGCACCTTAGGCAAGCCCTCCCCCGTTGGCGTTAGCTCAATTAAAAAAGCATGGGTAATGGTTCGGCCGCGCAAGGATCTATGCGGATGATCAAATACCCGTGAAGAGCGAATCGAGCCCGCCAGCACGGGCGCAGGCACTTTTAAACGTGTTTCATCGCGCAGCTCGCGGATCACGGCGTCTTTAACCAATTCATCCTGATTAATAAAGCCACCCGGCAAGGCCCACAGCCCACGCCCCGGCAAGTTTTTACGCCGCACCAACAAGATATGCCCAGAATGAATCACCACCGCATCTACGGTCACAAAAGTAGGCGGATACGGGGCAACAGACCACGCTTTGCGATAATCCTGCACAAAGCGCCACTCTGCCTCCAGATTGGCGTAAACCTCGCCTGAGCGAAACGCTTGTAAATGCGCGTAGACAGGCGCGGGCAATTTATCAGCACAAAGCCCTGCTCCACCGTCTGCAAATAGATTACGGCGCACTTGCGAGGCATGAATGCCCATTATTTCAGGCACCTCCACCCGCTGCCACTGCGGAAAAAGATCAAGATAATAAGTATGCTTGCTGCGGCTACTACCCACGATGCCCACTTTAAATTGCGCTTCACGGCTGCCAAGGCTAGCGGTATCGACCGCAATCACTTTATCAACAAGGCTTTGTACCTCGGTAACCCACTGCTGATCGTTATACATTCTGTCCGAGCAGCCCACTACAAACACCCTATCCTGCATTTCTGGCGGCAATGCAGCACGCAGCATCGCTTCGCGCTCAGGCACTGTCCAAGGATTGCGAGGATTTCTTGCCTGACGAGCCGAGCCGCAAATCACAATCAATTTGCCCGCTCGCTCTAAGGCCGCCTTAACCACCTGCAAATGCCCAAGATGAAAAGGCTGAAAGCGTCCAATAAATACGAGGTAATCCAGCATTATTCAATCACCCGTCATTTAATCTGATATCGGAAAGAAGCTCGAAATAAATCACAAGCTTCAAACTTAAAAGGCAAAAAAAGGCGGGTAACAGACCCGCCCTTCTTTCTTAAACGCTGCTTACTGGTAATAACGCTTGGAGAATTCCAGCATGCGTTCGATCGGCAGGCGGGCGCTGTCCATTTGCTCCGCGCTCAGGTAATCAATGCGCGTACCCTCGCCCGCTTGGGCGCGTTTTACGGCATCAATGGTATTCATCTTCATATAAGGGCAAGAATTACACTGACAGCCCGCATAAATCGGTGCTTGTTTGATATTCAAGTCAGGACGGGCAAGGCCCATATTGTAGAGAATGCCGTCTTCTGTCGCGACAAAAATGACCGCATCCGGCTCTTTATCAAACGCTTTAATCCAGTTCAGCATACCCGATGTTGAGCCCACATAATCGGCCTGTTGCAACACAGGCAAGGGGCTTTCTGGGTGAGCGATCAGATATTTAGCGCCTGCTACTGCTGCGAATGCTTCATCTAGCGCGGCTTGGTTGAATTTATCGTGGACTTCGCACACGGCGCTCCACAGCGGCATATCGTAGCCATACTGGAAGTTTAAATACGCGCCCATATTGCGGTCTGGCGAAAACGCCACCTTTTTACCTTCGGCATAAAGGCTGGCGATAATGTCATCCACATTACGGCTAGTGACAATCCAATCCGATAAAGCCTTATGCTCGGCAGAGGAGTTAATATAAGAAACATGCACATAATCTGCGTGCTCTTCACGCCATTTTTGTAATGCGGTCACGTCGGTTTGAGTGACTAATGAACAAGTGGAGCCGCTGGCTGGCAAAATCACTTCGGCCTGCGGGTTAAGAATTTTTGCTGTTTCTGCCATAAAACGCACGCCAGCAAACACAATGACATCTGCGCCGCATTCTTTAGCGTATAAAGACAGCTCTAAGCTATCGCCGACTTTATCGGCCATTTGTTGGATTTCGGGCTGGGTATAGTAATGCGCAAGTGTGACTACACGTTTGGACATGGGAAATCCTCCAATGTGAAGCCGCCGTCATCCCGGCAGCATAAAAAATAAAGTGTTGCTAACGACAAACAACATCACCAGTATCCCTAGCAAGCGTCAGCGGATATAAGCGTAACATAACTTAGCCTTTAAATATCAATACACTATCTATTTACTGCGCCATTTGGCTAAAAAAGGTGTGGATAGTGCTTGACGAAGCAAGGCCTCATCTTCATAATGCGACTCCTCTTCTGGTGCAACAGCAGAAAAGAAAACGCAACAAAACAGTGATGCGGGAATAGCTCAGTTGGTAGAGCACTACCTTGCCAAGGTAGATGTCGAGAGTTCGAGTCTCTTTTCCCGCTCCAGTCATACCGATGTAGATGTGCAGATGCGGGAATAGCTCAGTTGGTAGAGCACTACCTTGCCAAGGTAGATGTCGAGAGTTCGAGTCTCTTTTCCCGCTCCACTCATTTGCTTGGTTGTTGTACAATGCATGATGTATGCGGGAATAGCTCAGTTGGTAGAGCACTACCTTGCCAAGGTAGATGTCGAGAGTTCGAGTCTCTTTTCCCGCTCCACTTCACGTATGCAGTATCCCAAGCGGGAATAGCTCAGTTGGTAGAGCACTACCTTGCCAAGGTAGATGTCGAGAGTTCGAGTCTCTTTTCCCGCTCCAAATTTTAAAAATAAAGAAAATACCCTTTGTTTTAGTAACCATGGCGGAGTAGCAAAATGGTTATGCAGCGGCTTGCAAAGCCGTCTACGCCGGTTCGATTCCGGCCTCCGCCTCCAGTACCAGCTAGTTGAAGTGAAAGATACAAGTTGTTATTGCTTGTAGCCCGGGTGGTGAAATTGGTAGACACAAGGGACTTAAAATCCCTCGCTTATGGCGTATCGGTTCAAGTCCGATCCCGGGCACCACACTCAAACAGTAAAACTTCAAACCCGCATGCCTTAAGGCTTAGCGGGTTTTTTGTTGCCTGCCGCCCACAAAAAAAGCCGGAAAATTTCCTGCCTCTCTAACTACATTCTGATTCCGCACAACCAAAGATCGAGTGGGGTTTCAAGTTTTACCATTCCTGTTCCGAATGTAATCACTGATCATCATCAGCGGTACACTTCCCTCTCAAATAAGTTCAGCCATCGTCTATGCGAACGACAAGCCTCAAAAGAGGCAAAAAGCAAGCTTTAGCTTTTAGCGACGTAGCCTTCCAAAGCATCCTCCACCATCCAGTCAAGTGTAAGTTACGACTAGCAACACCCGCCTGAGCAAAGGATCCAAGCGCTTCACAATGGCAACACGATGCGCATCCTTCCCTGAAATAATCGCAAATTTATTACTAAATAATAAATTCGGCAATTTCACAGATAACTCTAGAACTAACGCTTTCAATCCTTTGCCATTATTCTTTATCTAAGCTTCTAATAAATAATTTAAAGCTACTAACAGTATTAATTTGCGTTTTCTGCATTGCGCTGCAATGAACACTCACTCCCCCTTATGTACATAAAAATCAAACGATAAAACCACTAAAAGACCTCTTAAAGTTTAATACTCAATAAAAAATATATTAATTCAACAACTCTGGGTCTTTATTTTCCTCGATAAGCTGGCTTAATATAACATCCGACCCAAAAACTATGCTTATAGATGCCTCCAAATCCTTGTGTATATCTGCACTATAAAATGAATGTCTTGCTGGATCATGTACTAACTCATGCCTTAAGTTAAAAATACGATCCAGCGATTTATAACCATCTCCTGAAAATGAAGTTTCTGTTTCTGGCTGGTCTTTAAGTCTTAACTTAAGATTAGAAATAGAGGTCCAGAGATCCTTACCACCCATTAATTTAGAAAAAACTTCATTAATTCTTTTTACATTTTGAAACGACTGAGCTGCCGAGACAATTTCCAATGGATGAACACTATGAACATGAATATCAATCAAATCATAAATATCAAATTTATCCGGATACAAATTTTTCAAATGCGACTTAAAAAACACGGGATCGCAATATTTAAAAATAAAATCAAGTATATCTCGATAATAAACTTCAATAGCCGTAACAGTTGAAATAATAACAGATCGTTCAATTAAACTAACAATCTTTGCATCTAGAGATCCTTCTAATAGTAAATTACCAGCAGCAAGACATTGTTCAGAAGATTCAAAAAAATTTGAAAATGGCCTAGCGTATCGTGTTTTACGATTGCTACGTGCTTGTTTAATTTGCTCTATTTTCATGGAATTTCCAATATAAAAGTAACTGACACCAAATTATAGTATAAAAATTTTAACGCACAGATCTATAAAAACCTACTCAAAGCAATATATCATTACTCATGATTAGAAATACTCTCACCTTTACACCTATTATTTTCACAGCAGGAGTCGAATTATCATTTAATTACTGATCCGGATGATTAGTCTCCCACTTTCTACCCCGCTCAATTTACCGCTTCTTTAGCACATAAAAAATAGGGAGTGATATTGCAGGCAAAGATGCGGCTTAACCGTGCGGCGTCCATTTCGTCCACGCGCATTTGGGTTTCTAAAATGCCAGCGTTATTCACCAGTGTGCTAATCATGCCTAATTCCGTATCTACAGTTTGAAACAGGCGTAATACATCGGCCTCCTGCGACACATCGGCTTGCACCGCGATAGCCTTTGCGCCAGAGGTTTGAATCTATTCAACCACCGCTGCAGCTGCGGCCTGATTTTTCAGGTAGTTCACACAGACGGCATAGCCGCGCTGCGCCGCTAGCTTGGCGGTGGCCGCGCCAATGCCCCGGCTGGCGCCGGTAATCAAAATGACTTTATTCATTTTTACCCCTGATTTTTTGGATTATGGCTTAGCCATTAACGCTTTTAACTTGCTGATCAAGGCAGCAATATCGTCACTGGAATGCGCCGCGGATAAGGTGATGCGTAGGCGCGGGGTGGGGACGGTGGGGGGACGGATTGCGCCTGCCCAGATGCCGTGATCAAACAGGGCTTTAGCGATGCGGATTGCGGTTTCGTTATCAGGCAGCAACACCAGCTGAATAGCCGTATTAGAATCGAGCAGCTCACAACAATCCTGTAAGCCCGCTCTAAGCGCCGCGATATGCTCGGCCAAACGCTGCCGTCTCCAAGGCTCTGCCTCAATTAAATCAAGGCTGGCCTGCATGGCGCAGGATAAAAGCGGCGGCATGGCTGTGGTGTATACATAGCTGTGTGCGGTATTAAGCAGCCAATCACATAAGACCTGCTCACCCGCGACAAAGGCTCCTGATACGCCAGCAGCCTTGCCTAAGGTAGCCATATAAATAATACGCGGCGATACCACGCCAAACTCCGCCAGCGTGCCTCGCCCCTCGCCAAGCACCCCAAAGCCGTGGGCATCGTCCAAAAACAGCCAAGCATCGTATTGCTCGGCTAGGGCCAAGAGTGCCGCCACAGGTGCGATATCGCCATCCATGCTAAATACGGCATCGGCCACGATCAGCTTACGTGGCGCAGTGCTGGCTGCCAGCAATCGCTCTAGCGCCGCCAAATCCTGATGCGGATAGCGCTTAAAATCGGCCCGCGATAAGGCCACTGCGTCATTCAAAGAAGCATGATTCAGCTTATCGGCAAACACCGCATCGCCGCGCCCCATTAGCGCGGTAATCACCGCTAGATTGGCCATATAGCCGGTCGAAAAGCCCAGCGCTGCGGGCATGCCTACAAAGGCTGCCAAGCGATCTTCCAGCGCCTGATGCGGGCCAAAATGACCGGCCAATAAATGCGCCGCGCCGCTGCCCACGCCCCACTCCGCCGCGCCTTGTTGCGCCGCCTGCACCACGGCGGGGTGATTGGCCAAACCCAGATAATCATTGCTACAAAAATTAATCAGCTGCCGCCCAGCAATCTGAATATGCGCGCCCTGCGGGCTATCAATTTGACGACGGCTACGCAGTAAACCTGCTTGCTGGCGCTCGGCAAGCTTGGCAGCAAATTGGGAAAAAGGCATGGGAAAATCCGGCGGGGTAAAGCAGCAATTCTAACAGTTTCATAGCGTGCACAACGACGCCGTCGGAGTGCAGAAAACCGGTGCGCAAGAAAAACGACTTGCACACCCTATATGACAAAGATCTGCAGACACGAAGTACAGAGAGCCCATTGAGCAAGAGGCATAATCAGGATTTTTAAAGTAAAAAAACAAGCTTTAAGGCTTCATTTTTCAAAGTATGAATTAGATTAAAATAATATTCCAATCCCATGCAAGCAACCAAAAAATTAGCAATAAAATAAAAAATGCTATCTTATTAAGATATAAAAATAGCAACAATCATTAAATTAAATCAATTAATTGTTATTCATCACTTCTACTGCATTTGTTTGCTAAGGTGATCTGGCATATCTCAATTTAATTTTTAAATTATTTTTAAATATGCAGAGAGACCTATTCCTTGCTTTAGTCAATCACTTAATCAGCGGAGTAAAGAATGAATATAAAAAATGGACTACACATCTGCGCCAGCATACTGGCGGGTTTATTATCTTTCAGCAGCCATGCGGCAGCAAAAGATATACAAGTTAGCCTAAGTACAGATAAAAGTACTTTAATTGAAAGCGATGATGTATTGCTTAATGTCACGATGAAAAACACCTCATCAACATCCCAATATATTCTAAAATGGCATACCCCATTTATTGCCGCCCAACAGCCACTATTTGAGATTTACCGTGATGGTGTGCCGGTCACTTACCTAGGCCCAATGGTTAAACGCCCTACGCCCAAAGCCAGTGACTATTTTGAGCTGAAACCGGGCGCAATCTATCAGCAAAAAGTGGAGTTATCTGCGCTCTACGATATGCGCACCACGGGTCATTACACCATTCAATATCAGATTGATACGCCCCATACTCAGCCTGATGCAAAAGGCCTTGTAGCTCCTTCTGATGCCATCTCGGTATGGATAGACGGCAGCTTGCCACGCGGCACGGTCATTGAAGAACAAGCCCCCTCCTCTCTAGCCGGTGGCTTAACCCTCAACAAATGCTCGGCATCCCAGGCAACGCAAGTGAAATCAGCCTTTACCGCCGCGCAAAATATGTCGACGGGCGGCAATGATTATCTATCCACAGGCACTGCCGGCCAGCGCTATACCACCTGGTTTGGCAAATACGACTCTTCCCGCTATGCCACGGTAAAAACCCATTTTGTAGCGATCAAAGATGCCCTCCAGAATAAAGCGGTTACCGTAGATTGCAGCTGCACAGATTCTTACTATGCCTACGTTTACCCTAGCCAGCCTTACAAAATTTATGTATGCAAAGCCTTTTGGCCAGCCCCAATGACGGGCACCGACTCCAAAGGTGGCACTTTGGTGCATGAAATGAGCCACTTTTATGCCGTGGCTTCTACCAAAGATAATGTTTACGGGCAATCCGGCGCTAAAAAGCTCGCCATCAGCGATCCGGCCAAAGCCATTATGAATGCCGATTCGCACGAGTATTTTGTTGAAAACACACCGAACCTACCTTAAAACGCAAGCGGATCAATCAAGCAAAGCGCCTAATTGATCCGCATAAAATACCTACTTCTGCCTAAGCACCAAGCTCAACGATTCCTCGCTTTAAAAAAGGTGTAATGCTGGTAAGGCTCGCTGGGTAAATAAATTGCCGCAGCTTGCGCTGGAATATCCAGCATCACACTGCCCGCCTGTACTTTGGTGGCAGGTGCATGACCCAGTGCATCATGCAAAGGCACGCCGTCGTACCAGTGTGAGTAAGGGATTAGTAGCTTGGCATGTAAGGGCTGGGCGGATAAATTCACAATCACTAAAGCCGCCTCACCGATCACCTCAGTAACACGTAAGAAAATCAGCGCGTTGCCTGCCAGCCTATCGCCCAATACCTGCACATCACCATATTGCAGTGCTGGATTATTCTGGCGAATCGCAATCAGCTGTTGCACAAACTGGCGCTGCCCATGATTCCAATCGGTCTGATTCCAGCGCATAGGGCGACGGCAATCGGGGTCCGCCCCGCCTTCCATGCCGATTTCTTCGCCGTAATAAATCAGCGGGATGCCGGGTAAGGTGAACTGCATAATCATTGCGAGCTGGGCTTTTTCTACACTGCCCACGGTAGTCAGCAGCCTTGGCGTATCGTGGCTGGAAAGCATATTCCACGAGCAGAGCAAACCACTTAAGCCGTAAGCTTCTCTGGCGTCTTTAAGTGCATAATTCATTTGCAACGCATCAATTTCCCCCGCCAGCCAAGCCAGCGTGGCGGTGCGATACCAGTAATTCATCATGCCTTTAAAACCGCCGCCCGCCTCAAACCAGCTACCCGAAAAGCCATTCAATTCGCCAAGCAGGCCGGCCTTAGGGAAACGCTGGGCGACGATGGCTGCCATTTCCTGCGCCACCTCTATCCCCACATCCTGCGCCACATCAAAGCGCCAATTGTCGATGCCCTTCGCCAGCCAGTGCTGCACCAAGCTATCGGGCTGGCGGTATAAAATATCGCGCACGGCGGGATTGCTTAAATTCAGCTCCGGCATCAGGCCGTAATCCTGCCAACACAGATAAGCGCTATCGTCGGCAAAACTAAACCAATCGCGCTTAGCCGCATCCCCCGCCTTGGCCGCCAAAAACCACGGATGGCTGTCGGATACATGATTTAGCACCGCATCTAGTGTCAGGCTCATACCCTTGGCGTGTAATGCCTCAATCAGCCGCAGCAAGGCAGGCTCGCCACCAAACATAGGATCGATGGCAAAGAAATCCACCGCATCGTATTTATGATTGCTAGGGGCGGTAAACACCGGCGTTAAATACACCCCCGTGATGCCTAACTCGACGAGGTAATCTAGGTGATCCCGAATACCATCCAAATCCCCGCCAAAAAACTGCATGCCCCAAGGCTGATCCAGCGTTGTATCGTCCCAGCCCCGCTTTACCACATCAGGATGTGCATACGCCGCCTGCGCCAGCTTTGCGCTACTTGCAAGCCCGCCGCCAATGGCAAAACGCTCAGGAAAAATCTGATAAATAATCTGACTCGCCATTTGCTTAGTGGCGGCATCCAGGGTGTTTTTCATGATGGACTCGAGCAAGGAAAAAACAGTAAACCTCATCAACAAACTGACGTGGGCAGGATGGATTGATTATTGAATAAAAAGCCCGGTCGTGCGCGGTTAAATATGAGGAAGTAGCGGGCTGATTGGTAAGGTCAGGTCATTCATTCTGGCCATAGATTGCAAACAAACTTCCAAATAGTTTAAGTAAAATGATAAAATTACGAAAAAATACAGTAAGCAATTAACGTGGCCAAGTAACATTCATCCCACTAGCTATATAAGGCATACACAGTAAAAAAAGTATCGCTATTGATATGGATGACACGGTTGCAGATACCTTGCAACACCATCTCAACTGGTACAAAAATGAATTTGGAATTACGCTTTCCAAAGAGATGCTTCGTGGGAAAAAAATCTATGATGTGGTTTTGAAAGAGCATTTAAATACAGTTCACTCTTTTCCTCATCACCCCGATTTTTTTCGAGATTTAAATGTGATTGAAAATGCCGTAGAAGTGATATACGAGCTATCAAAAAAGTATGAAATCTACTTTGCAAGCGCTGCAATGGAATATCCCTCCTCGTTTAATGCCAAGTACGATTGGCTAAAATTTCAAACAATAGGTTTTCATAGTGTGTGTAACAACGAAGTCGTTGCGCACTCTATGAAAATCACGTGTTTTTGCATTTAAAAATGCCTGATAATTTATGCCAAACTAATCAAGTAACGAGAAATCAACTATTTCCTTACCCCACCTTACAAATCACTTGTCATTTATATAAACAATAATGATTCTTGTTATCTTTAAATTCAAACGGTATGATTCGCGGTTTTTCTGCTTTAGGTTGTGTTCGGTGTTTGAGCGCTATTATCACGATTTGCATCACTTTATTTCCCGTTCCATCGGCTGCCGCGATAAGGCACAGGACGTGGTGCAAGAGGCTTATGCGCGCGTACTAGCCAGCAAGCAGGCAGAAAGCAGCAGCGATGGCGCATTAGGCGCTTTGCTCTATACCACCGCTAAAAATATCGTGATTGATCAATACCGGCAGAATAAATCGCGCCAATACGATAATTATGAACAGCTCGAGCTGGCCGCATCGCGCGCCGACGAGCCGGAGCACCGCGCTGCGGGCAGGCAATCTATGAACCATTTGCTTGAGCTAATCGATACCCTGCCCCCCCGCAGCAAAGAAGCCTTTGTGCTGTATAAATTTGATGGCTTAAGCCATGCCGAAATTGCTAAGCAAATGGGGATTTCGATCAATATGGTGGAAAAACACATTATTAATGCCATGGTGAGCTGCAAAAAAGGCATGGCCGCGCGAGGTGGAAAATGACGGCGGGCAAGAACTATCCAGCGGTCCAATGGCGACTCTGGCAAGAGCGGAAAATGAGCACGGATTATCTAGCGGCTCAATGGCTGCTCAAGCAAGAACAAGGCCTCGATCAAGCTGGCGAAATTGCATTGCAGCAGTGGCTGGCAGCCCACCCCAGCCACCAAATCGCATGGACAGAAATGATGGACGTGGATGCGATGCTTAATCAACTCTCCTCCAGCCAAACCAACAAATTATGCCGTGATGTACGTGCCAAGCTTGTCACGCGCTCTGAACCCTCATTCTGGAGCCGCTGCTGGCAGCGCCTTGGCAATTCACTGCCATCTGTGGCGATTGCATCCTGTGCGATGGTGGTACTCGTATGCAGCTTGCTGTGGTTTGATCGGCAGCAAGCCGATTATCAACACACCTTTGCCACAGCCCGTGGCCAGTTTATTTCGCAAACACTGCCCGATGGCAGCAAGGTAGAGCTCGATACTGGCAGCAAGCTGCACGTTGCACTCTATCGTGATCGGCGCGAGGTGCGCTTGCTGCATGGTCAGGCCATGTTTCATGTCAGCAAAGACACTGAAAAACCCTTTCATGTGCTAACGAACCACGCCCGTATTACTGTGCTTGGCACGCAATTTGCCGTGCGCAATATTAACGAGCAAGTCAATGTAGCGGTGAAGGAAGGCAAGGTACGCGTCACTGCATTTAATCAGCGTGAAGACCAAACCAGCGGAACCGCTATTTTGCAAGCAGGTGACGCCATCAATCTGGCAGCGGGTGATTTATTGGCCATTAAACATATCGTGCCCGAAGCGGTGGCCAGCTGGCGAACAGGGCGGCTGACTTTTGATAACACTACGCTGGCCGACGCACTGGCCGAATTTGAGCGCTACACCCCAACCGGCCTCTCTTTTGCCACCCCAAGCCTTGCTAAATTACGCATTAGCGGCAGCTTTGAAGTGAGCAAACTCAAACAATTCACCACCGCTCTGCCGCAGGTTTTACCGGTACGTGTGAATAGCGGGCAGATAGAAAGTGCGGCTCCTCCCTCGTAGGGTGGGTTAGGCCAATTGAAATGCTAAATAATGATAAAACTGCTTCTTGGCCGTAACCCACCGTAGCGTAGTGTCACGGTGGGTACGCGGCCGAAATAAATCAACGTCCTTAAGAACCACCAAGAGCAGCCTAACCCACCCTACGATGACTCTGTGGTTCAAGGTTTAGCTCATTAGGGTCTATTGATGCGCGTGGGCATAACAACCTGCCCACCCTACACATTCCTATTTAAAAATATTTTCCCCAACACATCAGGGTATCGGCGTTTCATTCGTTTTACTTGTGAATGATTCTTAAAATCATCTATGAGAGAGAGTAGAAACCCATGAAATCATCCCGCCGCACTGCGCTTCGTCCTTTGATTTTGGCACTTAGCTTGGCTTTTGCAGCACTGCCCAGCCACGCAGCCCAGCCTGCTGCCGCAGAATTTAATATTAGTACTCAACCACTGAGCCATGCACTGAATGAGCTGGCTCGCCAAGCAGGCATGGTTTTACTGGTTGATGCCAAACTCACAGAAGGTCGTCAAAGCCCTGCGCTCAAAGGCCGATATAGCGTGCGCGATGCTTTGCGCCAATTACTGAGCGGCAGTGGTTTGCGCGCCGAAGTAAATAGCGATGGCACGATTGTTTTAAAGCCGGAGCCGCAAGCTGATAAGGCCGTTGCCATTGGCGCGGTAAAAGTCAGCGGCGCGGCAACGGCGTTTTTAAGTGATGAGCAAATCGAAGCCAGCGATCGCCCCTATGTAAAGCCGGGCTCGTCGGCGCATATCAGCCGCGAAAATATTGATCGCTTTCGAGGCAGCTCTCCCGCCGATATTTTTAAGGGCACGCCCGGCGTGGTGGTAGGCGATGCAAGGAATAGCGGCGCGGTGGATGTGAATATCCGTGGCATGCAAGGCCAAGGCCGTGTGCCCGTGCTCATTGATGGCAGCTTGCAAGCATCCACGGTTTACCGCGGCTACGCAGGGATTGCCGACCGCAGCTATATCGATCCAGAGCTAATCAGTGAGATCAATATCGCCAAAGGCCCAAGTATGGGCGTTGAAGGCGCGGGGGCGATTGGTGGCTTGGTCAGCATGCAAACATTGCGCAGCGAAGACATTTTAAAGCCGGGTGAGCGTAGCGGTTTTAGAATCCGCACCGGCCTGCAAGACAATAGCAAGGAAGCACCCACTGATTTTGAAACCACACCCCGCACCGATCGCAACAATCTGCTGGACCCACGCAGTGGCTTTTTAAGCCTTGCCTACGCCACCAAGCAAGACTATTTTGATCTGGTTGCCGCCATCAGCCATCGCAGTATCGGCAATTACTTTGCGGGTAAAAACGGCTTTAACAGCTATCAAAATATCGATGAATCGGGTCAAGATGACGGTATCACCCAGTTTTATCACGCTGGCGATGAGGTGCTCAATACCTCAAACACCACCGATTCCGCCCTGCTAAAAACCACCATCAACTTAAGCGACGACCAAGCCTTAGAGCTGGGCTACCGCTATTTTAAAAGTGCTTATGGCGAAATTATGCCTTCGCAAATCTTGCGCAATAACACCGGTATTATTAAGCAATGGAAGCCGAGCGAAGTCAGTACCGATGCCTGGACCGCACGCTATAAATATCAGCCAACTGACAACCCGCTGATTAGCCTGAAAGCCAATCTATGGTATACCGACATGGAAAGCGCAGCCCGCAACGGTGATGTTTTCCGTAATCCGCACGAGGGCAAGCCCACCAGCTGGGATCACGAATGCGAGCAATGCATAGAAACACTCTATCTGGCTAAAAACCAATCGCAGCGCTATGGTGCCGATTTAAGCAATACCTCACGCTTTGATAGCGCCTACGGTGCTTTTAGCCTGAACTATGGGTTTTCACTACAAAAAGAAGATATCGCCCCATCTGATAGCGTAAAAATAGATATTGATGATTTAAACCACAACCGCACCTTGCGCAGCGGCACGCGTAATGAGGAAAGCGCCTTTCTTAATATGCTATGGCAGCCCACAAACTGGCTGACTGTAGAAGCCGGTGGCCGCTATTTACGTTATCGCAGCCAGGATCGCAATGTCACCGCCACCCAGCTCAAAGAGCCGCTAGGCTGGAAGCGTATTAGCTTATATGACGATAAAAATGATCGGATCGGTACAGTGCTCTGGCATCAGGATCAAAACGGCCAGTTTAGCGATGCAACAAACCCGCTTAAAGCCAGCAAAATTGTTCTAGAGCATGACAAAGACGAGGATCCGGTAGAAATCAGTAGCAGCCAAGTTCACGAATCCTCCGTCGACGATATGGTTTATCACAACGATATCCCCGGCGCCTTTAGCCGCACCGATCCTATTGAGCGTGAAGGCAGCGGCTTTGCGCCTGCGTTTGGCCTGAGCTTTAAGCTTAGCGATAATATCAGCAGCTATCTGCGCTACACCGAAGGGCTGCGCATGCCTAGCCTGTATGAATCTACCCTCGGATTCTCGGCCACCTTCTCTTCGCCGCTAGAGCCCGAGCACAGCAAAAACTGGGAAACGGGGATTAGCTTTATTAAAGATGGCGTATTTACCGCAGACGATAAGCTGCGTCTGAAAGTGGCTTACTTTAATAACACCACCGATCACTACATTACTCGCGTACAAATATCAGGCAAAAAAGCGTGGGAGCAGAATTTTTCTATGGCAAACATAGATAGCTATAGCGTTTCTGGCTTTGAGCTGCAATCGTCTTACGACAGGGGTGATTTCTTTGGTGAATTAGCCGCCACACTAAATCATAAAGCCATGATTTGCGATTCAAAAATGGCAGGCTATTTACGCACTAAAGCCCAATTCATACCCAATATGAGTGCAACGCCTGACTGCTCGCCAGTTGGCTTCACCTCATCCTATGTCAGCAATATGATTCCACCAAAAATCAGTACCAATGCTACTTTCGGTGCACGTTTACTGGATCAAAAACTCACGATGGGTTTGCGTGCCAGCTATGTGAGCGGCCCATTAAACACCACAGAAAAAGACGCAACCTGGCAATATTCAAGTGGCTCAGCAGTACAAATCAAAACCCTGCCTTACAGCTTGGTTGATCTGTTTGCCAGCTATAAAATCAACGCCGATACCCAAGTCGATATGACTATCGACAATGCCACCGATCGCTACTACCTCGATCCGCTCTCACTTAGCCTGATGCCAGGCCCAGGACGCACCGTACGCTTGTCTGTAGGGATGAAGTTTTAAAACGCTTTGCTGCTTAATTGACGAGCTTTCCACTAGGCGAGCTTAAACGCTCATCAATTTTGTAGGGCAGATGCAAGCCGCGAGCAATGCTAAATAAATACGCGGGTTGCACCCGCCCTACAATGATTCAATGTTTGCAAACATGTGGCAACGCTCTGACAAATAACTAACTTAATGCGTATACGCCATAAAAGCCGCCACACCCCGCATCAATTTTTAAATATTAATCAACCTTTATGACTAGAGTAAACAAACCACTATGAATGCTGTTGCCGAATTAAGCCGTACCCAACAACTTAAAGCCTTAACAACTGACACACACGATCAGCTGGATAAGCGCATCATGGCCAATAAGCCTTTTGCAAACCGTGATAATTACGCTCGCTTTCTGATTGCCCAGTATGGCTTTCTGCGTGATTGCGATCCGCTTTATGACAACCCGCAGCTGGCCGCTCTTTTTCCTGACTTAGCCGAGCGCCGCCGCTATGATCGCATTGCTGCCGATATCACCGACTTAGAACGTAGCCTGCCGGAACACGATACTTTGCCCGCCCTTGAGCATACTCAAGATATTCCCACCGCTTTGGGCTGGATGTATGTCACCGAAGGCTCTAAACTTGGCGCGGCTATTTTATTAAAAATGGCGGCAAGCTTAGGCTTGTCCGAAGAGTTTGGCGCTCGTCACTTAGCCGGAGCGCCAGAAGGGCGCGCTAAAAACTGGCGCGAATTTGTAGCGGTACTTGATGGCATTGCCTTAAGCGCAACCGAAGAAGCACGCGCAGTAGCCGGTGCCAAAGCCGCTTTCACCCGCATGAACAACCATTTAGATCAGGTGTATTAATGCATCAACGCGGACTGCATGCGCCATTACGCTGGGCCTATCTTGTGCTTGGTGGCTTAATGGTGCTGCTGGGTATTATCGGTGCATTTTTACCCGTAATGCCCACCACTGTTTTCTTGCTGCTGGCACTGGCTTGCTTTAGCAAATCATCACCACGTCTTGAACAATGGCTGCTGCAGCATCCGCGTTTTGGCCCGTCGCTTCGCGCCTGGCGGGAGCATCGTGCTATACCGAAGCGGGCTAAAATTTTGGCCTGCCTCGGCATGTTGCTGGGGCTGATCATTCTAGCCTTCTCCCCCGTCCCCAAATGGGCCGTGGCAAGCGTCGCCCTGTGCGAGCTTATGGTTGCCATTTACATCATCCGCCGCCCCAATCTGGCAAATGATGAAGCAAAACCTACCGCCACTCCCTGTACTCAACAATCAGTAGAGCAAGGCTTAAAACGCAGCCTTGTCATCAGCCTCTTGCTACATATGGGCCTGCTCAGCTATTTTGTAAGCAACTGGGCCAGTACACCAGTCAGCCCCAAATTTGCTAGCGAAAAAATGGAAGTCACCCTGCTGCAAGCCGCAGCGCCTGCCATCCCACTTGAGCAAACCGAAGCCAAACACGTCAGCCAGGCAGCGGCCAAACAAGCGCCCAAAGAAGCCAAGCCCACACCCAAGGCCATACCTCAGCCGAGTGAGCAGATTGTGAGCAAAACGCTGGCCGAATCAACGCTTTCAGCCTCAGCCCAGCCTGAGAAAAAAGCCAGCGAGCAAGCCAGCAGTAAAGAAGTGGGCCCGCTCAATAAAACCGCAGCTATCGCCGCAGCCCCGGCAGCCCCTCCCGCCTCTCAGCAACAAGCCAGCGGCGGCAGTAATAGCTGGGAAGGCAAAGTGCTTGCCCGCCTAGAGCGCTTTCGCCGCTACCCCACCGCCGCCCGTATGCGCGGCTTTGAGGGCGTGGTCTATTTGCGTATTCTGATTAATCGCGAAGGGCAAGTGCTCTCGGCCAAGCTAGAACGCAGCTCTGGCGTGCCTGCGCTCGACAAGGCCGCCATGGAAGCCCTCAACCGCGCAGCCCCCCTCCCCCGCATCCCCGCCGATCGACCTGAAGAGCTGGAGCTACTGGTGCCATTTGAGTTTTTTATTGAAAATTGATTAAACCTTGAATTAGATAAAAATTCAAAATAAAAATAAGACCTTGATTCATTTACAAAAAAGCACGCTTAGCCGTGCTTTTTTTTCTGCGGCGATATCGTGTAATAGAAATTTTGTTACAAAAAAATTACTTACTTAAACTCAGCATGATTTAAAAAATAATTTTTTAAAAAGTAATCTTTAGTAACTCAAAAAATGAAATAATGACAATGTTCTAAAAAATAACTAAGTTGTCTAACCCCTACGAGAAATTTTAATGAAGAAATTAGCTGCTCTTATCTCTCTGCTTATGATGACGGGTTGTGCATCTGTTGAAATAATCAAAGCATCACCTGAAAAAATAAGCTCAATCAATGGAAAAACGTTAACCACCGTTAACTATGAAAAACCTGATTTTATTGCGTTTACGCCCGAAAAAGCCATGTTTGGCGTTTTAGGCGTAATTGCTATGGTTTCAGCGGGCAATGACCTAGTTAAAAATAATAATATTGATGACCCTGCAGTGATGCTTACCAAAGAGCTTAAAAATAAACTAGCTGATCGCTTGAAATCAAAAGAAATCAAAGAGGTTATTAATTTAAGTGATGATTCAACGAATGAAATAAAAAAGACAGTAGAGGCAGGCAGCTTAGTCTTTGATGTCAAAACACTGGGCTGGACATTTAACTACTTTCCTACTAATTGGACGCACTACAGAGTGATTTACAGTGCTCGTGCCCGTTTACTTGATCCACTAGATGGGAAAATAATTGCACAAGTTCCATGCACTTATGTATCAGATGATGAAAAAACAGCTGCAAGTTATGATCAACTTACCGCGAATAATGCATCATTGCTAAAAGAAAAATTAACTGCTGCAGCTAAGGCATGCAGCACTATTTTTGAGCAAAATATTTTTGCAGGATAAAATAGCTATTTTAAGATTAGATACAAATCAGCTTAAGTGGTTTCTAGTCAAAATATAGTATCCAGGGCGCGTGTGTTCTTAGAACCCACGCGCCTTATAATCATCGCCTCAATCTACCGGGACCAATACCTTAGCCTCACCAGCATGCAATATATTTTATAAATACGTCAGTACAGAATGATTTTTCTGATTAAGCTTTAATCAGAAACACCTCACTCCTCTTCTATCGTACAGCGCTAGCACTTGATGAGTCGATATGGCTATATCTAAAAAACATAAGCTATTTTTTTACTTCTTTATTTTACAAACCAGCCTGCATGCTGATCCGGCTATTGTGCGGCGAATGAATTGTGTGCTTAATAAAATAAAACGAGATGGCCTCCTTAATGCATTAAAGCAACGCTATTTAGCCGAATTTAAACATGAGCAGCACACATGACCATTTGTATTATCTAATCATCAGGTCGCTCTAACCACAGGCCATCAGCATGATCACGCTTACTGCAATCCGCTCTACAGATCAGCCCTTGCTCACAGGCTTGTGCCAACTCTTGAGCGATGCCGTACATGGCGGGGCATCGCTTGGTTTTCTTGCGCCCCTATCCCCGGAGGATGCAAGGCAATACTGGGAGCATGTTTACTTATCACTGGATGATGGGCTTTATCTATGGGTAGCAAAAGAGCAAGACAAGGTGGTGGGATCGGTACAGCTTTCGATCTGCACTAAGCAAAATGGCAGCCACCGGGCCGAAATTCAAAAGCTATTTGTGCTTAGCGAGCACCGTGGCCAGGGTGTTTCCAGCCTGCTGATGAAAGCCGCCGAATCCTTTGCACACCAGCTTGGGCGCAGCTTGCTGGTGCTGGATACGGAAGCAGGCTCGCTGGCAGAAACCATTTACCGCCACCTAGGCTGGCAACGAGTGGGAGAAATCCCCGACTATGCAGCCAGCCCCGATGGCACACTGCGGCCCACGGTGTATTACTACAAATTCAGCACAGCCCATGATTGAGCTAAGCGCTACCCGTAAAACCCAACTCAAAGGATCAAATATGAAATATATCAGCATGATGATGGGCGCTCTGCTTACTGTAGGCACTGCTCAGGCGCAAACACCACCCCGGCTACGCACGCCTTTTGTGGAAAACTGGGGGCAAGTGCCACCGGCAGTATTAGACAGACAAGCCAAAGAATTTGCAGATACTTACTTTCTGGAAGGGCCGGGAGAGCGTAAAGAAATTGCATTCACTTTTGACGACGGCCCCAGCTTGGATACCCCCGACCTGCTTGATTTACTCAAAAAAGAGAATGTAAAAGCCACGTTTTTCTGGCAAGGCAGCCAGATTGAGCAGTTCCCCTATACCGTGCGCCGTGCGCTGGCCGAAGGGCATATGCTAGCTAACCACAGCTATAACCACCCCGATTTAAGCAAACTGGAAGAAAACGGTGTCTGGTGGAAAGATCAGATTGAAAGAACCCAGCAAGCCTACCAAAACGTAGTCGGGTTTCAGCCCAGTATGATGCGCCCACCCTATGGCTTTTTAAACGATAGCCAAATTAAAAGTCTGCGGGATAAAGGCATGAAAGCCATTTTATGGTCGGTAGATAGTGCCGATTGGTTTCATACTTATCAAAATAAAATGGACGAGCTAGCCAGCAACGCCATCGAAAACGTCATCAAGCAATATATCCACCCAGAAGCAATTGTATTAATGCACGATTCCGGTGGCCGTGGCCGTAAGCCCACCATCATGGCCACATCACGCCTGATTCCTGAGCTAAGAAAGCAGGGCTATCAATTTACAACAGTAGATAAGCTACTGAATATCCCTGCGAAATTAGCGCCGGTAAAACCCTCGCCCGCCCTCTAATTTCTACCTAATCAGCCGTTCTGTTTTCTAGCCCAAAGCAGAACGGGCAATCCTTGGATAGCCAATCATGAATATCAAAGCCACAAAAGACTATTGCAGATCGCTTGCCGGAGTAAGCGAAAAGGAATTTGCCGCCCCTTCTCATGTTTTAGTTTTTTATGTTGGAGATAAGCAATTTGCCTATTTTAAAACCAGCCAGCCAGAACAATGGCGCTTTAGCATCCGTGTGGCGGCAGAGCGTTTTCTAGAATTAACCGATCAAGCGGGCATTAAACCTGCCCGCTATATGCAGCGCTTTCACTGGATTAGTATTGTTAATATTGAATTACACGAAACAGACCTAATTAAAACGCTCATTGATGGCTCATATCAAAAGGCATTGAGTAGCTTAAGTAAAAAAGCTCAGCTCATCATCACTCAGCCTAAATCATGATTTAGGCTGAGTGAAACTCAATGATCGATGTTTCTTTCCCAGCTCAAGCAGCCATGTGCTCGCCTTAACTAAGCCTCCAATTAACTGTTCTAATGCACCTTTTTCATATCAGGCAAGAGCAAGGCAATCATCCCCCCAAGCGGTAAAAACGCCGTAACGTGGTAAACGCTGGCAATGCCATATTGATCGGCAAAGCTGCCAATCACCGCAGCACCGATGCCCGCCACACCAAAGGCAAGCCCAAAGAACAAGCCCGAGACCATGCCCACCTTGCCCGGTAGCAGCTCTTGCGCCAGCACTAAAATCGCCGAAAACGCCGATGACATCACCACGCCAATAATAAAGCTCAGCGCAATCGTGCCGTTTAAATCCATATAGGGCAGCGCCAGCGAAAACGGTGCCGAGCCTAAAATAGAAAACCAGATCACCCGCTTGCGGCCAATCCGATCGCCAATCGGCCCGCCCAGAATCGTCCCCAAGGCCACACCAAATAAGAAGATAAACAACATCAGCTGCGCCGCTTGCGCACTGAGGGCAAAACGCTCAATTAGATAGAAAGTGTAATAGCTATGAAAGCTAGACATATAGATATACTTGGTAAACACCAAGGCAATCAGCACCGCCATCGCATAGAGCGTCTGGCGCTGCGGCAATGGCTGAATCGCAAGATGGGCTTTACTGCTCACATTTTTTTGCTGATGTGCCTTCCAGATGCTGATCTGCCAAAGCACTGCCATTGCCAATAAAGCCGCAGGCGAGAACCACGCTAAGCTGCCTTGGCCCAGCGGAATCACAATCAAAGCCGCCAGCAAAGGTCCGCAAGCACTGCCCGCGTTTCCCCCAACCTGAAAAATAGACTGCGCCAGCCCATGCTTGCCGCCCGAAGCCAACCTTGCCACACGGGACGATTCAGGATGAAAAATCGCCGAACCGGTGCCAGTCAGCCCTGCCGCCAATAACAACAAGCCAAAAGTGGACGCTTGCGAAAGCAATAACAGCCCGCACATTGAAAAGCCCATTCCCACCACCAGCGCAAATTTCTGCGGATGCTTATCGGTAAAGCTGCCCACCAGCGGCTGCAAAATCGACGCGGTAATTTGGTAGGTGAGCGTAAGCAAGCCAATCTGGGTAAAGCTCAGGTGATAACTGCCTTTTAGCAGCGGATACAGCGCCAGAATTAAGGATTGCAACATATCGTTTAAAAAATGCGCGCTGCTGATTGCCGCCAATACGCGATAGCGCGTGGCCTCGATCGCGGGCTTGATCTCCATCATTGCCGTGGTCATGACATTTACCTTTGTTGTTTTATAGAAGCATGTTAAGGTCATTAATCACGCCTGTCTTACGCAGATAAGGCAATAACTATTGCAAAAGCGACATGACAGCAACAATTCAAAACTTAGGCCCCCCCCGCGAGCTGGGCAATGCACTATTGATCGGTAAATCGGGCGAGCGCGAATCAGGCACCAGTACCATTCGCCATCAGCACGAAGTGGCGCAATTGCTCTATGGCATCAGCGGCGTAATGCGTGTGATTACGCCTTACGGCCAATGGATTGTGCCGCCCAACCGGGGTATCTGGCTGCCTGCCGGTGTGTGGCATGAGGTGCATATGCTGGCTTTTGTAGAAATGCGCACGGTGTATATCCACCCCGATGCCCTGCCCAATCTGCCTTGCTGCGTGCTGGCCATCACCCCGCTGCTGCGCGAACTGATCCTAGCTGCGGTAAATTTTGATCAGCCCTATCCCAATGACAGCCGCGAAGGCCGCATTATCCGGCTGCTGCTCGACGAAATCATCAGCATTCCCACCTTGCCCATGGTGTTGCCGATGCCGGAAGACAAAACCCTGCGCCTGATTTGCGACGAGCTACTCGCCGCGCCCGACGATATACGCAGCAGCAGTGCTTGGGCGAGCAAAATAGGGATGGACGCCAGAACGCTGCAACGCCGCTTTAATAAAAGCACCGGCATGACTTTTGGCGAATGGCGACGGCAAGCCCGATTATTAAAAGCACTAGAGCGCTTGGCCCGCTTTGATCGCGTGATTGATATCGCCCTCGATTCCGGCTACGCCAGCCCCAGCGCCTTCACCGCCATGTTTAAACGCCAGTTTGGCGTGGCACCGAGTGAGTTTTTTAAATAAAAGCGTGGCGAAGAAAAACGCAAATATTGAACCACCTAGAACAACTACGCTGCGAGACCTTAATAAAAATGAACCTAATTATGCCGCTTGCTCAACAACATTATAAATATCGTGGGGCGGGTGAAACCCGCGTATTTGTTAGGCATCGCTCGCGGGTTTCACCCGCCCTACAAATTCTAAAACTAAATCCCGCACTCAAGAAATTCATCTACGCAGAGTCCATTGAGCAAGAGGCATAATCAGGAAAAAGAATGCGCCGAAGCCAAATAGCGAGCGACAGAAGCACACAGAAGCTACTTAAACTCAGCATTACAATTGCATAAACTGCCAATATGTACGATTAAATCAGTGGCAGTTTGTGACTAAACGCAAAGTATCAACCCTCGTATAGTGATGTAATTCGGTGAACGTCGAGGGCATCATGCAAATTACTCATCTAAAAGCCGCAGAAGTATTTTCTATCCGGGCCATCAAAACATGGATTCATTGTGCTGCAGGTCAAATCTGGCTTAGCCACGATGGGCGTGATGTTATTTTGGAATGCGGGCAAAAATGGCAGATCGAGGGTACAGATCCGGTGGTTATTCAAGCCTTGCAAAATAGCCGCTTTATTTTTGCAAAAAACGCACACCTTTCGCAATCAGAGCAAAGTGCTGTTTTTAGCATGAATCAGCCACGTCATTTAATTGGCAGCTAAGTTACTTAACGTGTGCTGCTAAGCCAATTAATTGGCCGGGATAGATTGCAGTTTTTCTAATTCATTCTGCGTATCCTGGCGAATCTGGCTTAGTTTGATTACTTCACTTTTTTTAGGCTGGGCTTCCAGCATGGCCCAATGCTCGCCTAGCGTTTCTGCACCAATTTGCAAGGCAATTCCTTTGGCGCTATGTGCATAACGCACCGCATCTTGCCCTGCTTGCTGATCGAGTGCCGTTTGATAAAGTACTTCTAATTCGGCAATCCGATTCAACCCTTTCTGGCTTAATACTAAATAGCGGTCTAATTTAAAGCCCAGCGCTTTAATGGCCGAATGATGATTAAGCAGCACTTTATTCAGATTAAAGTGACTCTCCTGACGGTGACCCAGCAGTTTAATCAATTCATTTATTTTAAATGGTTTTCTTAAATGCGCACTAAATGCACTAAAGCCAGCCGCTTTTTGCAGCTCTTCTAAAGGGCTGGCAGAAACAAGATAAATAGGTTTTTTCCATTTTTGCTCACGTAGAATACCGGCGGCAGTCATTCCATCCATTTCTGGCATTTGATAGTCCATGATAATGCTATCAATGCCTGAATACCGGTTCACTTGCATAATGGCATCTAAACCATTTTTTGCCTCAATCGTATGAGCACCAAAATCTTGCAAAATACCGCAGATCATTTCACGATTAATAATTTCATCTTCAACCACCAGAATGGTTTGCCCAAGTAAAGATTGTGGCTTAGGCCGAATAAGCTGCTCAGGAGCGGCAGAAACCACAACAGGCTGCGTCTCTAGCGACACAATAAACTCGCTTCCCTTACCCTCTTCACTGATAAAAGTAATATCGCCTTGCATAAGGCGTGCGTAATCACGGCTTAATGACAAACCCAGCCCTGTTCCGCCCGCTAATTGGCCTTCTTTGCTTTGCTCAAAAGGAGAAAAAATACGAGGATGATCTTCTTTTTTAATGCCGCAACCACTATCAGCCACCACAGCGTGCAGTAAATAACAATGTCTTAAAGACTCACCGTAAAGCGTTAGAGTAATTGTGCCATTTTGAGTAAATTTAAGGCTGTTGCCTAATAAATTAATCAGAATCTGCCGCAATTTACCTGCATCAAGGCTTAAATGAACAGGAAGATCTGCCGCTAAAACCACATTAAAGATGACGCCTCTTTCCTTCGCCATCATGCTGAACATGGTTTCTAACTCTACTTTTAGCATTTTTAAGTTAATCGTTTCAATAATCAACAGTATTTTATTTTGCTCTGATTTTGACAAATCTAAAACATTATTAAGCAGGCTTAATAAATGAGTGCCGCTATTTGCAATATAGCCAACCTCACGTTTTTCGTTTGAAGCTAAATTTTTATTATGTAGTAGGCGATCCGCATAGCCCAAAATAGAAGTCAGTGGTGTACGAATCTCATGGCTGATATGCGCTAAAAAACGGCTTTTAGTTGCATTTGCTATTTCTGCCTGCTGCCTTGCCTCTACCAGAGTTTCTGCCAACTCAGCTAATTTTTTACGGTTTTGTTCTGATTTCCATAAGGCATAAATACCCAGAGAAGCAAAAATAATTAACAGCAAGATTTGTGTGGTGGCGAGCAGTATTCTCAATTCGCCCCAATGAGTAATGTTTTCCCGGTACTCATCAATCCCCCTTGCATCCTGTGTTCTGGCTTCCTGAATCAGATTATTTACAGCATCTTGCTGTTGCTTTATTTCATCTTGAAAGATATACCATTCTTTTTCAGAAGAAAAACCTTTGTTTAATTTTTTATCACTATAATGAATAAAATCAACCAAGGGCATCAGTAATTTTAATTGTAGTTTTTTATCTTTAAATAAAGCCGAAGATTCAATTTCATTTTTTGAAAAACTATCAATCCGGCTAAAGTAAATATCAAAACGAAAATTCACATTATCCAGCTGATGCCGATCACCATACTGCACAACCTCGCGTAAACGATAATATTCATTACTCAGCTGAAAAAACTGCCAGAGCTGGTTATCCATGCCAAATTGATTAGCCCGGTCTAATTCTCTTTTTTGCTCTAATTCAAAATGCACAATCAAGCTAAAATTCATCAACAGAACAATACAAATTGCGCTTAGAATAATTCTGAACCGGGTCATAATTATTCCGCCTTAATGCTATTTAATTGCCAGCTGCAGCGGCGAAAATATTGCGTGCTGATTAGCTCTTTATGCTGATGAAATGGATAAATTAAAAACAACGGCCCTTTATCGCGCACCGACATGATTTTTCCATTTAGCTTGCGGGCTAAAATCACATCGTATTGCAATGCATCGCTCACGGGAATTGATATTGCATAATCATTGAGTGCAATTAATTTAATATTGCCATCATTTATGCCAGCCAGTTTTAGCACATCACGAAGCAGTGGGCCTTCAAATTTTTGGGGGGTGGGATACCAAGGTGTCATCACGGTCATGCTGATATGCGGTATTTTGGCAAAGCTTACATCATTTAATTTAATTACGGGAGCTAAGCCCGCTTTACCACTTACTGTAAGGATAATTTCATCGGTCTTTGCAATCGCTGTAGAGCCAAAAAATATCAGGCATAAACTTAAAAAGACAGCACGAAGCATTGAAAATCCTTGAACAGCATGAATATTAGCATATTGTAATATAAAAATCATTCTTATGTAATTACAATGCCACTTAAAAATGCATTACAGATTGCCCATTTATTTTGCTAGAATTGTTTAATAAAAAAGGCAGCACCTCTCGGTGATGCCTTTTTTATTTGCCGGTTCAAGAAATGATTTATACTTTTGTAATCTGCCTCATTAAATGGCGCCTTAACGCTTAGATTATTTTTTGCCTAAATAAGCATCTAATGCCGCACGGCCAATTGATGGATCATCGGTAAAGAAACCATCAATCCCTGCTTGCAGAAAGACCGTAAGCTCTGCTGCCAAATCGCCGCGCTCGCTCAGCGATTTAACATCACCTTTGCGCAAATTAGCCGGCAAAAATGGGTTTTCCGGGCGGAAGGTATAAGGATGCAAGACTAAATTGGCAGCATGCGCATCTTTCACCAAGCTTGTTGGTACGCCCAAATTATTATTCGCATCACGCGGGATAATCATGTCTTTAGATGGGCCGACGCCATTAGCGTAAGTGGCAACTTCTTTTAGACCTGCAGCAGTGGCAATATCAGCATAGCTGCGCTTATCCCCTGCTAAGCGAAAGTCTTCAGGCTGGCCAGCGGCTGACAAAAGCTGAACAATCGGCAGATCAGTCAGTGTGCGAATTTCTTTCAGATTGCTCACTTCAAAAGACTGAATAAACACCGGCGCAGTTTTGCCCTTATAGCCATTGGCGTGCAGCATGTCCACCAAGCGTTTTTCAAGCGGAAGGCTAATCGACTTAAAATAACTAGGGTGCTTGGTTTCAGGGTAAATGCCAATCGTGCGGCCAGTTTCTTTAGTCTTGGCTTTCGCCAGATCAATCACTTCTTGCAATGTAGGTATTTCAAATTGCCCATCGTATTTGGTGTTTTCCGGTCGATTAGCCGGAATACGCTCTTTGGCTCGCAGTGTTTTTAGCTCGGCTAAAGTAAAGTCTTCGGTAAACCAGCCGGTGTAATCTACATTATCAATTTTTTTGGTTTTTTTGCGAGCAGCAAACTCGGGCTTATCTGCCACATTGGTGGTGCCGGAGATTTCGTTCTCATGCCTTGCGACTAATACGCCATCTTTAGTGCTCACCAAATCAGGCTCGATCACATCAGCGCCCGCTTCAATCGCCTTGGTATAAGCCGCAAGCGTATGCTCTGGCCGCAAAGCCGATGCGCCGCGATGGCCAATCACTAACTTGGCCGGAAGAGGGGTTGCCACTGCTTGCGTAATCACTGGCAATGGATCGGCATCATCGCCACCGCATGCTGTAAGGCCCAGTGCGATAGCAAATAATGTAGCGGTAGACAGCGTTGTTAATTTAATAGGCAACATAGATAGGGTATCGAAAATGAAAGGTAGCCCAATCTAGCCAACTACGATGACATACTCATGACGATAAGCTTTGTCCACTATAAATAGCCGCCCCAGCGATTGCCGCTGAGGCGGCAACCAGCTTACTGAGTAAGCGCTTTATTACGTACTAACTCCAGCTCTGCGCGGCTCACACGCTGATCAGCTTGCAGCTGGGCCAGCAATTGCAATAGCTCTGCCCCTGGTGCAGCTTGCAGCAATAATACGGATTGAGTGCGAAATTTAACGCTCAAGCCGTACTGGCTGACAAGCGCCTGCTCATCCACCGTGTTTTTCAGCTGCAATAAAACTGCGCCACTCACCGTAGCAGGCAAGCGCTCCTGCGCAGAGCCCAGCACATCGCCCGCATACAGCCCTGCTTCTGGCTCTGCCGCCATCCGGCGCATAATCTGTGGCTCAGAAGCGAGCGAAGCCGCTGGCGCAGACGCTGTATTGCCCTGCTTAAAATACGTTTTGCCATTCACTTGCACCGCTTCCCCACTTACAGGTGGCAGCAAAACAGAAGGTGCGGCAATTGCAGCCACATTGGCTGTGCACAGTGCAGATAGCAAGATGATTGAATAACGATTCATATTCGGCTCCTTATTTATGCCCGATAAAGCGGATGGACCACGATTTTAAGAAACCATCCTGGCTGTTATTAACTTGATCTACCGTTTCAACACTACGCGGGTTAGGGATCAGCACGTTATATGGTGCATTAGCACCATTGGTATCAATCACGCGCAGCTTCCATTGCCCCTTCGCCTTTTCACCGTAGAAGTGATGAGATAAAAGCCTTTGCTCGGTAAAGCCTTTGGATTCCAGCACCAAGCCGGTACGCGCAGATAAAATCACACTGCGTGTGCCCGATGGCGAAATCAGCTCCACCGACAAATCTTTAGCCCGCTCGTGATCGATATTCAAGCGCACTTGCACCGCTTCAACTGTCGAATTTTCATACTGCTGATAGCTGCTTTCTGCCCCCTTTACACTGGCATCCGGGATGCTGACATTTGCATCAATCTGCTTCCAGTCGCTGATTTCAAGCGCAGGCAAGGGGCGAGCATAAGACAAGGCCGCTTCTACTGCGCGATCCACATCAATCAGGCCAAAACCATAGAAATTATGGAATGAATAACCCGCCGCATTTTTTTGCCAGCCCGGAATCGCCAGATACTTTTGGGCGGCCCCATCCTTGCCATTAAAGCTCAACTGCACACCCGGCTGACTAGCATCTACTTTACGCGCGGTTTTAATCAGAATATGGCGAATATCACGCCAGTTTAACGCCGGGTTGGCCGATGCCACCAAGGCCAGTGCGCCCGATGTAGCCGGTGCCGCAGACGATGTGCCATTCATGCGCGAGGTGTAATTGCAATTTGGATCAATCGCATTGCCGCCATGCAACGTTGTGCTGCTATCGCCTTTGATATTCCAGCCACTTTCGCAGCTTGTCAGATCGGTGGTGACCATGGCAGGAGAATCCGTACCATATTCGCCCCCCGGAGCCGTCAGCAAAACACTCGCCCCAACCGTGGAATAGGACGAGCGCACGCCGCTAGCATTCATGGCAGAAACAACGATATTCCAGTAATTAGAATTAGTAGGATCAAGGCCGGCATCCTGCATTGGCAAGCCATCATTGCCACGCACAAAAGGCAGCAGATAAGCGGGCGAGCCATCATCTAAAGACACGCTCACCGCTTGATAATCATTACCCGCAGATTTTACAAACCAAGCACCACGGCCCCAGTGGCTATGACGCGTTACTTCTTCATACACCTGCTCTTCTAATTGCAGCTGCAAATTGCTGACTACATCGCCATTATTGGATGCAAGCGAAGGCGAGCCATAGCTCTGATTAAATACCCGCGAATCAGTATGCGCCTGCAATGGCGGATCGCCCGGCAGCTTGCCATGCGAGTGCAAAAAGCCCTCGAATGACTGATTCAGCAGCCAGTTATAGCCTTTTAAGCCCGCTTTAGGTGCAACACCCCGGCCACCAATGCCATTAAAACCCACCGCTGCTGCAATCCCTGCCACAGCAGTACCGTGTGCATTGTGCGGGCTATCTGGGCTAGGATCGTCCGATCCCGTTACAAAATTCTTAGAGCCACGCTTAATATTAGCGGCCAGATCCGGGTGCTTAATTTCCAGACCATCATCAATCACCGCAATCGTCACCCCAACACCACGAATACCGCGCTGAGTAGTGAAATCTAAATTCAAATCCATGCCGGGCACACCACCCGATTTAGAAAACGCATTCTGCCCCGTATTTTGCAAAAACCATTGCTGGCTAAGCAAAGGATCACCCGGAGTAAGCGGGTAATAACGATCCTGAACCGGCGTGGCACTGTAAGCATCAAGAACAAGCAGAGAGAGGGCAAGGCTAACCGCCGTTGCCAGAGTTTTTTGCTTCATAGACAGTCCCGTAGTTGACTGATGCGCTGAGGATTGATGGGCAAAATTCCAGCCCTAATCATGACAAGCACTGCAAGCAGTGATTTAAAATCCTAATGCAGCGTAGGGCAACAGGGGAAATATAATGTAAGGAAGCGCAAAGAAAGCAGCCAAAAACTGCACCTGAACAGGGCAAAAAAATAGCTAAGTGATTGTTATTACAGAAGTACCAGATTGTTTCAAACAAGACTATGCCGTTGACATTTTGCAACACAATCGGATTGGCAAGCGATATTTTTATGCTGTGCTTTAGGCGATACACGCTAGATTGAAGCGATACCTAATATGAATGCAACAAATTCAATAACAAGCAGACTGTAGTTATATTTTTCAATACAATAGCCAGAATTAATCCATAAACACTTTTAAAGCCCAATCTCTATGAAATACTCTATTAAACTCATTACAACGCTGTTTATTTTACTTTCAAGTGGAAGTTTATTCGCAGCACAAGGAGACATTGGCCCTGTTTACCTTGAAAAAGTAATTGTTATTGCTCTAGCTTCAGGCGGGCATTCTGCCGGGAATCTTGAGATTCAAATCAAAGATAGTTTTGTTGTTCCGCAGGGCCTTAATTGTAATAATACATACATTACAACCTTGAAAAGTACAGATGCAGATAAACGCCTTTACTCGTTACTATTGCTAGCCCAAAGCACAAAGCAGCCCGTTCACCTTAGAATTACGGACGATCCTGCATACACTGCATTTCATGGCAGATGCAGCTTGGTATGGGGAGCAATAGCGCAATAAACCAATTGATACTTTGGAATCATTTCTACTTTAGAGTGAGCTCTAAAATCAAGAGCCCACTCTAAAGGCTATACATATCTATTGATCAGATATATCCAAGTACGACACTTCACACGACATGCCTCTGATTGGTAATACATCGTCAACGTAAATATCAATTTTCTTCCCCATTGAAAACGCAAGGTACGCTGCGGCTATAAGGTGTTTATTCTTGGCATCAATATACACAATCGTTGGTGAAGTACATTTCAAGTGGCTTGGCAAACTTAAATTAGGAGAGACCCAAAGCTCAATAGAGTTATCATACATTTCCCCTTGATAATCCCCAACTACTCGTATTTTCTTAATTGAAAGTCCAGTTTGAGATCCTCCCGCAGCATCCGCATTCATTGATATCGTCAAAAAAAACGCTGCAAAACCACAAAAAACCATTCTATAAATTAAAGCCATCATTTACTTAACCTCAATGCTATTTACACCGCAAGGCGTGAATACTTTGCCAGGGCAATGATAAGAAACTGAGGCATCTTCAAAATAAAGCCACACTTTACTTCCGCTTGCTTTTGCAGCAAGTGCAGCAGCAATCAGTTGTTTATTGTTATTTGGAATGGCTACATATCCACCCGGGCACATCTGCGCCCCGGCAGACACTGTCACGCATGTTGTACCCTGATTAGGGCTATCCAATCCGCCATTCACAGATAGAGAATTAATGGTTACATTATCAGCCATTTGCTGCTGAGCAAACACAGGAGCAAACACTAGATATGAACAAAGCGTGGATGAAAAAATTAATTTATATTTCATTGTCTATTTTCCTGATTATATAAGTTCTACAACGACAGCCTCGATATGCCCGCACTCTGCCACCAAGGCATCGCTTGTTGTGATATGCACTGTTTTATTAGTTAGCTTTGCACTCATTAATAAAGTCAAATTTTCCTTATACGCTGGCTGAGATTTTTTTAAAGCGAACCAAGGGGACCCAGATGTTGCCGTATCTGCCGAAGTAACCCCTTCCAGCATAAATAATGTACATGGCCGTGCATCACTTCTAATTAATGAAATAGATTTATTTGGAAAATACCCTGCGTATAGGGTGTTTGTTTGTAGTGCAATGCTCAAAAAAACAAAAAACCTTACAAAAAATGACAAATACACAATCACTCCTTTAGCATACTTAGCTAACCTAATTCAAAATAAACAAAGCATAAAAAAATCAATAAAACCTTTAAAAATAAAGTATCACTCATGCCTGATCCATTTAATTTAAATGACAATATTGAAATTTAATATCTGAAGTCATCTCTGCACAAGTAGTGCAGATAAAACATCAAGGAAATACAAATAAATCAGACAGAATAGTCGGTTTCTTTTATATTCAGAATGACCAAAGAGCTACTTAAGTATAGTTATAGACGTTAACATACTAGAACTTGCATCGCCCCAAGGGCCACGGGTGGCTGGATCAGTATCATAAATCACCAGCATTTTTTCACGCGATGTAACCGCTTTTAAAGTAGTTGCGTATAAAAACGGATCATCAGAAGCATATAAATAGACGCTGGTACTGCCTGCAGCTAATCCATTAGCCCAGAGCATATGCATATTGTGAACTAAAGGAAAAGTGTGACGAACAGAATGTGAACGAAAAGAAATCACATCTGTTGGGGCCAAAGTAGTGGATGACTCTATCGCCGCAAATCCAGCAGGGGCAATAAGTATTAAAATTAAAGATAGAAAAGCACGCAACATATTAATAGCCTTCATTATTTTTAATAGAGATCGAAAAACAATCTATGCGAAAGTACGAGTGACCAAACCCGTTATTTTTCCATAACAATAATAAAATGCATAAGCATTTGATGCCGAAAGCAATAAAGTGATTAGTGCTAATTTTTGAAGCCATTTAAACATTAACATCCATCCTCTCTGCGCCTGAACATATCAGTGCCATGCAATTCATTTTCTTAGGCAGATCAATCTGAATACGTTCTGTCGTTATATACACAGGGAAGTGAGACATTCATTCTGTCTCAACCTCACCTCATAGACACAAAAGCTATATCCCTTATCACTCCACCAAAAACCACTATTAATTTAATGCGTGTAGTCGTTAAATGACCTATCACGGCACGAATATTATTGCCAATGGCCCCAAGCAAAACATTCTGCGCTGCCAGTAAAACACGAGCTCTAAATTCGATATTTATCACTGCCGGGGTGGTAATTAATAAAGGCAGCCTGCTTGATAGGCGTTAGGGCGGGTTAATAAAACCAACCCGCCCTACAAGGCTAAAATATAACTCAACTTTTAAAAAGTATTTTTTGACAAAAATATTCGATATCATTCAATTCAATACTCCACTCAGATATGCGCTCCCCATCCTCAGTTTCAGTCTCTCTATCTGGAATATAGTCATACAATTTCTTCTCTAAGAATTCATCACCAATTTCATCCATAAATAGAAAATGATTTTGAATATAAACCTGTTGATTTACACGATAAAAAACCCACCAATTGACATAATTAGCTAGATCAGGCTGATACATCTCTACAACAATTGCAGATTTTAGTTTTCCATGTAACAGTCGCATCAAGCCCTCTCGCCATTGATCTACATAATTGGAGCGATTCCAGTATGTAAGAGGACAAAAAAACTCTCATCAAAATCGCCTATTTCAATTGACGATTTCAACATGCTCTCCCCATCTATCAGCATTGGTTCACTTGATATCTTTAAATTAAAATTTATTTTCACTTTTAATCCTTTAGTCGATCTGTAAGGTCTGCATTCCACGTCCCTGTTCTACGACCTTTTTTGTCAAATCGTTTCCAGCCATCTGTCACGCTCTAAATTCGATATTCATCACAGTCGGGATGGTAATTAATAAAGGCAGCCTGCTTGATGGGCGTTAGGGCGGGTTGATAAAACTAACCCGCCCTACAGGGCTCAACCAATTCAACCAAACACCTCATTAAACCAATATTTTTTTGGATCCCTAAACCACTCAGAAAACCTCTCATGATCAAATAACTTTAATTGATGCATATCTAAATTGTAACGGTAAAAAAGTGCTACAAGATCACGTAATCCATCCTCATCAAGAACATCATAATTAACCTTTATAAATAATATATTCCCTCTACCAACATAACTTTCAACACAAACTATTTTTGTAAGCCATTCAAAAAAAGCCTCTTCATCATATTGCGAAAAGTAAGTAATTTCGTAAGCCTTAAGCTCTACAATTTTGGGTCGAATCAACGCTGTTTCCCTCCTGGATAAACATTTATGTAACCTCCTTTAGGCTTTTGTACATCCCAATGAGGGCCACCATGAGCATCACCACGACCAGGCGTTTCGGGCCCCGTTGGCACCCAGACATTCCCTTTCGCATCTCTCCAGCCACTCCCTCTTCCATTAGGATTTTTAACCCAATCCTCACCACCTTTAGGGTCGGAAAACCCTTCATCTTTTCCTGGCTTACCTGGAGCCTTAGCACCTTGAGGATCATGTGCATCTTCAGGTGGCTTCGAAGAAATAATATCCCAAATATTCTTCGCACCTTCAATCGCACCACCCGGAGAAAGATTGTCGTTACACCAGCCCTTCAGTCTTTCTGAAAAAGGCTTAGGAGGGATTAGCAGTTCTTCATCACTGCTTGATGGAGAAGGGCCCATAAAACCAGGAACACCACCAGGTCTCCTTATAATTATCGCGAATAACCCTGTCGGATCTGCATAATTAACCGGATTCCCCCCAACATACCCATATAAATTCACGCCCCCCATTACCCCAATAGGGTCTTGGCTAATAAAGCGTTTCATCAGTGGATTGTAATAGCGGGCACGATAATAATACATGCCGTTGCCGTCGTTTTCCCGGCCGGTATATTGGTAAGGATTGCTGCTTACTTCGCCACTGGCTTGGGTTTCGCCGTAGGCTTCGTAGCTGTATTGTGTTTTTACATTAGCGGCATCATCCACCAGCGCCAGTATGCTGCCCAGCGCATCTGGCATCATCCAGCGGCGGCCCTGGCTGTCTGTTCTTGCCAGCCAGCTATCTAGGCCCGGCCCAACCAGCATCTGCGCTGGGTTGCTGCCTAGCTCGCTAACAGCATTGCCACCATCGTATAAATACTGGGTGCTATTGCCTGCAATGGTTTTAGCAATGCGGCGGCCAAAAGCGTCGTAATCAAAGCGTGCAACAGGACCATTGGCATTGTTGATTTGCACGAGGCGATTGCGGCTATCCCAGATATAACTCTGCCCGCCTTGCTTGCTTAAATTACCCAGCAAATCATATTCAAGCTCTTGACCATTGAATTTTTTTAAACGGTCTGCCCGATCTGTTTCTGCTTCCATAGGTGTGGGCAATAATTGTCTGGCCCAGCTGCCGCGTTGCTCTGTACGGCGCCCCGCTTTATCGTACTGGTAATTAATATCGCCCAGCAGGTTATTAGTGCTTTTATATTCAATCCGCTTCAGATCACCATTGTCATACCAGTCATAGGCAATTGATAATCCCTTAGGCAGGTTTAGCCCAGCCAGACGGCCCGCATCATTGTATTGGTATTGCACTGCCTCGCCATTTTCTGCGATTGAGTACAAACGACCATCATCGTCATATTCATAATTTAAGCTGCGCTTTGACTGGCCTAAGGCTGCGATCGTTAGCTGGTTTCGGCGGGACAAACCATCATATTCATAGCCCAGCACACCTTGTGCATTGGTTTCGCTTTTAAGCCGATCAAAGTTATCCCAAGTAAAACGATACTGGCGTAAGGCTTGCCCCGGCAATTGCTCACTGACCATTTGCAGCGTATTTTTCTGTGCATCGTAGGCATAAGCCAGCTCGGCATCTGGGTAAGCGCTTGTGACTGCACGATTAAGTGCATCGTAAGTCATGCTGGTGGTGCGCTTGGCCCGATCAGTGACGCTGCGCAAATTGCCGTGTGTATCGTAGCGATAAATATCTTGCAGATTGTCTCTATCCGTGCGGGTATAAACATCCTTAATAAAATCATAATCCCAAATAAATTGATTATTTCGGGCATCTGTTAATAAGCGCAAATTGCCTAATGCATCGTATTTTGTACTGGTAGGCAAGCCATTTGCATCGGTTACTTTTTGCGGATAATCGTTGCTGTCATATTCATAAAATGTGGAATGCCCTAAAGCATCACGATTAGCCAAAACACGGCCTTGGGCATCGGTTTCGTACACCGTAGTATTGCCGTAAGCATCACTGACAGAATACAAATCCCCCAGGCGATAATCGTAGCGGGTTGTTTGCTTAAGCGGGTTTGTTACTGTTTGCAGCTGCCCCTGCGCTGTATAAGTCAGAATGGTTTGCTTACCCTGGGCACTGGTGATGGTTTCCAGTTGAGCCTGATCATTGTAAGCATACTGCGTTACGCTCGCAGGGCGGGCCTCATTCCAGATTGCGGCGGGCAATCCGGCAAAACGCGGATCTTTGCCCCCACGCGGGTCATAGCGCAGCACGGTGGTATTTGCTTCTGCTGTTCCAAACATCCGGGTAATGCTGCTGGTATTGCCTTGCTCATCATAGCCATAACGGGTAATACGCCCGGCAGCATCGGTAATCTGATAGCGCCTGCCGCTGGCTGTCTCGTAATCAAAACGGGTGGTTTGATTAATATCGCTTGAATCTGCAATGCTCTCTGTCAGAGTGCGGCCATAAGCATCAAACGTAACGACTCTTTTAAAGTTGCCTGCATCATTAAGGCCATTAAATTTACGTGGCTTATTAATAAGCGTTTTTTTGACCTTATTACCATCCAGCTCATAATTAAACTCAAACAGAGCACCATTGGTTAATGTCTGCTGAGTAATCCGCGCGGCCCTGTCTGTTACCTGCTCATACTTATTACTCATCATGGTATTACCAAGACGATTAATAACACCTTCAATACCTACTACAGCCAGATTGGCGTTATACAGGTATTGCTCGGAAGTATTATCTGGGTAATTAACAGCCTTCAGGCGGATTAGCTCCGGGCGGCCAGGATATAAATCTTCTGATTCATAAACATACTCCACCGTGCGATTAAGCATGTCAGAAGCTGATTTAATATGGCCGTTTTTATCATAGGTAAAATTAATCCAACGGCCTGATGGGCTGATGATTTGAGTCAGATTATTACCGGTATATGAAAAATTAACGGTATTCCCTTGGGGATCCTGCATATAAATTGCATATCCCCAAGGAGCATAGCCACTACTTGTGCTATTGCCATGTGCAGAAAACACATACAGACTGCCACCAGGTAAAACTAGGCGCCAATTATCATTAAAATGGCTAATTGTGGCATTTCGCAATGAGCCATTTGTTGCTGTGTGCTTATAAACAGCAGTCATTGCATCTTTTTCAGCACTGTAAAAGGTATATACCGCACCACTCGCTGTTTCTAAATAAAGCTTATTTGTACTATTGCCAGGCACATTTACCCGTAAGCCATAAGGAAACGACATACCTAAACCAAAAGGCAGTACTTTTTTTGTATTTTGCAGGCGCTGATTCTGCGCCAATATACTGTGATAGCTGCGAGAAACAGACAAAGGCACAATATCTTGCACAGCCATATCTGTCTGATTGTGCAAAAACGCACCATCATGGCATGTAATAGGATCGGCCTCACATGAAGGACTATCAGGCGGATCTAAAGGCCCTGGCAATGCAGGCTCTGGGGTACTAAAACCGTAGCCCATAAAATCATTTAATACGACGCCTTGGGCCGGAACAATTTGCTTGGCATCGCTGCTAACCGTGGCATTACCGTAAACATGCCATCCCCCACGGGCGCTGCTGTAATTCCATACATCTACTTTTTCGCCGGATTTTAATCCACTGTAATTGGGATAAATGACTCTGGCTCCCAGCTCACCGCCTGCCGTAATCTGCTGCAAAAAAGCACCACCTGGCTGCACCGTAAAATAAACGGGGAAATTACCTGGCGTAGCAAAAGGTGCAGTATCAATAGGCATAGGCGTGAGACCCACACGGGTCACAATCTGGCCTTCACGATCTCTAATCACCATCCCTTTAGGAATACGCACCTCCAGCCCTGGCATGGCTGGATGCTTAAGCACTACTTCCTGCGTAGTGGGTGATGAAATCGTGACCATATTGCTTTGATCAATTTTTGGCATCCACACCATATGCGTAAGTTCATTGGCCTTACCATCTGCAAGTGGCTCCACCAAAACGAACTGACCATAGCGCCCAGGCTGGCCGCCTGCCTGTGTGGCATCTACTACAATTTCCTGAGTACCTGGCAACACGCCATTCAAGGTGAAACGGCCTTCCTCATTCGTTTTACCGCTAACACCACCCACAGTGATTTTTACATCAGCCAAAGGCTTACCATTTAAGCGTAAGACAGTGCCCGATACGCTGGTTTGCGAGCTTGCTCTCATTTGTACACCAGCCGAGCGAAGCATCATCCGCTCAGTGCTTTCTGGTGCGGCAGGCTTAAGCAAGCCTGCTTTGGCCCGGTACGAGAACAAAGCCATTCTTTTTTGCAACACGTCACTGGCAGGCTGACGTGTGCTGCGCCAAGCGCCAAAATAGTTTTTAGAATTAGGTATCCAGCTTTCATCATCCTGATCATTAAAAGCAGAACGAGGCGCAGCATTAATCGCTGGCTGATTTACAGACAGGCCTGTTAGCTTATTCGCGGCTAACTCTGCAGATTCAGGCTTATTCTTTTCGCCATTAAGTAATG
Source organism: Iodobacter arcticus (assembly GCF_042664895.1). Classification (NCBI taxonomy): domain Bacteria; kingdom Pseudomonadati; phylum Pseudomonadota; class Betaproteobacteria; order Neisseriales; family Chitinibacteraceae; genus Iodobacter; species Iodobacter arcticus. The sequence goes on from NZ_JBHTBQ010000027.1 coordinate 90,098, forward strand.
CGGTATCAAACGATAAAGAAAACAACTCCAGAGGGGCTTGATTTGTATCCTGAGCTCCGCTTACAAACAAGGTGTAGCGTTGCCCCGGCAGTAAAGCACGGCTTGGGCGGATAAATGCCAGCATGCCATTTTCTGCCGCCGTCACTTTTAATGGGATAACACCATCAACACCCCATAATGTGACTGTCTTTACGCTGATGCTGGCACTATCAAAATGCTTATTAAACAGCAAGGCAATCTGTGGCTGTACTGGCACGCCTAAACTGCCTTCAGCAGGGTTTGTAAAAGCAACCTTGGGTGCGGAAGAAGCAGCTACGGAAAGATCTGCTTGCGTACTAAAAGTTTGGCTTAGTGGATTAAAAAGCTCTGAAAGAGCAGACTCACCCTTCGCGTTTTTGCCCCCCGATAGCAAAATACGGCCATCAGCCTGCCATTGAGCTACCCCACCAAGACGTGCTTGTGGCTTAGCCGCCAAAGTAATAGTGGTATTGCCGACAGGATCCCAGATCTCTGCCACGCCACTCATCTTGCCTTTGGCATCCGAGCCCCCGGCAATCAATACCTTCCCATCCATAAGCACAGTCGCTGTATGCCCGCGACGAGCCAATAACTTGCTATCTGCCAGTGATGTTATCGTGCCCGTTGCAATATTCAGCAATACATCCTGCTCAATCAATCGCCCCTGCTCGTCGGCTCCGCCATGCACCCACACAAGCCCTGAAGGTAATACCGTCAGGCTATGACCCGTGCGCGCCAAAGGCAATTCAAGGGCAAGCGTTTTACTCTGCTGCTGCCCCGATAAACGCAACTGAAACTCTTTACCTGAGCTGGATAATATATCCCCGCCAGGCATGGTAAGCCGCACATCAGCGCTTGCTGAGCACGCAGAAAAGCCAATCAACAAGCCAGCCAAGAGCTTGTGTAAAGATAAGAAGGGTGAGTTCATTTTTATTCTTACAAGAGTCGATACAGGCAGGCTGGTAAATACCAGCCTGAATAAATTACATATGAAATTTAATTAATCTTCTAACAACAGCATCAAAATCGGCATGATTTGCTTTGCAATATCCTGCTCAGTCAACCCTTTTAATGACATATTTACAGTTAAAGCATCAGCCGTCGCAGGCACAGCTTTAACCTGATAAATACCTGACTCTTGCAATACAGGTAGCATCACGGTATTTGACGCAGTTAACAGCCCGCCATACAACACAGCCCCACTAGGTACCAGAACAGTAAGTTTTCCTGGCTGTGTAAGCTCACTTGTAGTCCAGCTTAATTGAAGGTTTTTTTGACCCGCAGTACCTGAAAATGACCAAACTCCGCTCTGTCCATTTTGTAAAAATAGCGTAGATGGTGTTGCCGAAGAAGCTAATGAAACAGTCTGCGGGGCAGTTAAATTTAATTTAAATGAATCTGGAGAGTAAGCGGTCCCAATATTGGCATACAGCACTGCTGTATTATTTTTTTTAAGGTTAACCTTATAGTTACCACTCGCAGGTAAAGCAGGTAATTGCCATAAGGCATTTGCTATAAAACGCGTATAACCATCACTCATTTTTGTTTGTACTGTCCATGGTGCAGAGAATAGTGACTGCCCATCAGGGCCATATATATTCATTACACCGCCTTGTGGTACATAATCCCTTGCACTATACAATGCATAATCCAGTGCAAAACTAAGCTGCTGACCTTGTTGCCCGGAAAAGTACAAATTAGCCTGTTTAGCATCAGGGCGAAGATCTATATCTTTTGCCACACCATTTATATCAATAATATTTGGCATTGTATTTGTGATGCTAACTGAGCCATCAGCTATATTTTGAGGACTCATGCTCTGCAACAGAATTACATAGCGCCCATCCATTGGTAACGTTACTGTTTTACCTGAACGTATTAGCCACGATCCATCTGGTGCAAGCACTTTCAATTCTAAATTTATTTTTGGATTAGAAATGACTTCATCGATCTTAATCACCATACCCGCAAATCCATAAAAACCAATTTTATCAAAAAACCTCACACCTGGCTTATTAATAGTTATAGTCTCGATTGGGCCCATCGTTGCCATCGGCTCTCCACCCTGTACTTCAATATAAACAGGATTAGTCCCTAAATGATTTTTATGCTGAATATAAATGGTACTCATCCCATCATAATCCTTCATTGGTAAAACAATAGATGCAGATCTTACCTTAGGATTATAAGGGCCATATGAAGTGACCTTTCCATCAGAGCCAACTACTTTAATATCTGATACTAAATTACCAGAGCTAATATCAACCACATGTTCAATATTTTTTTGTGTCATTACCTTTAATTCAACTGTCTGCCCTGGAAAATTAACAGAGGCACGGTAATTTTTATCTCCTCCGACCAATAAATATGTAGCTGGATCTATTACAGAAAGCTTTACCTCTCCCAATCCTGCACTGCTTTGATAAACCCTTAATAAATACACCCCCGTCATATTTGAGGCCTTAGTATCAACCGCTTCATGATGCGTTAAACTAGCTGTACGTGGAATAATTAGCGAGCCATCAGGTCCAATAACATCATAAGAAAAACCAACCCCAGTAGAACTCCAGCCCTCAGGGAGTAACGGCGATGGCGCATTTGTTATACCCTCACCAATAGAGCCTGTAGTTTCTATATATAAAACTGGCCCTACGTGCCTTGAAAATTTAGTTGAATCCCTTGTAAAAGGGATTATTACATCAGCCCCTGCCCGGTTTACTTTCACACTAACAGGACCACCATCTACGGCTGCAATTTCTTTAGACGTAATTGGTGCTGAAGAAAGCCAAAAATTTGCTTTAGTCGAATACAAGCTTTCTGTAGAAAATCGTAAACTAGGAAGTACATAAATAATATACACCCCTGTTTTTGGCAGCGTAAATTTATAACCAAATGAGTTCTGGGAGATGCGACTATTTCCTGCTAAAGAATAACCAATACTGTTTATCGCTATTTGTTTGCCAGAATCCAGACTATTTACATAAATTTGAGCAAGCTCTCCTTGGTAGTTAATATTAGGCGAGTTATTTACATTCCAATTTAACTGAGCACCAAAAACCAACTGCTGGCCTTCCACTCCTGAAAAGGTCAACTTCACCGCTTGACCAAGCACATTGGTCTGCACTTCCAATGGAATATCAGTATCTTGCTTTAATTGAGCAGTTACCAACTGCGAACTTGCCCTCAATTGCCTTTCACCCAAAGGCTCAAATATGGCTGGAGGACTTAAAATTGCCGTGTAAATACCATTAGCAGGTAAAGAGTTAATTACTGAAGCATTATCCAGCAATAATTCACCATCGGGCTTATAAACTGAAATTTGTTGTGCAAAGTTTGATGTACTAGCATTTAACTGTGAGAAGCTAAGAAATTGCCCAAATTTTCCATCAAACTGAAATGAAGCACTTTGGCCCAAAACACGACTACTCACTTTAACAACAGCACCATCAACAACTAATGTTTTTTTTATAGCCGGTACAATGCTAACTGAAGCAGAAGATGGAATAGAATTAATGAATTCCAAGCTATATTTTCCACCTTGTTTGATCACTGGTAAATCAAACCAAAACTTCTCATTTCCTTGTTGATTTAAATCATACTTTTGACCATTTGGCATAATCAAGCTAATTTTTTGAATAAAACCAGATGTTTTGCTGATACGAAGAGATAATGTAGATCCTTTAGCAGCAAAAAACGATAGTTTTTTTCCACCTGCTGCCAAATCAATTTTCTTCTCATTTCCATCTGCAATTAAATCCGCATCACCCGCACTTTTCAGTTGAACAGAAACAGCTCCATTACTAGTCGTCAAAGGATTAATTAAAATCCTATATACCCCACTTATGTTTAACTCGGGCTTGAAACTCCAACTTTCAGCTTCCAGCATTTCCTTGCTTTGTATAGTAGAGCCATCTGGCGCCAATAAAGATACTTTTACTTTGCCAGAAAATTTCATCACATTTTCTAGAGCAATTTCAACTATTGTTCCCGCTTGCCCACGAAACTCATACACGGCACGACGCCCTGCTGGATCAGCATTAAATGTTTGAGCAGGGGCATCTATATCTAACAGGCCCTTTAATGGGCTTACTAAATTAATTGTTAAACTACTGTTTTTTCCTAAACTATCAATAACTATTGAATAGACTCCAGATTCTGGCAATGAAGGCAATTGCAAAGCACCTGCTTCAGAAATTGTATTATTTAAAACTAATACAGTTCCATCCGGCCTATTTATGCGAACCGAAATTGGCCCTTGCGTTACTTTACTAATTCCTAGTGTGTATAATTCACCTGCATTAGCTTTAAAGGTTAGTAATGCTATTTTCTTGCTACTGGTTAATGTAATATTTTTAGCTATATCACTAACAATACGTTCAGTTATAGCTAGTGCATCATTCGAAAGGCCATCAGGAAGTATAAAAAAGTCATCCACACTAATGTGGCTTCCTTTAGAAGTGGTCACCGAAATAGGTCCCGATGTTGCTTTATTAGGTACATTAACAATTAGCGCAGAGCTTGAAGCTGATTGCACTGCAGCAATCGAATTATTAAAACGCACAGTATTACCAATTGCCAATCCAGAAAAATTAGCCCCATTAATCGTCACATTAGACTTAGCAGCTGCTCGCGAAGGTGTGAAACCACTAATCTTCGGCCCTTCTAATGGGCCTACAATGAAATCATTACGACTTATAACTGAGCCATTTTGATTACTAACCTTCACTTTACCTGTTGTTGCCCCCACAGGCACAACAACAGTTAGAAAGCGATTGCTTGCAGCCTGAACAAGCGCAGATACCCCATTGAATATCACTGAATTTTGAGCAGCAACAGAGCTAAATCCTGATCCTTGAATAGTAATAACATTACCAATTGGCGCTTGACTTGGCTCCAAATAGTTTAAAGATAAGCTATTAGCAACAGTGCCTGATTTAACAGATAAAAGACTACCAGCATCATCATAAGTATAGTTTGCCAAATCCCCAGCAGATCGAACAACCTGTTGCAAACGACTCCCTGCATCATAGTCATATTGAACTGTATCTGCGGAAACACCTCCCGCTAACACACTAAACATCAAACTTATTGCTACCTTACGCACTAGCTTCCCCATAAAAATATTAGCCATATAGTTTCGTTTTTCTCAAGTCATTATTTTATGTTTAGGATAAAATTTACTTATGAAATTTATATAAAATATAATCAATTAGTTTTCTATTTCACGGCAATGTGTCATTACAATACCCTTAAAAAATCCACAATCACCTCCACCTCTTCTGGAGTCAGAAAATATGATTTTCCCTCCATGCTGGCACGGTAATATGCCTCTCTACGAACAGCCTCTGATAATGTGCTTACACTGCCGTTATGCATATACGGGGCTAATTTTTTTACTTGCCGTAATGATGGTGTTTTAAATGCGGCAATATCCATTGGATTAGCGGTTGCCAGATAACGCCCCAATTCAGCTACATCTGCATCGGTCGCAATCAATACGCCTAGCGTTCCATTTTTTCTGGCAATTTCAGTTTGTGCTAACAACTGCGGTAATTTCTTCGAAATTTTTCCAGATTCAGCCCCTAAAGCATGAAATGCATCATCGGTAAAACGCCCTTCATTAATCTGATGACATTGCACACACGCTGCTACGCCGGTAAATAGCTTGTAGCCTTTTAATTGTGATGCGCTCAAGGCATTTTTATCACCTGAGCGGAAGCGATCAAATGCCGTCTGTGGCGCTTTAAGCCCCTGCAAATATGCAACCATTACATTTTGAACATCTTGCTTATCAATTGTCTTACGCCCATTTAGGCGATAAAAAGCTTGCTGTATGTCTAATAAAGAATTTAACCTTAACAATACTTCTGCATCACTCGTAAATCCATGCTCCATTGGATTTGTCAGCGGATCAAAAATAAGATCTTTTAAATTCTCACGCCGACCATCCCAAAACAAAAACTTTGCCTTCCCCACATCAAATAATGAAGTGCTTTTTCTATTAAGGGCTTGTCCAGTTACACCAACTGAAGTTGCAAGCCCATCACTAAATGCTTTATCCGGATGATGGCAACTTGCGCACGAGATGCGCTGATTGCTACTTAAGCGAGTATCAAAAAATAATGCTTCGCCAAGTTTTTGCTCAGGGGACTGAGCATGAACATTGATACAAATAAGAATAAGTAGCCATCGTGAAATCATAAAAAAATCTATATACACAATCAGTTAATTAATAAAAAAACATTACTCCAGCATAATATCTTCAACGTCCTCGCCATCCTTCCACCGAGAGCAGGTGTTATTCCCCACAACAGACACAAGCTGCCCGGATGCCTTTGCTACAAGCAGCAATGCTAACTGCTGTTTACCTGTATTAGAATTCTCATCCTTTATCATCCAGTACGGATAGCTAGCACAAGCAGGCTTTCCATCAGAAGGGCCTATTAAGTCAAAATAAATAAGCCCATCACTGCTGCGCTTATGAAGCTTGGTTACCAATCCTTTTTGTGTGCCTGCCAGTGCAACAGCACTAAAACTTAAAGCTAAAAATGCGAATAAAAGATGACAAATAAACTTAAGCATTATTTTAAATACTCACAAATTTATAAAGAATTTAGTTATTTAACATGACATAGTATGGGGCAGGGGCGCTTTGATGTATGGGAATCACATTGCAACTTGGGGCATCAAGGTAATGTAAAGTCGCTTCACTCTGCCTGGAAACACTTGCCTTCAATACAGAAAACCATGCGGCACATGTTGTAATGGAAACCCCTTTCCACTCAGCATTTAAATTACACACGGTTAGAAAATCACCACGAAAAGCAAAGTTAGCAGTCACATCACCTGAACTACTTACAAATAAATTTGATACTTTTCCAGCACAAAACTGGCCACCAGCAAAAGAAAAGGAGCAACTAAATATAAGAGCCAAGGATGCAAAAATCTTTTGTAGCTCATCCTTTCTTAAGTAAAAATCCATAAAAATAGCTCCTTTTTTATATGCAGCACGAAAATCAAATACCCGTAAGTAATTCAAAACGACGGCATAGTACCACGTCATAAAACAAATGCCTCTCATTCTCCGTATAGAATTTACAAATAAAGACAGAAAATAAATAAGTTTTTGTTATTTAAAAGAAATTTATACTGCACACCACCAGGCCTTAATGCACATAATATTTATTTAAACGGAGCAAGAAACGAAATCGCATCTGTCACCCTCACCCACAGACGTGCTGGTGCTTTTCAATCCGCGAAACTAGCACGAGTCTAGGATCAGTGGGTACGTCATGGTGGTATCTGTGCCCAAACGCCACCAAGTGCCGTGCCCGGCTGTTTATCCCCTGTAACCACCTGCTATGCGCCGTAAGCTTTCTCGCCACCCTCCGTAAAAAAAGGCCACTTATAAAAGTGGCCTTTAGTAAATAACATCGCTCCTTTTGAACCAGAGCACTCAAACTAGCTCGCCTTCTGCTGCCATTCTTTTACAAAATGCCATACCCCCTAAATCTTAGAATGCAGAAATATTAGAGAGCATGGTGCTTCACGGAAAAAACCATTATTTCCACCGGCTGGCAATCGTGCCTGTTTGCCCGGCGCTGGTGGTGTAAACCACGTCCATATTATTTCCGCCTTTGGCTCTGATGATTAAGCTGCTGTTTTTTGCGCCAAAGGCACGCAGATCGCCGGATACGGGGTAAATTTTATCGGCGGATGTCCAGGTGAGTTTGGTGTCTGGCACCATGCTATCCACGTTAAAGGTATAGCCTTTGCTGGTGGTTAATAAGCCCGCGAGGGAGAAGCTATTTTTCCCCGTGTTGCTTGCTCCCAAACCGATAACCTGCGTGGATTTCACACTGGAGATTGAAGCCGTGCCCAGCGCGTTAACGAGGCGCACGCTCTCTGCAGTGTAGCTGGTGGTGTCACTCACATCCTTCTGCCAGTTTTGAGTTTGCTTATAGTTATTAACCAGTTGGCTGGTTACGCCAAGCGGGCTAGTCACCGTGACATCCACTCGCGAGGCGCTGTAGGTCATTTGCCCTGTAAGCTGATTAAAACTGCCATCAAATGTCAGGACTTCATCTTCAAGAGCCAGATCAGATTTATGATAAATACTTACGCCAAGTACAGTCGCTGTATGAGCGTAATTTGTGAGTTTTGAGTTACGTGTCACGCTCTTCCAGCCACTCCAGAAAAGATTGCTGCCATTCACAATCGATCTATTACCTGTAGCAGTTCTTTCCATCTTGTCAGCGGTTTCGGTTAGCGATGAGTATTTTCCCCATACTTGGGTTGTTGTCCCTTGATAAGTGCCATCTGCCTGTCTTGTAAAATCAAAGGTATATACCGCACCGGGGGCGCTTAGGCTGGCTTCCTGATAGATCACCACGCCTGCGCTGTTTTTATTTAGGTAGGAAAAACTATTCAGCGTTTTTTTGCCTTTCAGGCTTTGCAATACAAAGTTTGCATCAACTTGCTGGATTGTTTCATCCGTGTAATCCTCTTGGAATACACTGCTTGAATTATCTGCACCTATCGTAGTGGTATTTTTTTTGTAATAAAGCGTGCCTGATAGCTTATAAGAAGAACTAAAAGTCACATTGCTAAGCGCTCCCATTTCTTCAAAGCCATTCTGAGTCGAGCTGCCACTATTACAATTGGCATATACCGTTTTTTCCATGTCGCCCGCTTGATCAAGCTGGCGATTATTATTGGCGTCTACCACCGTCACGGTGCGCGTACCGCCAGAGCTGCAAGTAAATACGCCTGCAGTAGCCACACTACTTGCAGAAGAGCCTGCAGCAGCAAAACTACCCGCCGCTTTATTACTACTTGGAAGACGAGCCCCCTGCCCCGAGCTGCCATTACCAAATAAATTGGTATCCGATAAAAAACTCAGCATAAAGGCGTTGCCATCGGCAGCCATCAAGGCGGCGGTTGTAGGTGTGACTTCGCTTAGCACTTCGGTTTGCAATTCAGCCCCGCCCCAGGTTGTTGTGGCTTGGTTGATGCTGGCATCAAGCTGCGCGGGTAAATCTGCGCCGTAGGCTAAATCGCTGGGTTTAATTGAAACATCAATTTTATTATTGTCTTTGACGTCTTCAACCAGCTGTTTCATAAAGGCCAGCGCAGGGGTAGTCAATTTATTGTTAAACGCCTGAGCCGCAAAAGCTAAGCCTGAAAGTAAGGCGCCATAGCGGCCCGCAGGGGTGGCAGCAAGGGTTGCCAAGCCTTTGGTATCATCAATAAAGGTAGGCAAGAGGGTGATATCCGTGATTTTATTGCGTTCGGCCAGCTTGATATTGAATTCGGTTTTGATGTAATCATTGGCTTCTTGCATGCTGGTGGCTGTCAATGCAGCTTCGCTACCGGCTTTTTTAATGGCGTATTGATATGCGGCTTCGGTAAAAGGATTTGCGCTAAAGTTGCTCGTTAAATTAGGCAATAAAACGCGTAAGGAGCTGGTACCTAAAGACACCCATTCACGGCGGGCTTCATCAAAATATTCGCCATTGGCTTTAGGCGTAAACGTTGCGATAAACGGCCCGGCTTGCGTACCTGGGAAAATAGAAACGAGCCCTGAGGTAAGATCAGCACTCGCCAGCACCGTGCCATCAACCTTGCTAATACTCACAACAACATTACGCATCATCGATAGGCCACCGCCGCCACCCACCCCGCCGCCGGTACTACCTCCCCCAGAATTACCCCCGCATCCATTGCCACACGCACCACCACCACCTTGCATACGAAGCGGCACATCGGCACTGGCGGCTCCAGAGGCCGTATCCGAGCCACCACCACCTCCGCCACATGCACTAAGAACGGCCGCTGCCAAGATAGATAATGCGAGTGTCGCTTTCATTACGTGCTCTCCAAAGATGCTCTTGGCATCAGCGAGGATCACTGGCCAAGTTGGGCGAATAAAGTTCTTTGGAGGTTAGTAATGTTTAAGCCATGTTCCAATAGATTAATGATGGGCGGCTTGCTGACATTATTTTTAATAATTTCAATAACTTACATTACAAAATTACGTGTAATTAATCAAAAAATCTGACCACTATATATACAAACAAGACAGCATCCACTCACTTAATCGGTAAAAACCCCGTACGAGGGTAATAACAAAACCATCCTTAAATGCACTTAGTAGCGGCTTTATACATCCTGATTATGCCTCTTGCTCAATCTCATTATAAATATCGTAGGGCGGGTGAAACCCGCGTATTTATTCGGCATCGCTCGCGGGTTTCACCCGCCCTACAAATTCAAAAACCAATTCCAGCACTCAAAAAACCCATTTACACAGTGTCCATTGAGCAAGAGGCATCATCAGCTTATACATTGTAAAAAACCGCACACGCCCAGCCCGACTAGCGTGCCATTTTCTGCTCTAAGTGCTTCAGTACCGCCGCCAGCTCAGGGTTTTTGGGGTCAAGCACTTGCAAGCGTTTTAAGGTTTTATAAACGGCGCTCCAATTTTGGGCATTCCATTGCTCTTGTAATAAAAACAAATCGGCAGATGGATTATCCGCATCTAATTCCTTACGAGCCTGCTCTGCAATGGCGCCGCTTTCATCCGACTCACTCACGGCCCGCACATTAATAATGCCGCCCATTTGTTTAATCGACGTAAGCGTGCCGCCCACCTGCCCCAAATGGCTACGCAGCGTAGCGGGCAGGGTTTTAATCTGTGCTGCGGGCTTGTGATTGCTCTCTTCTGCTGCATCGCTCAAGAGTTTTAAGCGTGCGGGGCCTTGCCAGATTTCATGGCGGCCAGAATCGATCCACACTAGCTGCACTTCGGCAGCCTCCGGTAACAGCAGCTGATCGCCGGCAAGTAGCTTTACATAGGGCTTTAATACTTTGGCTTCTCCCTTATTGCTAAGCTGTAAGGCTTGCCTTGTTTTTAACACCACAATATTTTCAGCAGCAAAGCTCGCCATAGCCAGCCATAGCCATACACTAGCGTGAATCCATTTCATGTTCTTGCTCCTTATTGGAAGCCATACCCAGACCATGCACGGCATAAACCACCACCGGCTCAGCCCGGCCCTTCACCAATAAAGTAGTGGCATCGCCCGTAACAATGCCCGCCACGGCCTGCACCGTTTCGTGGCTTGCCACCACCACACAGCCCAGTGTTTTACCCAAGCCTTCTAAGCGTGCCGCCACATTGACCGTGTCTCCTATGGCGGTGTAATCAGTTTTTAAGCTAGAACCAATATTGCCAATCACTAAGGGGCCGGTGTGTAAGCCCACCCCAATCGCAAAGTCAGAAAAAGAATGAGCGGGGAAGCGCTGATCTACCCAAGCCGACATCTCATGTGCGGCGGCTTCCAGAGCCAAACCAGCAGCAACGGCTCGGTGGGCATGATCAAGATGGCGCAGCGGCGTGCCGAATTCCACCATCATCGCGTCACCAATCAGCTTATCTACCGTGCCGCCGTATTGCCAGGCGATGGCGCAGGCACGCTCAAACCACGCGTTCAGTAGCTCCACCACATCTTCGGGCTTTAAGAGTTCAGACAAACTGGTAAAGCTGCGAATATCACAAAACAGCACCGTCGCCACCACGCGCTCCCCACCCATCACCGGCATGGTATCGCTCTCGGCCATTTGCTTCACAATCGCAGGGGACACAAAACGGCCAAATAATTCAGTTAAATAGCGTTGTTTACGCGCGGCTCTGTTCAGCTTTAATAAAATGGCTGCCAGCATTGCGCTGGCAATGGCGATTTGCACGGGGAATACCGGCCAAAGTAGATCTTGCAAAAACGCCAGATAAGCTACAGCAATAGGTAATAGTAAAATCAGTATTCCCGTTGGTAGCAGCCATTTATGATTAAGCAAAATAAATCCGTATAAAAGGCTCAGCGCAATCAACAGCAAGCTGAGATATTGCCAATAGATGGAGGACGTCATCAATCGCCTGCCAGAGAGCAACATTTCGGCACTCTGCGCCAGTATTTCCGGGCCACTCATCAGGGCATGACCCATGCCCATGCCATAAGGCGTGAGATGCCAATCCTGCATCCCCGTATACGCGCCGCCCAGCACTAAAGCCTTACCTTTGAGCGCTAAAACTTGCGGATCTTGTAAAGCTTGCTTAGCCAATAAACGGTGCATGGCAATTTGCGGCACGGTGCCAGGCGGCCCCAGCCATGCAATGCGTTGCGGTGATGAGCTTCGATCAATCACCTGCCCGCCCAAGTGCCAGTTTTTTGCCTTAGCCTGCTGATTGCTGTAGCGCAAAGCCAACAGCAAGGGCATGGATAGCACAGGGCTTCCTTCAGCCTCGTCATGCCAAACTAGAGGAATACGCCGCACAATACCGTCACCATCCGCAGGTAAATCAACCCGCCCCAGATGGTGGGCTAAATCAAAATCAGGAACGGCAATGGTGTAAGCCGTAGCAGGCAGCTGTAAGCGATCGGCCTGTTTCAGTGCAGGCAGTAAGAGTGATTCTTGTCCAATCAAGGCGCGTATGGGCTGATCAAAATCCCCCGCCTTGGGGCTTTCATGTTCGGCCAACCATTGCTCTGCGCTGATGCCGAGCATAAAGTCGAGCGCAATCACTTTGGCTCCCGCATCAATAGCGGTTTGAGCTGCACGAGCAAATAAAGGGGAAAAAAATGCAAGAGGGGTATCGGGATATTGCGCCAGCGTAGCGTCATCTACCGTCAGCAAAACCACGTGCGATGCGGGTGCACGCGCCCCAGCCAGCCGATGAAATACATCACGATATAACTCATCGGCCCCCGCACAAAAATGCAAGCCCAGACAGCTGGCCCCTATCACCGCGCAGCTTGCCAACACAATACGGATCGATTTGTGCATAGATCATGATCCTGGCGAGCTCTGTTGACGTTGATTTGCGCTAAGCCAAACAACATCAACAAAGCTCAGGGCATCACATAGGTATAGCTAGATTTATTTTGCTTGCGAGGCGTTTTTCTTCTCTAGCACAGGAAAACCCGCTTTATTCAACGTTGCGCTCCAAATCAGCTTATCCCAAGGGCTAAGCACTTTTTTGCCCATCACCAGCACAGGGGTACGAACAGAAAGGCTGCCAACCAGATTAATAAACTCAATCATCTGTGGCTCTGAACGGCTGGGGTTTTTTAGCTCGTAATTAATTTTACGGCTATCGAGCAGCTCTACCGCATCGCTACAAGGCTTGCCACATTCTGGTGCAACATACAGCACCATAGCGGCCTGATCTTGCGGCTGGCTAGCTGCGCTGCTTTGCACGCGAATATGCCTTTCCCGTACATTTTGACCCGGCGCAGGCTGATCTGAATAAAACACCCGGCCATCTGCATCTCGCCATTGATAAACCTTGGCAGCAAAAGCGGGCGTAGCAAGTAAGCAAACCCATAATAAAAGTGAAATTTTCATACATAAACCTTAAAAACAAATCGCTCATCCATAAGCAGGACATTATAGCCGTCAGCCTTGCTGCCCCATTAGTTCAATCCCCCTGCAAACGATCCATTGCCCTTTATTCTTAGGCATAAATAATGATCGGCTTACTCCGCTTAGCTAAATAAACCACAGTATTCTGCCGTTTATCTGGCCTATACGAAAAAATATTATCCCTCGTTTTTCTACTAGGTTATTGCATGCCTCTAGCCGCTAAAGCCGCGCGCGGCCTCAGTTTCTCTATTATTTCAATCTGATTAATTGCTAAGCAATACACAATTAAACAACTGTTTTATAAGGGTTTTCCTATAAATAAACCCTATTGATTTATTAAAAACCCGAGCTTAGTATCGATTAAATCAAACCGAGTGATTTATCAAAAACGCCGATTTGATGGGGTAACCCTCAGGCCAGACTGCCTATTCTTTGGAGAAGAGAAATGCTGCAAACCCGTATCTGTATTGCCCTTGCCTTTATCGCCGCACCCGTTTTTGCCAGCGAGCCAGTCATTGGCCTGATTACTAAAACTGAAACCAATCCTTTCTTTGTAAAAATGAAAGAGGGAGCCACTGCCGAGGCAAAAGCCAAAGGTGCAAAGTTGCTTTCTGCCTCGGGCAAGGCCGATGGCGATAATGCAGGCCAAGTCACCGCCATTGAAAACATGATTGCTGCTGGGGCCAAAACCATTCTGATTACCCCGAGTGATTCCAAAGCGATTGTGCCCACCATAAAAAAAGCCCGCGAAAAAGGCGTGCTGATTATTGCGCTTGATAGCCCAACCGACCCAGCAAACGCTACCGATGCGCTCTTTGCAACCGATAACTTTAAAGCGGGTGTATTGATCGGTGAATATGCCAAGGCCACGTTTGCGGGCAAACCAGCCAAAATCGCCACACTCGATTTACTGCCCGGCCACCCCGTCGGTGCGCAACGCCACAATGGCTTTTTACAAGGCTTTGGCTTGCAATCCTTTGACGCCAAAAACAATGAATTAGCCAAGCCCGCCGGTGTGGTTTGTATGGCAGACAGCTTTGGCGATCAGGCCAAAGGCCAGACCGCCATGGAAAACTGCCTGCAAAAAAATCCGGATATCAATCTGGTTTACACCATTAACGAGCCAGCCGCCGCCGGTGCATTTAATGCACTGAAAAAAGCCGGTAAAGAAAAAGGCGTACTGATTGTTTCGGTAGATGGTGGTTGCCAAGGGATTAAAGATCTTAAAAACGGCAAGCTCGCCGCTACCTCGCAGCAGTACCCGCTAAAAATGGCCGCAATGGGCGTAGCTGCGGGTGTTGAATACGCAAAAACCGGCAAAAAACCATCGGGCTATACCGATACCGGTGTCACCCTGATCGCCAATAAAGCGGTTGCTGGCGTAGATAGCAAAGACAGTAAAACCGGCATGGATATGTGCTGGGGCAATAAGTAAACAGCCATCTGCAGGCATACAGGCCCAGCAATAGCTGATCGGTATGCCTGCCGCACTTCAAACATATAGAGGTTATCTATGCCGAGCTGGAAAGATCACATCCCGTCTATCGGTACTCTAGGGCCATTTTTGGCTCTGCTGCTGGCTTGCGGTTTTTTCTCGTTTCAAAGCGAGCAGTTTTTAACCGGCGCGAATTTTTCGCTAATTTTGCAGCAAATTATGGTGGTGGGGCTGATTGCAATTGGCCAGACACTGATTATTTTAACTGCCGGCATCGATCTATCCTGTGGCATGGTGATGGCGCTTGGCGGCGTGGTGATGACCAAAGTGGCGAATGATTATGGCTTACACCCTATTGTTGCCATTTCAATCGGTCTTGCCGTGACCGCAGGCTTTGGATTACTGAATGGCCTGCTCGTTACCCGTATTAAATTGCCGCCTTTTATTGTGACACTCGGCACCATGAATATCGCTTTTGCCATTACCCAGCTTTATTCAGGCTCACAAACCATTACCGATTTACCCGTCGCCATGACCTTTTTTGGCAACACTTTTGGCATCGGCCAAACCCAAGTCGCCTATGGCACCGTGCTGATGCTGGCCTGCTATGCACTCAGCTGGATCTGGTTAAGGGAAACCGCACAAGGCCGCCATATTTATGCCGTGGGTAATAACCCGGAAGCCACTCGCCTCACCGGCATTGCCACCCACCGCGTCATCCTGATGGTGTATGTGCTGGCAGGGCTGTGCTACGGCGTGGCATCGGTGCTTTCGGTAGCGCGTACTGGCGTGGGCGACCCCAACGCCGGGCAAACAGAAAACCTTGATGCCATCACCGCCGTGGTGCTTGGTGGCACCAGCTTGTTTGGTGGGCGTGGCGTGATTATTGGCTCTTTAATTGGCGCAATGATTGTGGGTGTATTCCGTAATGGCCTCACGCTGATGGGCGTGTCGTCGGTTTACCAAATTTTAATTACCGGCATTTTGGTTATTCTGGCTGTGGCCACCGATCAATTGTCCCGCAAAGGAGGCCGCTAATGAGCCAGAACACAGAACGCCCCCCTTTGGTAATTGAAGCCAAAGGCCTCGTCAAACACTATGGACAAGTCGTCGCCCTGGATGGCGCTGATTTTGAGCTGCGCGCCGGAGAAATTCTGGCCGTGATTGGCGACAATGGCGCGGGTAAATCCTCCCTAATCAAAGCCCTATCTGGCGCTACCACGCCAGATAGTGGCGAAATTTTGCTCGATGGCCAAAGCGTCTGCTTTAAAAGCCCCATCGAAGCGCGCCGTGCCGGCATCGAAACCGTTTACCAAGACTTAGCCGTGGCCCCCGCCATGACCATTGCCGAAAACTTATTTATGGGCCGCGAAATCCGCCGCGCAGGCTTTCTAGGCAGCCTTGGTTTTCTGGATAAAAAACGCATGCTTAAAGACAGCATTGACTATATGCAAGCGCTAAAAATCGGCATTCGCTCGATGACGCAAGCCGTAGAAACGCTCTCTGGTGGCCAGCGCCAGGGCGTTGCCGTCGCCCGTGCCGCAGCCTTTGCCCGCCACGTAGTGATCATGGACGAACCCACCGCAGCGCTGGGTGTAAAAGAAGGCAATATGGTGCTAGAACTCATCCGCAATGTGCGCGACCGCGGCCTGCCGGTGGTTTTAATCAGCCACAATATGCCGCATGTCTTTGAAATAGCCGACCGCATCCACGTCGCCCGCTTAGGCCGCCGCGCCGCCATCCTCAACCCCAAAGCCATCACCATGAGCGACGCCGTAGCGGTGATGACGGGTGCCATGAAGCCCGAAGATATACCGGCAGAGTGGCTAGCGAATTAGGCACAAGATAAGAATAAATAACGAGGGAAACAAGCAGTTGCAGCCGTGTGTATTCAGCAGATTGGGTTTGCTTAGAAGCGGTGCGCAATAAAAACAACTTGCACACCCTATAAAACCTAGCCGCGCCGGTGTTTGAGCTTATAGGGTGCAAAACGCCAGAGGCGTTACGCACCGTGGCAAAAGCCGCAGAATTGTAAAAACAATATGCAAGAAAAGCGTTTGCACACCCTATGAAATACAGCAAACACGGTGGGTTTCACCCGCCCTACGCAAGCTCAGCCCCCAGCCAGAAAACCCCAAGGAGAACACGATGCTTAAAGGAATAGACCCACTCCTCACACCAGAATTACTCAAGGTACTGGCTGAAATGGGCCACGGTAACGAGATTGTGATTGCCGATGCCAACTTTACAGCGGCCTCGCTGGCAGCGGGCAAGCCCCTGATCCACCTTTCTGGCGTCGGTATTGCCCGTACGGTAAAAGCGGTGATGAGCTTACTGCCCCTTGATCAAGATGTCAGCCAGCCGATTGCCTTTATGCAAGTCAGCCATCAACCCACCGGATGGTGCAGCGCACTACAAAAGCATGTGATTAGCGAGCTATACGATGACGGCCATGCACAAGAAAGCCAATGCGAAGCGATAGAGCGATTTGCTTTCTATGAACGCGTGAAGCAAGCTTACGCGATTGTGCTAACGGGCGAATTGCAGCCTTACGGCAATTTCATACTTAAAAAAGGAGTGATTTGTGAGCCTCTCGCCGGATAAAGCATCCGCCGCAGCCAGTAATCTCAAGCCAAGGGGCTCGTCTCAAGGCGGCATGCGCCAGTACAACGAACGTGTTGTGCTGCAAGCGATTCGGCTCAATGGCCGCCTGCCGGGGGCAGAGATTGCCAGGCTTACCCGCTTAACTGCGCAATCGATCTCGCTGATTACCAAGCGGCTGCTCGAAGACGAATTACTTATCAAAGAAACCCCACTGCGCGGCAAAGTAGGCCAGCCCTCGGTGCCACTAGCGCTCAACCCCGATGGCGCGTTTGCCATCGGCGTAAAAGTAGGCCGCCGCAGCTTAGATATCTTACTGGTAGATTTTACCTGCACGGTGCGTGAACGCTGGAATCTAAGCTATAGCTTTGCTGATCCCGAACAAATTCTGACGCATCTTGCCGATTGCCTAGTCAAAATCAAAGCCAAGCTCAGCCCTCATTTGTGGGAGCGCGTGCAGGGTATAGGCATTGCAGCACCACTGCATATCGGCGGCTGGCAGCAGCTACTAGGGCTGGATGCAGACGTTGTCGCCCGCTGGGAGCGTTTTCAGCTCAAGACAGAAATCGCCGCCCTCACCGGCCTGCCGGTGCAATCGATTAAAGACACCACCGCCGCCTGCGTAGCCGAGCTAGTGGCTGGGCGCGGACGCGATGTGCGTAATTTTATCTATGTATTTGTCGATACTTTTATCGGCGGCGGCTTGGTGCTAGACAGCCATTTACATATCGGCAAACACGGCAATGCGGGTGCTTTAGGGTCATTATCGCTAGGAATAACAGGCAGCGCGAACAGCCCACAACTACTGAATGTGGCCTCGCTCTACAAACTGGAAAGCCGCTTTATCGCGGCGGGGTTGGATGGCAGAGCCACCAGTGATGAGCGCGCCGCCAGCGCTGCCTATTGGCCGCATACCCAAGCTTGGATAGCCGAAACCGCCCCGCCCATTGCCTTTGCCATGCTGAACAGCAGCTGCCTACTGGATTTAGAAGGCGTAATTTTAGACGGCTGCTTTTGTAGCGCCGTCAAAGAAGCACTGATTCAAGCCGTGGTCACTTCCATGCAAGATTTCAACTGGGAAGGCGTCGTGCCGCCGCAAGTTTTGGCAGGCACGATAGGATCTGACGCTCGCGCCTTAGGAGGCGCACTGCTGCCGCTCTACGCCAACTTTGCCCCTGACCGCGATTTGTTTTTAAAACTAGATGGCTAACTCAAGATTACGGAACAAAACCCACATCTTGAACCACGGAGAACACAGAGGGCACGGAGTTTCACAGAGAAAAACGAGACTTCATGTCATGAAAAAAGTGATTTTATAGGGTGTGCAAACGCATTTCTTGCGCACCGCCTTAATAGCTTAACCAAAATTTTGAACCACAGAGAACACAAAGAAAAACTAGATCTAAATTAAGCTATTTGCTTCAGATTATAAATATGATCAAACCTAGCTCCACTCAACACACTATTTCTAATGATTACAAGGCCTCTGCATGCCCTCCTCCGCCCCTCACACTTTCCCTATTTTTATAGCCGCTGGCGAAGCGCTCACCGATATGATTCGCCTTGATGGCGAAAACTGGGTCAGTAAAGTGGGTGGCTCAACGTGGAATGTAGCGCGCGTGCTGGCAAGCTTTGGCCTGCCTAGTGCTTTTGCTGGCGCAATCAGCAAAGATTGTTTTGGCGAGGATCTGTATCAGGCATCGCTCGCAGCTGGGCTGGATTTACGTTTTTTACAGCAGCGGGATAAAGCACCGCTAATGGCCATAGTGCCATCCGCCAAGCCGCCACAATACTTTTTTGTGGGCAACGATTCGGCCGATTTATATTTTGACCCGCAAACCTTGCCCTCCGGCTGGCAAAACAATGTGCGCTGGGTGCATTTTGGCGGGATCAGCCTTGCTCGCCAGCCTTTAGCCACCAAGCTAGTTACTCTGGCAAAAAACTTAAAAACCCAAGGGGTAAAGATTAGCTACGATCCTAATCACAGAATTCTGATGGATGAGCAATACGATGACACTTTCAGAACAATGAGCGAGCTGGCCGATGTAATTAAGGTGTCTGACGAAGATCTCGTCAGATTATTTCGTAGCAATGATCTTGATCACGCGTTTACAACACTCAGAAGCTGGAATCCACAAGCGCATATTTTGTATACCAGAGGCGCCAATGGTGCATCTTTGTTTACCACTAATGACATCGTTACTGCAGACGCTATTCAGGTGCAGGTAGCAGATAGTGTTGGCGCAGGAGATGCATCGATAGGCGGGCTAATTTATAGCCTGATAAGCTGGCCGGAGCGCGAAACCCGCGAGCATCTCTTTTTTGCAATCGCCAGCGGTGCCGCCGCCTGCATGCACCACGGTGCCACACCGCCCAGCTTAGACACAATCAACAGCCTCTACACACGCTAACCCCACCATCAATCATTTAATGCCCGGCAGGCTCTTCATGCTTAGCCGCTGGTTTAGCAGTGCTTTCTGCAGGTTTGGCAGGAGTACTGCTGTTTTGCTTCATACATTCTTTCCACGCCGCACTGCCCTTACCGCCTCCCGCTGGCAGCACACAATCACCACCGCCAAACTTCACATAGCCGCCGCCAGCTGGCTTAATATCTGCCCCCGCTTTGGGCGCTTCACCATGCGCAGCAGGAGCAGCGTGCTCGCTGCTGCTACCCGCTTTAGCCCCGCTACGACGCTCTAAATCTTCGACTTTAACTTCGAGCTCTTCTGCTTCAATTTTCTTTTCTTTTACTTCTTTTTTTAATTCATTAATTTTTGTTTCCAACTCTTTGCGCGTCTCAATGGTTTCTTCAAAAGAAACCTTCAAACGCGCAATTTGCTCGATATATTGCGTTCTTTCAAAATTACGCTTAGTCATGCCAATTGCAATACCAATAATAAGCACTAAAAGAAAGCCAATAAAACCACCCCCTATAATCAGCTTCAGGCGGTTTTTCTCCAAAAAAGAAGGGCTGGGAGAGCCATCAACCTCATGTCCTTCATGTGGGTTTGCCGGTGCTGCAGCATGATCACTCATTGTTTTGTTTCCAGATTAAGGTAAGTTTACTTCTCCCTGACGCTCAAAGCTTACACCATCAGGACGTAATGGTAGAAACAGTTTACCTTTAATACGATAGGCGATTGGCTTGCCACTTGCTTGCAGAGCATTAAATTGTTGGATAAAAGTGTTCAAAGAGGTGGTGACATTCAGCTTCACCACAACCGAGCCTAGCTTAGGTAAAGTGACCGCATCACTAGAAACGCCATCCGCAAAAGGCTTGCCATTTACATCAAGGCTGAGCTGCACACCATTAATCACCACAGAAATATCATTAGGGTTGGTCACTCGCAAATTCAGCACAAAACGCTGCTCTAGTAAGCCAATTTCAGCCACACTCAAGCCTGCAAGGCTGACGGTAGGCTTTTCAAACTGGCTGGGAAAACTAGCGCAGCCTGTCAGTAGCGCAAGCAGTAATAAGCCGCTGTGCAATCTTTTAAACATTCATCATCTCTTGCAAACGACGGCCCAATTCACCATCAAGCGGCATAGCACCGGGCGTATTTGCATGAATAACCGCAATGGTTACATCTGCTTCGGCCACCAATTTATCATTATCTACCCGCACAATACGCTGATGAATAATCCCTTCTTTTTCGCTTAAATGAACCATACGTGTTTCTATTCTCAGCACATCACCCATCGTGGCCGGGCGCTTATAACGAATATCAATCCGGCTAATCACTAAAGCCAGCTTTTCCTGAGTAAACCACTCTAAACCACCACTTTCATCAACTAATGCCCAGCGAGCTTCTTCTAAAAACTCTAAATAGCGTGCGTTATTAACATGACCATATAAATCCAAATGATAGCCGCGAACCTTGATTTCTGTGGCTTGAGCCATGTTTTTCTCCCGTGTGTGAAAATTTTTAGCAATCTTAACTTTGAAATTAATCCATGTCTTCGGGATAATCCCCGCATGCATCGTCCTACTATAGATTGGCGACACTCTCGCCCCTTCCGAATTTGCCTGCTTTTGCTCGTCATGCTTGTGACGCTGCTTGGCACCTTGCCGTATTTTATCTCTTTTGACCTGATCAAAAGTGAGCTATCCGGCATGCTGGAAAAAGACACCAAGCGGCAACTCACCATACGCGGTGACGCTCGCTTTGTCTTGCTGCCCCAGCCTGCATTACTTTTAGATAATGTCACGCTGACTGAGCCTGGCGAAGCCACTATTTTCTCGCATGCCGATCGGGTTCGTGTAGAGCTAAGCCTTTGGCCTTTGCTCATCGGTAAAGGAAAAATCAAAGCGCTGGATTTTGAAAAGCCAGAGCTGAATGTGATTCGCCGTGAAGATGGCACTTATAATTTTGAAGATTTACTTACACCTAAAGCACAGACTAAAGAGCTGAGTTTCTCGCTCGATACCGTTCATTTTACCGAAGCCGCATTTAAACTTTCTGATGAGTTTTTAGGCGAAAGCCTGCGGATATCACGCCTCAACCTCACCATGAAAAACCTATCCGACCCTAAGGCCGGGCGCTTAGATTTAGATGGTATGTTGCTAATTGGTGACAGCAATCGGCCAGTGCAATGGCAAGGCAGCTTAAATGCCACTGCTGCCATGCGTTACCACGAGGCGGACAATCGCTTACTATTTGCTGACTTAATGCTTGAGCTAGAACAAAAAGGGGGCAGCTCACCAGAGCTGCGCCTGCAAGATGTAAAAGTCAGCGCCGTGGGCAATTTGGTTTATGGCTGGCAACCGCTGCGCTTTAATGGCGGTGAGCTTAAATTAAGCGCATCCGGCCAACGTGCCGGACAAAACTGGAAGGGTGAGCTGGATGTGCCGGAAATCATTATTGCTAAAGACGCGCTTAATCTTAATCGCCTGAAATTAAATGTAGATATGCAAAGCCCAAGCGGGCAACTGAGTGCTAAAGCCACTATTCCTAAGCTGGCAGGCTTGGCGCAAGGCTTGCTGCGCACAGAGACGGCCAGCTTTGAAGTCAAATTAAATAGTCCAGAGCAAAACTTGGCCCTGTCTTTTGCCAGCCCATTAGAATTACTCAATGGCAGTATCGCAAGATTGCCTGCCTATCGCCTGATCGGTAGCTACACCAACCGTAATCTGCCGCGCGGCGCAATCGGGCTAGATCTAAACGGCGCAGGTACGCTTAATTTACAAGCAGAATCGCTCAGCCTTAATAGCCAAGGGCAGCTGGATAAATCGCCGGTTAAAGCGCAAATCGAAGTCAAAGACTTTGTTCGCCCCCATTACGCTGTAGACGTTGATTTAAACAAACT
Organism: Iodobacter arcticus; assembly: GCF_042664895.1. NCBI lineage: Bacteria > Pseudomonadati > Pseudomonadota > Betaproteobacteria > Neisseriales > Chitinibacteraceae > Iodobacter > Iodobacter arcticus. Next base: position 112,881 of record NZ_JBHTBQ010000027.1, read on the forward strand.
CGATTTATCGCCTTACTTGCCCGTCGTAGCAGCAGGGGCAAAAACAGTGAATCCCGATAAGCCTTTTGATTTTTGGTGGCTGAATAATCTGGATGCCAGCGGCAAGCTTAAGATTGGCGAGCTGGCGATGCAAAAATTGCATATCAATGATATCTCTCTGGAATTTGCAGCAAAAAACCGCAAACTTAATTTAAACCCTTTGGCTGCAAACCTTTATGAAGGCCAGCTCACAGGTAGCTTAGAAGTCGACGCCAGCAAGAAAAGCGCTTCTTTCCGCGTACAGCAAAAGCTCGCCAATATGAATATCAATGCCCTGCTCGCCGATGCCATCGACACCAGCCGTTTTGAAGGCCGTGGCCATTTGGATTTAGACGTGTCTGCCGTGGGCAATCAGCTCAGCGATTTGCGCCGCACTGCGGGTGGCAATGTGCGGCTCTTATTAAATCAGGGCGCAGTGCGGGGTATCGACTTAGAAGCGCTGCTACGCACAGCCAGCCGCCAAATCAGTTTAATGAACGGCGAAGCACGACCTTCGCTTAATCTGGAAGCCAAAACCAGCTTTAGCGAATTACGCTCTACCCTTGTGCTAAAACACGGCGTTGCCAGCAATAACGATTTATCGGTTACGGCCGGTATTCTAAAGCTCAATGGCGGTGGCACACTCGACTTAAACAGCAATGCCATCAATTACAGTATGAGCGCCAGTGCGAACCCCAAAGTGCCTGAGCTAAAAGGCTTATCAGGGTTAACGCTGCCTATCCAACTTTCTGGCGCGCTAAATGCCCCCGAATACCATATCGATTACGCCAGCTTAAAAGAGCAAATTTTACTGAAGCAAAAAGCCGCCTCTGAAACACAAGCGGCAGAAGCCGCAGCCAAGCGAAAAGCACTGGCACAAGCAGCAACCCAGAAAGCAGCTAAAGCGGCTGCGGATAAAAAAGCAGCGGATGCCGCAGCAAAAAAAACCAATAAATCCACACCTAAAAAGACAGAAAAGCCCAATAAATGAGCGATTTTTCCCAGCGTTTAATCGCTTGGCAGGCCGTGCACGGCCGCCACAATCTACCTTGGCAAGTGTCTGACCCTTACCGCGTTTGGCTGAGCGAAATTATGCTGCAGCAAACTCAGGTCGCCACCGTCATCCCCTATTACCAGCAATTTTTAGAACGCTTTCCGGATGTCGCCAGCCTAGCAGCGGCCAGCTCGGACGATGTACTCGCCAGATGGAGCGGCCTTGGCTACTACAGCCGCGCCCGCAATCTTCATAAAGCCGCGCAAATGGTAATGGAGCGCTTTGAAGGCCAGTTTCCCTGTACGCCGGCCCTGCTCGCCGAGCTACCCGGCGTGGGGCCATCGACGGCAGCAGCCATTGCCGCCTTCAGCTTTGGCGCACAAGCCGCCATTTTGGATGGCAATGTAAAACGCGTACTGGCACGCTGGGCTGGCATCAGCGGCTATCCGGGCACCAAAGCAGTTGAAAGAGAGCTATGGCAGCTAGCGACAAATCTGCTGCCCGATAGCGGTATTGAGCGCTACACCCAAAGCCTGATGGATTTGGGCGCCACCATTTGCACGCCCAAAAAGCCAGCCTGCATCGTCTGCCCAGTGCAGGCAGATTGCCTTGCCCGCCAGCAAGGCCGCCAAGCCGAGCTACCCACGCCTAAGCCGAAAAAAATATCGCCTGAGCGGCAAACTGTGCTGATGATGGTAGAGCGTAGCGGCAAGATCCTGCTCGAGCGTCGCCCACCTAGCGGTATTTGGGGAGGTCTGTGGAGCCTGCCGGAAGCCACCTCCACGCTGGACGCCAGCAACGCCTGTCAGCAGCGCTTTGGCCTTAATGTAGAGTTTGATAGCGCGGGGGAAGACTTCGTCCACGTCTTCACTCATTTCCGCCTCACTATCACCCCACTGCCGGGCAGCGTCACCAGCCAAACCGCCATCACCCACGAAGATCATCTGGGCTGGTTTAGTAAAGCAGAAGCGCTGGAATTAGGCCTGCCAACGCCGGTGAGAAAGCTGTTGATGAAGGGAAGGTAGGGCAGCTTAGCGTGGGCACAAAAACGTGCCCGCGCTGAGCATTGTACTTCTCCCCCCTTTGAAAAAGGGGGGTTAGGGGGGATTTGGCACGGCATATCATTAGAAAAAGGCAGCAAACAAAGCTAATTCAAATCCCCCTCAATCCCCCTTTAACAAAGGGGGAAGCTGCAGCTGAAGCACCACCTAAAGTTGTGTAGATACTTATGCACGCTAAGGCCATCGTAGGGCGGGTGCAACCCACATATTTTCAACATGGCTCGCGGATTGCACCCGCCCTACAAATGACGCAATATCACGCCGCTTGATCAGCCAAGCGGGTCGACTTCCAATAGCTCATCAAACCCGCTGCAGAATAAATAATCAGCGCGGCCCAGATCAGTGAAAAGCCAATCATACGATCCGTGCCAAAAGGCTCTTGATACAGCCATACCCCCAACAATAATTGCAAGCTAGGGCCGATATATTGGATGACGCCCACGGTAGCCAGCTTCAGCGTTCTGGCACCTGAGGCAAACATCAACAACGGTAGGGCCGTCACAACACCTGCGCCCATTAATAAAAGATCGGTATTAAAACTGATATTGCCTAGTGCGCCCTGCCCCTGTGAGTGAAACCAAAGCAAAGCCGCCAATGCAAAGGGGGTCATTAAGAAAGTTTCTAATGCTAACCCCTCTAAAGAAGGCAAGCTGGCTCTTTTACGCAGCAAACCATACACGCCAAAACTCAAACCCAAGCACAGCGCAATCCACGGCAACGTGCCTGCGGCAATGGTAATCCACAGCACGCCTATCGCAGCAAGGCCTACGGCAAAGCTTTGCGAGCGGCTAAGCTGTTCACCCAAAAACAATCTGCCTAGCAAAACATTAATCAACGGATTAATAAAATAACCCAAGCTGGCATCCACCACTCTGTTCTCGTTCACCGCCCAGATATACAACAACCAATTCACCGACAATAGAAAAGAAGACAGCGCAAATACACCCAGCACGCGGGGATTTTTAATACTTGGTAGCAGCCAGCTCCAGTTCTTTTGCAGCATCAAAATCACCGCCACAAAAACCCCAGACCACACAATACGGTGCGAGATAATCTGCAAGGCATCAATGCCATGCAAAGATTTCCAATAAAGCGGAAACAAGCCCCAAATAATAAAGGCCAGCACAGTAAACAAAACACCGCGTGAAGTATTGGGAGTAGACATAGAAAAACCAGAGAAAAGAGCCAGAACTGCAGCAAAGAGCTACTTTAATAGATATAGGATTGCTTACTCAAGAATAATTGCGCAACAAACTGTAGCTTTAAAGATTTAAAACCTAAGATCTGCAGACACAAAGATCAATGAGAACACAGAGCACACAGAGAAAACCTAAGGCAAGCTTGAGTCCTGTTTGTCTGCGCCCCTTCATACCCCACAATCTAGCCAGATGTCATGGTGCTACCCGCACAATGGCAAGTATTGAATCATCGTAGGGCGGGTGCAACCCGCGTACTTTTCAGCTTTGCTCGCGGCGTGCACCCGCCCTGCGAGTAACATTTCACTTGAGTTGATAGGATTAATGCGTGCCCCTTGCCTGGAAGACCCACACAGAATAAATACGCCACCCATAGTTTTAATGCCGTTCACTTAAGGTATTGGTTTTGCTTCCCCCTTAGAAAAAGGGGGCTGAGGGGGCCCGAGGGGGATTTGCCTTGAGTTTTTTGCTTATTTTAAGCCCAACATCAACTGCAAATCCCCCTAGCCCCCCTTTACAAAGGGGGGAACTCAAACAAAACCGCTTAAGTGAACGGCATTACACCCATAGTTTGGTTTTCTCTGTGTTCTCCGTGATCTTTATTAGCTCTGTGTCTACAGATCTTTTTGCCCTTAGTAATCCACATCGATGACGAGCCGCTGGCGGGTTACAATGGCGGGTTGTGGCGGCCCCCTATTCTGGCTGCCGTTTTACCCCTATCTGGATCTTGTTATGCTAACGCCCCGCGTGCTGTCTGTTATCCCGCCGATGACTCAGCTCAATACTCCCTACCCTTCCACCGCCTATATCACCGGTTTTTTACGCTCAAGAAATATCGATGCGGTGCAGGAAGACTTAGCGCTGGCGCTGGTACTCAAGTTGTTTTCTAAGGCAGGCCTGCTGGCTGTTAAAGCCTGTATTGACGCCTTGCCCGAGCATCAACGCACTTTTCAGGTGCAGGCATTTGTTGACCAGTTTGATCTCTACCTTGCCACCATCAGCCCCGCCATTGCCTTTTTGCAAGGCAAGGATTCCACCGTGGGCCACCGTATTTGCTCGCGGCAGTTTCTGCCCGAGGGTTCGCGTTTTGAATCGCTAGATGTGTATGTGGACGACGAAGGTGGAGACCCTCTGGCATGGGCCTTTGGCGCGCTGGGCATGCAAGATAGAGCACGGCATTTAGCGACGCTTTATCTAAACGATATTTCAGATGTGCTGCGCGATGCGGTCGACCCGCGTTTTGAATTTGTGCGCTATGCAGAATCGCTCGCATCCAGCCAACCGAGCTTTGATCCGCTGGCGCAAGCCTTGGACGCGCCGCTGAATTTGGTCGATACCACGCTGCTGGAACTTACGCTGGCATCGATTAAAAAGCACGCCCCTACCATTGTTTTGGTGTCTGTGCCCTTCCCCGGCGCGGTATACGCGGCATTCAGAATTGCCCAGGCGATTAAGGCACATGATCCAAGCATCGTGCTGGCGCTGGGTGGTGGCTTTGTGAATACCGAGCTGCGCGAGATGTCTGACCCGCGCGTATTTGATTATTTTGATTATGTAACGCTAGATGATGGCGAACGACCACTGTTGGCGCTGCTCGATCATCTAGCAGGCAAACGAAGCCAGCAGCGCCTGGTGCGCACCTTTGTCAGAAACGATGGGGCAGTCAAATATATTAACTTTGTAGAGCCAGATATCGCCTTTGCCGAAGTCGGAACCCCAACGTGGGATGGCTTGCCAATTGATCGTTACTTATCTCTCCTAGATATGCTGAACCCCATGCACAGGCTGTGGTCAGATGGGCGCTGGAATAAGCTGACGGTGGCGCATGGTTGCTACTGGAAAAAATGCAGCTTTTGCGATGTCAGCCTCGACTATATATCCCGCTACGACGGCGCATCGGCGGCTACCCTCGTCGATCGTATCGAAGAAATTATTGCTGAAACCGGCCAGACCGGCTTTCACTTTGTTGACGAAGCTGCCCCGCCTAAAGCACTGAAAACACTGGCGGCAGAATTACAAAAGCGCAATTTGGCGATTTCTTGGTGGGGCAATATCCGCTTTGAAAAATCATTCAGCGCCGAGCTGTGCCAATCGCTTGCCGATAGCGGCTGTATCGCCATCTCTGGCGGGCTGGAAGTCGCCTCAGATCGATTGCTGACGCTGATGAAAAAAGGCGTTTCCATCGATCAAGTCGCCCGAGTCACCCGCTCGTTTACCGACGCCGGTATTCTGGTGCACGCTTACCTGATGTATGGCTTCCCCACGCAAACCGTGCAAGATACCGTCGATGCGCTGGAATACGTGCGTCAGCTGTTTGCTGAGGGCTGCATCCAATCCGGCTTCTTCCACCGCTTTGCCTGCACCGTGCACTCGCCAGTGGGCCAAAACCCGGAAGAATACGGCATCACCCTGCTGCCGCTACCCGAAGTGACATTCGCTAAAAATGATGTGGGATTTATCGACCCAACCGGGGTCGACCACGACGCCCTTGGCGTAGCGCTGAATAAAGCGCTGTACAACTATATGCACGGCATTGGTCTGGACGATGATGTACGGGTATGGTTCAGCGGAAAAGTGCCACGCACCACCGTGCCGAGAAATAAGATTGCAAGGGCGTTGGCGGGGAAAGGCTAGGCACATGCACGTGTAGGCGTCAATCAAGCTTCTAAGCGGTAAACCTTGCTTAGAAGCTTATTGCGCCGGATATTGCACACCACATCGGCGCATATTCCTTTAAAAAACAATATGTTCACCTTGCACTGATTTTACTTCTGCGCCATGATGTACTATCTTTTGTACATAGATAGCAAGCTCAGGAAACATCATGCACGCCCTCACCTACAGCTACACCCGCCAACATCTCGCTGACGTCATGCGCCAAGTCAACGATGACCGCAGCCCCGTTGTTGTGACTACACAGCGCGGCAAACCTGTGGTGATCATGGCACTGGAAGACTACGAAGCCATGGAAGAAACCGCCTATCTAGCACGCAGCCCCGCCAATGCTCAGCGTCTCAACGAATCCATTACACGGATTCGGTCAGGAATCAGCCAAGAGCGGAATCTGCTTGATGCAGATTAGGTGGGATGAAGCCACATGGGATGATTATCTGTACTGGCAAAGCACGGATAAAGCGATACTCAAACGAATTAACCTACTGATCAAAGAAACCCAACGCCAACCCTTTGCGGGTATAGGCAAACCAGAGCCGCTAAAACACCAATACAGCGGCTTTTGGTCACGCCGCATCACTGACGAGCATCGGCTGGTTTATTGCATACACAATGAAGCTTTGGTGATTGCGCAGTGCCGTTATCATTACTAATTAACGCCACCACAGACGCAATCCCCAGACATGCAACAAGCCAGCACTCGCAGGCTTCTGTAATCACATGATCTCTTAGCTATTTAAGCGCTTTAAATCGCGGTAATAGTTTTCATGCGTCCCCAAGGCCAGAAGCAATAAATCCTCCCCACTTACGCTGTAGGACAAGAGCGTTTCTTGGCGGTTTATTTTAAATTTATACACAAACACACCCAGTAAATCGCCCTTCTTCGCCTCCCCCACACTAGGGTCGGCCACAATAGCCCGCACAGCATCGTCCAAGCTGGCTTTCTCTTGAGCGTGTAATTTTTTAGCGACTTTATCAAACGTCAGGGCCGTGCGAATACGCATCCTTACTAAACCCCGAATTGATATTCAGCAGTCTGCCCAGCTTCAGCTTGCGCTTTGCCAAGCAATGTTTCTTGAATAAACGGTAGCGGCAAATCAGGGTTTTCTTCCACCATCTTGCCCAAGCGCGCCCAATACTCAATCTGCTTAGGCACAGAGCGATGCATAACTATGGCATGCGCCCGCGCCAAATCGACCAGTTCATCCGATAACTTCAATGCAATGGACATGTCACTACTCCTATGTAGATTGGTCTTATAATGGCGCAAAAAGAAACCTTTTGCAACCCATCACAAGCATTTGCTCTTGCCTTAAAGTCAAAAAGCCAGCATCGGCTGGCTTTTTGACTAGATTTTTGTAGAGCTATGAGCGAAAAACTAGAAACAATGGGAGCTGGTCTTTTTTGATTCAAAATGAAAGACCTGAAACTAAGGGTGAAAACATAACAAAAAAGCTGCTTTTCATAGGGTGTGCAAGTCGTTTTTCTTGTGCACCGCTTTCTGCGCTCCGACTGCGTCGTTGTACACCCTATAAAAAAACCGATTCACTATTAATGATTAAATCAAGCCTGGCCTCTTTAATTCAAGTCATAAAACCATTCATAAACCAACTAATTGCCTCATGATTTTCCTAGCTTGCATTTGAATCACCCCAACAAAACCAAGTTGTTCTTGATAGATTAATAGCCGTTCATTTGCAAAAGACTGCAAAACTTCTTGCTGCAAGTGCAGATCATTACCCACGCGTAAAAGATTTAATTTTGCCTGATTCACTGCTTGACTCATCAATCCGTGACTTCTCCCATAGTCATATATAGCTTGTTGAAGCTCAGGAAAATAAAGGCCCGCAATAACTTCTAGCCGAGGCAGAGGGGATTGGCTGATATTATTTCTATTGTCATAAAGTCTGGTATTACAATCTAATTCCTGCCAAGCCTGTACTTCATGAACAGCGTGCAAAAGCTCCTCTAATTTGATACGACGTAAAGTTTTCTGCTCACGAGTTGCCCAATCAGCATGAGCCACACTAGCTTTTACTTCTTCAGCAACAACAGTGGTTGCCTTTACTTGAGTTAATAAAAAATCAAAGTCAGATTTAGTAGCCAATGCTTCACCACGTTTTTTCGCATAAGACCCAAAATAAGAACCTGTAAAACCAACAACTAGAGCTATTGCTGCCATCGATAAATAGACTGGCCACAGTGCGTAAAATTGCTCTCTCAAAAGTTGATTGGCCAGCTCACGAAGAAGAGCTTCTGACATTTTAAATCCCCTCCTAATCCGTCAAACTACTAATGGCCTTACTCCACTCATCCCTACCTCTTCCTCACCCCCAACAAATACCCACAATACCCCAAGTCCAATAATGTCGAGGCCACAGCTAGGGTTAAGATAAAGTAATCATGAGGGTAATGCAGATACATAAATACAGAAACCAAGCCCGTCCCCAAAGTACGCGTCCAAGCAATCGCCCATGCATAGCCAATGGTGGAGGGTTGTTGTACCAATAGAATTAAGCAAAGCAGGCTGATAATAAATTGGCAGATATAGGCAGAGCGTGCGCCGATAGGCGTTTCAATACCGGAAAGCGCCATGCTCCAATACAGCAAAATAAAGAAAACCACGCTGCCCCACACAATCGGCTGGTAATAGCGCTTAAACAGGGGCGTAGTAAATTGGCCTAGCCCTAGCTTTAATACTTGCCAAAAAATAAACAAATCAAAAAACAGCCACGCCCGGTAGGTCCAGACTAAAAATAAACCCATATCGGTGCGCAATATAACGCCCCATACAAATTCCCAAGCTAAATTACTTGCTGCGGCAATCACCGCCATTTCAACGCATTGATGCCGTTTGGCCTGTAATAAAATTAATATATAAGCCACTACCCACAGCAGGCAACCAAGGGCAAATAAAGTGAGCTGTACGGGGGTATATAAGCTGCCGTCTACACTCACGGTATTGAGCCAGGCATCGGGATTATTGATGCCGCTTGCAACTAAAATCACACCTCACTCCTTTGGTATTCCTGCGGGGCAGTAGCAGGTGCGCGCAATTGATCGGGGATCTGAAACGCGCGTCCCGGATAAGGGCCTGCCCAGTGCTTTTGCAATGCTTCCATAAAAAACTCGCCATACTCCCGCATAAAGCTCTCAGCAGTGTGCGAGCTATTGGCTAAACGGCTTTTCAAGCGAAAAATAAAGCGCAGTAAATCTAGCACCCAACCCCAGGCTTGCTTTTTTTGCAAACCAAGAAAATGCGCATTGCGACGCCCTAGCAGTTTTGTCATCAGCTCAGGCACAAGCCCCGCCGCCAGATCCGGTAAATTAGCCTGTAAAAAAGCAATATGGGCTTGAGTGAGCAAATGCCCGGCATCGGATGAACCAAAATTACGCCGTTCCAGCGCTTTCCATACTTCTCTGGCCTGGCTAGCGTTAACAGGCATGGCATCCGGATTAATCCCCAGCGCCCGGCCGATCACTCTCCATAAATAAAGCTGATCGTCTTCCTGCTTTTGGCTGACTTTTACACCCAATACCCGCATGCCTTCAAGCGCCTGAAAAGAGAATGCCAGCATCGTGCCGATTAATTCTTCCTGATTAATTGGCATACCCCAATCTGCGTGCCAGCTATCTTGCGAGTCTCTTTGTTTGGAACGGGCAAAATGCCGGATGGCCGCGTGCATCAGGCGTACTTTCCGGATAGTAAGCAGGCCTTTCCCTTGAGGGCTAAGGCTACCCGGCTCGGCCACATTCAGAATAAAGCGCAGTGTTTCCGAGGCCCTGCGCTCAAAATGCCCACTCAGCTGGCCAGTAGCCGCCAATAGCTGCGCTCCGCCTACGCGGCCAGCATAGAGCACAGGCAACGAGCGGCACATCAGGCTAATACCAAAGGGGATTCCGTAAGCCGTAAAAAAGGATTGAGCGCGCTCCAGACGGGCAAAATCTACCTCGTCAGACAAGCTGGCAGTGGCTTCTAAATAAGCCAGTAACTTAGGCGGGGTATCATCCGGCCAAGCTTTGTCTACATCAAGTTGAGCTAAAATCTGATTCGTCTTGCTGATGTTGCCAGCAAGGATAAGATCGCGCATACACTGATCAGCCAGCGGATCTGCGCTCATCTTCAGCTGGTCGAGTGTTGCATCAGACCAGATTGGGGCATTCATTCTTGACATCACAATTTTATTCTTATTCCTGCATCATAAATATTCATTAATAATGTAAGCAATCTACGCGGGCACAGGCCAATTTAGCCACTGCGGCCAAGCAAGCCTCAAAGAGATTGAAACATTAAGCTAAACTGAGCAAAATAATGCCATACGCATTTATAACGACCCAATCGTCATTTTAGCGCAAATAATTACTGTTTTGTTATTTTATGTTTATTTTATAGAAAGTTTTTAATCATAAAAAGAAAACATATCGCATGCTTTTACTAAGAAATATACCTTGAATATCCTGACAAATATTTTTTTAACCTTAAGCAGCATCCTGCTGTCTTTGCTATTGGCGGCCCCCGCCTCTGCCCTGATTGTGCGTGACAATCTGGCTGGCGCTCATCTCGAACAAGAATTACTGATATGGCAAGATCCCAGCAGAAATCTAGATCTTGAAGGAGTGGTTCAGCAACGTGATGCAGGGCGCTTTCAAGTGCCAGCAGGGCTAATGCATACGCTTGGCTATTCACGGAATGCAATCTGGTTTTCTTTTAATCTGGAGAACCCCAGCGGGGGGGATATCAGTAATTATCTGGAATATACCGAAGCACAAATTGGCGCAGTAAGCCTTTACACCCGCAACAAAGGCGAAAAAGCATGGCAGGTGCAACACTTTCGCACCGAGCAAAGCGGGCTAAGCAGGCCACTGGCAACGATCAGGCCGATTTTTTTGCAGAAAACTCCTGCTAAAACCAGCTTAGAAGTACTGATTAAAGTGGTGTACAGCGAGCATAAAGAGATGGCCGGGCCGGTTATGTCGGATATCCGGGTGTGGGGAGAGCGCAACTTTCTGCAAGCCAATAACCATGAAATGCTGTTCTGGGGAGCCATGCTCGGCATCATGCTCCTGATGTCTTTTGTGGCCCTTGCCGTTTTTTCTGCGGCAAGAGATCAAACTTTTCTTTTTTACGGCTTAAAGCTACTTGCACTCACGCTGGCCCATTTAAGTGCCACCGGCGTTTTACCCTTACTCTTATGGCAAGGGCACTATAGCCTGACGCTCTTATACACATTAAGCGGGCTGTATTATATTTTTTCGGCACAGTTTGTAAGGCTTTATCTAAAAACACCTCAAATCACCCCAAGGCTGGATATTGCACTCAAGGGCATTATTGCCTGTGGGGCGCTCAGCACGCTGGGTGCGCTCACAGGATTTATTCAATTTGCCCTGCTGGCTTTAGAAATCGGTGGCGTCGGCTTTTTGCTTTATGTGGCGGCCAGCCTTTATGCGGTGCGCTACGGCGTTTCGGGGGCTAGGTTATTTGCGCTTGCCTGGGCCATTTATACGATATCTATTATTGTTACTTGGGGTTTACGCGGGCTGGCGCTAATCGATCACAGCGCGTTTACTGCCCGCTTTAATTCAATCTCTATTGCCATTGAAGTCATTCTCTTTAGCACGGCCATGGCTTTGCGCGTGGCCGAAATCAACCGGCAAAAAGAGCGGCTGGAAAAAGCCTATCGCCTGCAGCTGGAAAGAGAAGCCTCTGAATTAGAAGCGCTAGTGATGCAACGCACTCATGAGCTGGATTTAGCCCGCCGAGATGCTGAAGCCGCCAGCCTTGCCAAGAGCAATTTCTTAGCCCATGTAAGCCATGAAATCCGCACCCCGCTCACCTCGATTTTGGGCTATGTAGATCGCTTAAAACACGATACATCGCTTAATCCACCTCAATTACAAAGCCTGTTGCGCATTGCCGACAGCGGTGATTATTTATTAAGCCTAATTGCTAATGTGCTTAATGTCAGCAAGCTGGAAGTCGGGCTGGCAGAGCTGGATGAAAGCACAATATCTATTGATGTGCTGATCAGGCAGCTGCAAGCCCTGTTTGAAGAACAAGCCAAATCTAAAGGGTTAGTTTTCAGTATTCAGTGCAGCTTAGAAGGCGATTTTGTCTTAGACGCAGGTAAGTTGCGGCAAATTTTAGTCAATCTGATCGGCAATGCCATTAAATTTACCGAAGCAGGCAGCGTGTGTTTAATACTCAGCGCTAGGCAGCAAGACAGCCAGTGCTTTATGCGGGCAGAAGTCATCGATAGCGGGCCGGGCATTGCCGCCGAAGACTGCCAGAAAGTTTTCTCACCTTTCGAGCAAACATGGCTGGGTAAGCGTGCGGGAGGTGCTGGGCTGGGTTTATCTATTTGCAAAGATTTTGCAGAGCTAATGGGCGGCAATATTCAATTAAGCAGCAGCTTGGGCCACGGCGCGCACTTTACAGTGCAGGTGCCCGTACTCAATCAAGCCAGCAGCAGCAAACCCAATGTGCCTCTTAAAGCGATTGGGCGATTAGATGGACGACATATTCTAATTGCAGAAGATCAAGAAATTAATCGTGAGCTATTAACCGACTTATTAATCAGCGTAGGAGCCAAAGTCAGTGCCTGCGAAGATGGCCTGAGCGCCCTCAGCACCTGGCGGAATCATTGTGATGCCGATACCATTTTGCTGGATTACCACATGCCCTTACTTAATGGCATGCAAGTCTCGCGCAGCATTCGGGCTTTGGGATTTAAAGGCCGCATTTTGCTCGTAAGCGCCGGACATTCACCGCAAGCAAATCAACTGGCAGCCGCAGGCATTGATCTGTGGATAGGCAAACCCTTTCATCGTGAATCACTGTTTGCTGCCCTGCAAAACCAAACCGCCCCGCTGTACGAGCCAAAACCAGCGGTACTAGATCTGGAGCAAGCCGCAAGGGCCTTGGCTTATCCCATAGAAAAATGCGCCCATATGGCGCAAAAAGGCTTAGATAGAATCGGCCAGTTGCTTAGCATGCTGGAGCAAGAAAACAATCTGGAAACCCGCCAGCGCCATGTACATAGTGCCAAAGGCATTGCCGGGCAAATTGCCGCAAACCAGCTGAGCGATAGCCTCAGCTTGCTGGAAAGCCAGCCCGATGATGCAACAATCAAGCAGCAAGTCATCGCCAACCATCAACTGGCGCTGGCTGCGCTGCAAAAATGGCAAGAACAAGTGTTTTAGCCACCAAGCCAAGTCATCGTCCCGTATTCTTTTATGGGAAAACAGCTTGTTTATCTTAAGGCGGTAGTGATTTAAAATGACCTTTATCACGAGAGCCTGTTTGAAACGCGTATAATCCTTACAAATTCAGCGCTTAGCAGCGCCGAAAATACTCAAGCCCCAGCCGGGCTACTGCATTAAAAAACGGCCCGACAACACACTGTCTGGCCGTTTTATGTTTTTTGCTACTTTACATATCATATTAAAGATTTTGGAATTATATGATTGGGCATTAAAATCACCACCTGCCTGCTTGCAGCTTGCTCTGAGCAGCTTAAAAAACGCCTGCCAAGGGCAATCAATTTTATAAATTAAGCCCACAAGGTTTGCATTACCGTGATTAAACTTGAAAACGTCAGCAAGGCATATCGGGTTGATGGCCGTGATATCCCGGCACTTGCTGGTGTGTCTTTATCGGTTACAGCTGGTTCTGTATTTGGCATTATTGGTCATTCTGGCGCGGGTAAATCCACGCTGATTCGCCTAATCAATCTCTTAGAGCGCCCTACTGGCGGGCGCATTTTGCTAGATGGCGAGGATGTCACCGAGCTAAATGCCTCGGCCCTGCGTGGCCTGCGTCAGCAAGTAGGCATGATTTTCCAGCATTTTAATTTGCTTGGCTCCAAAACCATAGCCGAAAACGTTGCCTTCCCCTTAAAAATTGCCGGCGCGCTCAATAAAGCGCAAATCGCGCAGCGCGTGGATGAATTGCTGGCGCTCGTGGGCCTCACCGATCATCGTGATAAATACCCGGCACAATTATCCGGCGGGCAAAAACAGCGCGTCGGTATTGCTCGCGCACTGGCTAATCGCCCTAAAGTGCTGCTCTGCGACGAAGCCACCAGCGCACTCGATCCGCAAACCACACAATCTGTTTTGCAATTATTGCTCGATATTAATAAGCGGCTAGGACTGACTATTGTCTTAATCACCCATGAAATGGATGTCATCCGCAGTATTTGCGATCGCGTGGCGGTCATTGATGGCGGCTTGATTGTGGAAGAAGGCCCGGTCACGCAAGTATTCTTGCACCCCAAGCACCCAACCACCCGCCGCTTTGTATTTGAAGCCGAGCATATCGATGAAAACAAGCAGTACGATGATTACCAGCATGTTGAAGGCAAAATCGTGCGCCTGACCTTTATTGGCGAATCGACTTACCAACCTATTCTTGGCTCGGTGGCCAGAGATTGCGCGGTAGATTTCAGTATTTTAGCTGGCCGTATCGAGCGAATTAAAGATACGCCTTGCGGCCAGCTTACCCTTGCCCTGAGCGGCCACGATGTAGACGCGGCTCTCGCCCGCTTTAGCGCGGAAGGGATCGATGTAGAGGTATTACGCTAATGGAATTCTTTAATCAACTGACCGCTAATATTGATTGGGTAGAAATCTGGCTGGCAGGGCAAGATACGCTGATGATGCTGGCAGGCTCTTTAGTATTTACGCTGGTGCTTGGCCTGCCGCTGGGTGTCTTGCTGTTTCTAACCGGCAAACGCCAGCTGCTTGATCAGCCTGCGGTTTACGGAGTTTTATCATTTCTGGTCAACGTGCTGCGCTCTGTGCCGTTTGTGATCTTACTGATTATCATGATCCCGTTTACAGTACTGATTGCAGGCACCTCACTGGGCGTAGCTGGCGCAATCCCGCCTTTGGTAGTCGGTGCCACGCCCTTCTTCGCCCGCTTAGTTGAAACCGCGCTGCGAGAAGTAGACCGTGGCATTATCGAAGCCACCCAATCTATGGGGGCGAGCACAAGGCAGATCGTATTTGGCGCCTTACTACCTGAAGCACTTCCGGGGATTTTAGCCGCCATTACCGTAACAGCCATTACCTTAGTCTCTTATGCAGCGATGTCAGGTGTGATCGGCGGCGGCGGCCTTGGGGACTTAGCGATTCGCTTTGGCTATCAGCGCTTTCAAACCGATGTGATGGTAGTAACGGTCATCTTGCTGCTGATACTGGTACAGATCTTACAAATGGTGGGCGATCGTTTGGTCACGCACTTTAGCCGCAAATAATCAGCCCGCATGATGGCCGAACTTTTGCTCTGATGAATGTCTTAAAACATGAACAGCTCTCTGGTGTTTACCTTTCTAGGAAATAAACTTTTATGAAAAAGATCATTGCACTACTGACCGCGGCCTTAGCCTTTAATACCCAAGCCGCCGATACACTCACCATTGGTGCAACTGCTGTTCCTCATGCAGAACTGCTGGAATTTGTAAAACCACAGCTGGCTAAAGAAGGCGTAGAGCTAAAGATCAAAGTGTTTACCGATTACGTGCAGCCGAATGTGCAATTGGCAGAAAAACGCCTAGATGCTAATTTCTTCCAGCACAAGCCTTACTTGGATGAATTCAATAAAGGCAAAGGCACACGCTTGCAAAGTGTTGCTCTGGTGCATGTAGAGCCATTTGGCGCGTACTCCAGCAAAGTAAAATCACTCAAAGATTTGAGCGAAGGCGCAACCGTTGCCATTCCTAACGACGCCACCAACGGCGGCCGCGCACTCTTGCTGCTGGAAAAAGCGGGCATTATTAAGCTAAAAGACAGCAAAAACATTCTGTCTACCAGCCGTGATATCGTAGAAAACAGCAAGAAGCTGAAATTCCGTGAGCTGGAAGCCGCCACCCTGCCACGCGTGCTGACTCAGGTTGATGTCGCCCTGATCAACACTAATTACGCACTTGCAGCCAACCTTAACCCAAGCAAAGATGCACTGGCCATCGAAGGCGCACAATCACCTTACGCCAACATCCTGGTAGCCCGCCCGGATAACGCAGCCAGCCCGGCCATGAAAAAACTGATCGCAGCCTTAAACAGCCCGGCAGTTAAAGCGTTTATCACCGAAAAATACAAAGGCGCGATTGTTCCAGCGTTTTAATGCTTGAATAGTTAATCCTTTAAAAACCCCAAGCTGCGAGGCTTGGGGTTTTTTTATGCCCGCTCCCCTGTCTCTGAATATTATCTTTCCCACATCAGATCAACCTAGCCTGTGGATAAATGATCGACTTGCTACGCCCAGACTCTCTTGCCTCATTTATTTTTAACAAAGTAAAAATTAAGAACTATCATCATTTTTAATATTTATTAAAGTAAGTTTTTTGTAAATTAATTACAAATAAAACTTACTTAATGTAAATATTATTCTTTCAAAAAATAGAAATATTGGCGGGGTTTATTCACTTACCAAACCGTGTAAACCGATATATGCCTGCAATCGGCACTGTAATAATTCAAACCTGGCTAAGTACCAACAACTTTTAAGAGGTCAACATGAAGCTCGCTACCACGCCATATCAGCAAGTACAGCATCTGATCCATAGTTCGCTAGAAGGCAGCAACACCGCCAAGTTTCCAGTAAAAGGGCAAGGAACGGTATCGGTTCAGCCCAGCATCTTCAAAGCATTTGCCATCGAACTAAAAAGCGACAATAGCAACGCCATCCGCCTTGAAATTGAAGCCAGCGGAATCCGGCTACTCTACAACGGTATGGAAATCGCCAAACAAGCAGCCATAGGGCTCAACCCTAGCGGTGAGATCCAACCCTACTGGCTAAGCTTGGACACCAATAACAAACGAATTCGCTATGGCAAAGGCGAGATGCTGCGCACGCTCATGCTCTTTGAATACAGCTGGGCACAGACATCAGATAAGCAGCTTAATACCGCAGAGATCAAGAACATTGATGTACAAAATACCGAGTTAACTAAGCTGCAGCTACTCTCCATTCCTGTAAATCTTGATCCATCCCCATATATTGTTTCTATGGATGCGGTCACGCTGGAGCTACTGGCTGAAAATAAGATTAGTGTGATCTCGGATCTGCCAGAAGCTTGCCAGCACCTTTATTCAAATGTTGCCGGTGAGGGAATGAGCTTGCGCCCTACTGACTTCCCTGATTTTCCCGAAGCCATCCAGCGCTCCATCCTGACACCTGGTTGTATTTGCTACAAAAAACTAGCTGAAAAACCGGCCGAATTTGGCTACTTGCGCGTCACTATCGATACCAATCTGGGGGACTCCCCTGGCCAGCCCTATGTATTAGAAATATGGCCCGCTGGCAATGGCTCGCCTATTCATGATCACGGCGATGCCTGTGCCGTGATTAAAGTATTGTATGGGCAAATTCAGGTGTCTTGGTTTGCAGCACTCAGCCCCCAAATTTTAACGCCTTGGGGAAAAGTAACCGTCCAGACAGAAGAAGTCACCTTTCTGACTCCTGATTATTATCAGATTCACCAATTATTTAACCCAAAACCCAAGGGAGATCAATTCTGCGCAACAATCCAGTCTTATCGCTACGAAGCTGATAACACCCAGCATTATGAATACTTTGATTACATTGAAGATGGGAAAATCAAGCAGTTTGATCCAGATTCAGATTGGACGTATTTAGACTTTAAAGCGCAAATCCATGAAGAATGGCTGGCACGCTGGCAAGAAGGACCGGCTGGCGAGCAAAGCAGAAACTTTGACGATAAACCCGCTGCCAATGCCAAACTCACGCGGCTTAATATCCGTTCAGGCAAGATCATCGATGCAATACAAGCTGTATATGGCACACAAACCATGCCACAACATGGCGGCAATGGCGGGCAGCTGATCACCATCACTTTTGCCGATGATGAATATATTACCGAGGTATCTGGCCAATATGGCCAATATCAATTTGGCAATGTCACCTGTATTGCGCAGCTTAAGATTCGCACCAATAAGCGCTTGCTACAAGAAATTGGTAACGCAGAATCCGTGAGCAACTTAAAACCATTCAATTTTACTGTACCGACACAAAATGAAATCATTGGCTTTTTTGGCCATAGCAGCGAATACATCAATGGCCTGGGGATTCGCTTCCGCTCACGCTAATAATCTTAACTAAGCGCAGAAGGGGCCATTAAAGCAATGACCCCCTTTTCTGTTTGATGAAAATAAATCCAAACCCATCTAACCATTGAGCAGCCGCAAAAAAGTGCAAAGTACACATATATACCAGCAGCGCTGCCAAAATACTGAATGAGGCCAGCTGTTATAATCCAGCAGATCTGAATCAACTTAGTAGAAACAACATCATGTCTAATATCCCTGCTTGCCCACAATGCACCCTAGAAAACACTTACCCGGACGCAGATAACTATATTTGTGCAGACTGTGGTTTTGAGTGGCCTATGCAAGAAGTGGCGAGCGATGACAGCGACGATACGATCGTAAAAGATTCTAACGGCACTGTATTGCTTGATGGCGATGCCGTTGTTTTGATTAAAGATTTAAAAGTAAAAGGCACCTCCACCGTGCTGAAACAAGGCTCTAAAGTAAAAAGCATCCGCTTGGTGTCTGGCGGTGATCATGAAGTAGATTGCCGTATGGATGCGGGCAATTTTATGCTGAAGGCTTGTTTTTTGAAGAAGGCTTAAGCCACCGCCAAGTGATAAGCCGCTCATGCCAGTACTAAGTCAGGCTTCTTGAGCAAATCAAAAAAATGCCAGCCCACACAAAGTGGAGCTGGCATTTTTTACGCTGTAATCAAAAATTAATTGATAACATCCTTTTCATAATGAGCAGAGCGTGGGCCATATAAAAGACCACTAGGACGGCCTGCCGATAGCAGCCTATTGCTCGCAATACCCGCAATCGGATGGCCAGCATCTGTCACACTATTAACAATCTGCTTAATGGCCGCAGTGACCAACACAGCAATAATGCCCCCTCCTGAATTACTCGATTCACCACTTGATGCGGATGCAAGCCCTGTCCATAACACCTTGCCGGTTTTCAAATCCACCAGCTTGGCATTTGCAGTCACTTCAGTCACGCTATCAAGAATCATGTAGGTCGTACCGTACTTGCTAATCGTGATATAGAGCGCAGCATCTGCACCAAAAATCTCTTTTAACTTATTCGTTGATACGGCATGAATTTCTGCAGCATTACTCAAACCATTTTGCTTAAAAGTTTCATTGGCTAAAGTAACGGGTAATACATAATAACCAGCCTCTGCCAATGGATACGATACCTGTGACAACATGCTATACGTTGCATTCACATCGGGTGACTCATTCAGCGGAGGCAAAACCAAAATGGAGCGAGGCCGGCTTTCTTTCAGTGCCGTATAGTCATATTTCTTTGGCGTAGCGCAGCCTGTAGCCAGCATCAGAGCAGATAGACAAGCAACTAATTTCACAATCTTTAACATCATATCCCTCTTACAGCTTGGTTTTTTTCAGCAAGAAATCCATATAAGTCGCAGACTCAGGAAACAACTCTTTCTCTGTCTGAAACTCTTTCTCAACTCGATCAAGCTTGCCAATACTGGAATACAACAAGCCCAGATGCGCATGATATCCAGGCGGCGGCCGATTGCCTTTGGCATGGATTTTTTGCAGATCGGCTTCAAGAATGCTGATCTGAGCCTCCGGCCCTTGGCCTTTTAAATACTCATACACCTGTGGCTGGTAGCCTTCCCACTGATACAGAGTCTTAGCTGGCGTACTGCAAGCGGCAAGCAAAAGACCCGCCAAAAGAGCGCAAGCACGCTGTTTTATAAATTTATTCTTCATCATTGTGCCAATCAATTATTTATTAGGAGTCCAAGTGCCGCTATCCATCGCCTGTACTAAGTGATTGACCGCTTCGCGCACAGCCAGATCCAGCACCTTGCCATTTAGCGTCGAATCGTAGCTAGCCGTGCCACCAAACCCAATAATCTCTCGATTAGATAAGCTGTATTCACCTGCCCCTTGGCTCGAAAAAACCACTTCAGACGTTGTAACGTTAACGATATTTAAGCTAACTTTGGCATAAGCAACCTGTGATTTACCACGGCCCAGCAAACCAAATAACTGCTGATCACCGACATCCTTACGGCCAAACTCGGTAACATCACCGGTAATCACATAATCAGCCCCTTTTAAGCTTTGAGCTTGCTTCTTTAGAGCTGATTCCTGCTTCATTTCTTCCAGATTATCGCGATCTAAAACATTAAATCGATTTGTCTGCTGTAAATGGCTGATTAAAATCGTTTTGGTCTGGCTGCCCATCCGATCTACACCATCAGAAAAAATACCGCGCATATAGCTAGATCGGTTTTCGAATTTACCCACCGAAACAGGTGTGCGCACGCCTGCATAAGGCCTTGCGGCGCTTTCCACCTTTGCAACAGACAAAGAATGTGAGCTTTCCGTAGCACATCCAGCCAAAGAGGATAGCAACACAACAGCCGTAAGCTTAGAAAAAACTATATGTAGCTTCATTGTTATTCCTAATTACCAAAGTAGTAATAAAGTCAAACATCATACTTTTGGAAGCAAGCAGAGTAAATAAGAATTGAGAAATACATAAATAGTTTTTTAATCGCTAAACGTTAATTGCACTTTTTAACGCATAACAGGGGATATCAGATAGGGAATGAGAACACAGCGTTAAAATAACAAATAAGCAAGGGGATCTTAAGGCAGGAAAATAGCGAGAATTCGTCTAATCTTTGTGTCAAATAGATTGATATCAGAAAATAGAAGCGGCTTAGTCATTACGCTCTAAAAACACATAAAAAAATACACAGATGAGTTAAAACCACTTCACCATTTACTTCTTTAAAGATTAATTAGAGTAGAATATTTGCCACTCGCCATACATTCAGACTTTGGTTAATGCGTGGGCACAACAACGTGCCCACCCTACATTTTAGCTACGATAATCCGCATTAATTTTTACGTAGTCGTAAGAGAAATCGCAAGTCCAGATGGTGGCAGACTCCAGCCCACGGTTTAGTTTTACAGTAATGCTGATTTCGGATTGCTTCAGCACGCGCTGGCCATCTTCTTCCTTATAGCCAGCATAGCGGCCACCGTCTTTGGCGACCAACACGTCATCCAGCCACACCTCCAGCTTATCCACATCCAGATTTTCAACTTGCGAATAACCGATCGCGCACAAAATACGGCCCAGATTAGGATCAGAAGCAAAGAATGCTGTTTTCACCAAAGGCGATCTGCCAATGGCGTAGCCAACGGCCTTGCATTCAGCCCTAGTGGTGCCGCCTTCTACATTAATGGTGATGAACTTGGTTGCGCCTTCGCCATCGCGAATGATCGCTTTAGCCAGTGTTTGGCTGATTTCCAATACCGCATCGCGCAGCGTTATAAAATCTGCGCTGCGGGTGTCTGCCACTTCGGCGTTACCCGCTTGCCCTGTAGCCATCAAAATAAAACTGTCGTTGGTGCTGGTGTCACCATCCACCGTGATCGAGTTAAACGAGCGATCCGCCGACCAGCTGACTAATTCTTGCAACACGGCCTGCGATACGGCGGCGTCGGTGGCCAGATAGCCCAACATGGTCGCCATATTCGGGTGAATCATGCCCGCGCCCTTGCTAATCCCAGTCAGAGTCACGGTTTTGCCATCCAGCACAATTTTCTTGCTCGCGGCTTTAGGCGCCACATCGGTAGTCATGATGGCATTGGCGGCCTCAAACCAATTCGCTGGTTTTAGATCGCTAATGGCCGCATCCAGTGCCCCAATGATTTTAGCGGCCGGTAGTGGCTCTAAAATTACGCCGGTGGAAAACGGCAGCACTTGCGCCGGGCTGATATCCAAGCGCTCAGCCAGTGCAAAGCAGATTTCTTTAGCGCGCTCATAGCCATCCAAACCCGTGCCCGCATTGGCATTGCCGGTATTCACCACAAGGGCACGAATCTCGCCCGTGTCGGCGAGATGGCTGCGGCAAATACGCACCGGTGCGGCGCAAAATTTATTCAGTGTAAACACCCCAGCAGCGCGACTGCCCTTGGCTAATCGCATCACCAGCACATCTTTACGGCCAACCGTTTTAACGCCTGCCGAGGCAATACCGAGTTCTACTCCGGCAACAGGATAAAGCTGGCTAGGATCGAGTGTAGGCAGATTAACGGGCATGGCTGAAGTCTCCGTGAAGGGCAAAAAGGATTATTGTAAAACACCTCTGCATCGTTGCAGGGGCAAATATTGAGCGGACACTCAAAGCAAGTAAATAGGCCTTGTTTTAAAAGCATATTTTCGAATCTTGACAAAGCAGCAGAACATGATTTTATGACCGAATTATTTTTATAAGGGTTTATCCCTGTAATAGAACTGAGATGATGGTGATAAATTGCATTGCGCATATCTCTAAATCATGCGTTTAAAATGCACTGCCTTGTTTTAAAGACCGCATAAGACGGTCATTCTAAATCATGCCCCTGAGGAGATAACAATGCGTATTGGCTTAGTCACGGACTCCTGCTGCGATTTACCTCGCGATTTTTTAGATCAGCACCAGATTGTTATTTTGCCAATTACCATTCATGGCAATGACAGCACTTTTATTGACAACCGTGACCCCGCTGCTACACGCGATTTTTATCGCCGCCAAGCTGCGGCAGGTGTTGCTGATTTTGAATCAGAGCCCTTATCCGCCGAGCAAATCCGCGAGTTATTTTTATCACGTCTTGTTTTAGAATTTGATTCCGTATTTTGCTTAACGGTAATGCAATCCCGCAGCCAAATTTTTAATCATTGCAGCCAGGCAGCCAGAACCGTTCTCACCGAATACCGGCCTATTCGGGAACAAGCCCATATCACCAAGCCTTTTTCATTACGGGTATTTGATAGCGCCAATATTTTTGCCGGCCAAGGCTTAGTAGTGGCAGAAGTGGCCCGTTTAATTAGCCTGCAAGCACCCTGCTCAGAAATAGCCAAGCATATAGAGCGATTAACACAAACCGCACAAGGTTTTTTAATGCCTGCCGATTTAGGCCAATTACGCCATCAGGCACGGCGTAAAGGCGATAAAAGTGTGGGCTTTTTATCCTATGCACTGGGCAGCGCATTAGATATTAAACCCGTTGTGCGCGCCTATCGCGGCGAAACAACACCGGTTGCACGCATTCATGGCTTTAATGCGGGTGTAGAAAAGCTATTTTCTTTAGCCCAAGCTCATCTTGAACGCGGCCTGATTGCACCCACCATTTGCGTAAGCTACGGCGGCGATCCTGCTGTAGTCACCGATATGCCTGCCTATCAAAAATTAAAACACGCCTGCAAACAATACGCCGTGCAATTGCTGCTTTGCGAAATGAGCACCACCGCCGGGGTTAATATTGGCTCTGGCGGAATGGCCATTGCCTTTGCATCTGAGATTGAGGCGGTGCTGGATTAAGCAGTGCAAAGGAGAAGGCGAGTACAGGGCATGCAAGTCCTTGCGCGCCCTAATAAGTACCGGCTCGCCCTCATAATTACTTCCGCTCAAAATACAATTTCATTCCCAATACCGCCCCAGCGAGGGCAAGCGTAATGGCGTTGGCAATAATCAGCGGTAGCTCTTTGGTAAATACGCCATAAACCAGCCAGAGCAGCACCCCCATTACAAACACCAGATACATACCCAGCGAAATATCTTTTGCAGAGCGGGTAGACCACACCTGCCACACTTGCGGAATAAATGCCGCAGTAGTGCAAGCTCCAGCAGCAAAGCCCAGTAAATTCAAAGTGCTCATTTTGGAAGACTCAAGAATAAAGACCCATTATCCACCGCCACCGTTACACCCTGCCAATCTGGCAACACCGCCAAGACATCTGGATGCAATTTATGTGCTCCGCCAATCTGCACCACGGCGCAGCCTGCAGCCAAGGCACTGGCTACGCCTGCGGGTGCATCTTCAAAAGCAATGCAATCGCTCGGTGCAAAATTTAATCGGCTAGCCGCCAAAAGATAGGCTTGAGGGTCTGGCTTACCTGCGCTGACGTCTTCTGCACACACAATATGTGGAGGCACGGGCAGCTGGCAATAGCCCAATCGATTACTGGCCAGCGCTAAGCCCGCCGAAGTGGCCACCGTCCAGCAAGCCTCGGGCAAGGCGGCAAGTAGTTTGGCGGCTCCGGGGATTTCTATAATCCCTTCGCAATCACCCGACTGGTATTGATCAACCCAGCGCCCTTCTTGAGCGGCATCCAGATGGGGAGCAACACAGCGGATCGTGTCTTCTGAACGCACGCCCTGCTGAATCGCCATCACCTGATTTAAATCCACACCCTGCTTCTGACACCAAGCAGACCAGACCTCTTCTACCTTGCTTGATGAATCAACCAGTGTGCCATCCATATCAAATATAAAAGCGCGCGCCATTAAGACCATCGTATTGCTCATGCAAATCTCCTTTGAATGCGCAAATTCTGCCCTATATTTTTTGCTTAAAGTTCCAGAGCCAGATCTATTTCTTCTACAATCAGCTCATTCCATATTCGAGCAGCAAGATGTTAATCAGAGAATGGGTGAGAAGCACTCAGGGGCAAGGCTGGCAGTATCATTACACCAAAGATCAGATATGCCCATTTCAGTGGCATTACCACCCAGAGTTCGAGCTCACCTTCACCCAGCACGCCTACGGCACACGCTATATCGGCAGCGATGCCAGCCCATTTACCGAGTTAGATTTAGCCCTCGTTGCTCCTAACCAAGCACATACCTGGTCCTCAGCAGCGGAAGGCGGCTCAAAAGAAGTGCAAGTGGCTTACTTTACGCTTGGCTGGTTACAAACCTTAGCCAAGCAAGGCGCACCCGAGCTATTGCCGCTTTGCCAATGGTTGGGTCAAATCCGTATGGGAGTGATTTTTAGCCAGACCATCTGCGCCGAACTTGCACCGCGTTTTACTCAACTGCACGAGCTACGTGGCCTAGCACGGCTAACTTGCCTGCTAGAGATTTTATCCCACTTACAACAAGACCCAGAACAGCGGCTTTTGCAAGGTGAGCCACTGCGTGATGTGCAAGACCGGCGCTTAAATGCCGCGCTTGGCTATTTACAAGCTCATTTTGCCCAGCAAGTAACACTTAACGATTTAGCCATTGCCGCCAAAGCCAGCACCACCACCATCAAACGTCTGTTTGCTGAGCAAATGAAAACCAGCTTTAGCGCCCTGCTGGCTCAAATACGCATCAGCCACGCCTGCCAGCTTTTGCTCAGCAGCGAGCAATCTATTCCTGCTTTAGCCCAAGACAGTGGCTTTCCCAGCCTTAGCCAGTTTTATCGTAAGTTTAGCGAGCTAAAAGGCAACTCACCCGCTAGCTACCGTAAACAATACCGCCTGCCAAAGTCTCATATCTAACTTGCAAAAAACCATCACAGCACTTACATTTTTGCCTAAACTCAATCCTTCCACATAAAAAGACAACCCATGCCTGCATCGTTAGACGGTCAGTTAGTTATTGCCATTTCATCCCGCGCTCTGTTTGATTTTGAAGCCGAAAATCAAATCTTTGATCAGGCAGACGATCAGCCTTATATGGCCTTACAGCTGGATAAAATCGACGAGCCTGCTGCGCCCGGTATGGCTTATTCGCTGGTCAAAAAACTGCTAGCCTTTAATAGCCCGGAGCATCAGCGGGTGGAAGTGGTGATTCTTTCGCGCAACGATCCGGTTAGCGGCTTACGCGTATTTAAATCCTGCTACACCCACGGCTTGCCACTGCTGCGGGGGGTGTTTACTCGCGGGCGGCCAGCGTGGTCATTTTTAAAGCCTTTGCAGGCTAATCTGTTTTTATCTGCCGACGAGGCCGATGTGCGCGATGCGCTAGCAGCCGATTTTGCTGCAGCACGGGTTTATCCAAAGTCGGCCAGCGCCGAACAACACCCCGATGAAATTCGCATCGCTTTTGATGGCGATGCAGTGCTGTTTTCAGATGAAGCCGAGCGTGTTTTCCAGCAAGATGGCTTGCTCGCTTTTCAGGCGCATGAAAGCGCTAAAGTTCAGCAGCCTTTACCACCCGGCCCATTCAAATCCTTTCTACAAGCCTTGCACCGCCTGCAACAAGATGCTGGCGACTCGCCCATGAAAATCCGCACGGCCCTTGTAACGGCACGCAGCGCACCCGCTCATGAGCGGGCAATCCGCACCCTGATGAGCTGGAATATTCAAGTGGATGAGGCTTACTTTTTAGGTGGCTTAGAAAAAGGGCCTTTCCTCAAAGTATTTGCGCCTGATTTATTTTTTGATGACCAAACCGGCCACTGCGATTCAGCCGCCAGCGTTGCGCCAACTGCCCATGTGGCTGCAGGGATTTCCAACTACAGGCCAGTTGCAAACTAGGCAACTAAAACGACAATCTATGCCACGCTTTACGCAGCGCATCGCATTGCTACAGCCAAACACTTACGACCATGTCATAATTATTAACAGTTTAAGCGGATTATCTCTACAACTAACGTAAGGAATAAAAATGAACCGCCTCGCTCGCCTCATCTTTCTAGGCCTGTTTGTTTTTCAATTTAGCAGCGCCCACGCCTTCTCCCTATTCACTAAAACAATTCAGGGTTCTGGAAAAATAGAAAAACAAACTCGCCCGCTTGCTGCTTTTACAGCCATTAGCAGTGAAACCACTGGCCGGGTAGAAGTTATCCAGGACAATACCGAAAGCATCAGTATTGAAAGCGACGATAATATTATTCCGGTTATTGAAACCATCATTGAAAATGGCACACTTAAAATCCGCCATAAGAAATTTGATTTAGAAACGAAAACACTCAATATTATTGTGCACGTCAAGAATATTAATAGCCTTAATTTAAGCGGCTCTGGCATGATCACCGCCCCTGTATTGAGTGCAAAAAAATTCAGTATTAATGTAGGCGGCTCAGGAAAAATCCTGCTGGACAAACTAGATGCTGCTGATTTAAGCGTCAATTTAGGTGGCTCAGGTGGTGCAGCAATTCAATCATTAAAAAATGAGGGGCTGGATCTCTCTTTAGGCGGCAGCGGTTCATTTAAAGCGGCTGGCATGACAAATAAGCTGTCTATTTCTATTGGCGGCTCTGGCCGAATTGATACTGCACAATTAAAAGCCAAAGAAGTGAGCCTTAGCGTAGCGGGATCGGGTCAAATTATTGTGGCCGCGCAAAACAAACTGAGTGCCAGCGTGGCTGGCTCGGGCAATATTCAGTACTATGGCGATCCGCAAACTCATTTATCTATGATGGGTTCAGGCACATTAAAACGCGTAGGTGCGTTTCCAATCTAAACAATCAATAAAATAGGCATCACCCCTGATCTGTAGCGGTGATGCCCATCATTACACTTTAAACCGGTCTAATAATTGATCCTGATTACTGACCTGATCAACCATAACGGCACATTGCTTCACTTGGCTATCTGCCCCATTCGCTACGGCATGACTAATATCCCGGATATTAGTGGTATTGCGGTTAATCACTTCGGTGGTTGAGCTTTGCTCACCGGCAGCAATAGCAATTTGCAAATTCATATTATTAATCCGGGTAATGCCCTCTCTAATTCGGCCTAGCATTTCATTTGCAGCCCCCGCCTCAGTGGCCGTAATACTGGCGGTATTACTGCTTTGCTGCATTCTCTCTTCAGCCTGCTTCACACCGGTGCGCAATTGATCAATCATCTCGCGAATCTCCCGTGTAGATTGCTGGGTAAGCGAGGCTAATTTACGCACTTCATCGGCCACCACAGCAAACCCCCGCCCGGCTTCCCCGGCTCGGGCCGCTTCAATCGCCGCGTTCAGCGCAAGTAAATTCGTTTGGTCCGCAATACTGGTAATAACCGATAAAATAGATTCAATATTCTGACTTAATTTAGCCAATTCATTAATCGCTTGGCTGGTGTCGTTCATTTCATCGGCAAGGCGCTGAATCGCCTCTGTAGAGCGGGATACCAAGGCCACACCACTTTCAGTTTCATCATTCGCCGTCACTGCCGCTTGCGCTGCAGCCTGTGCATTACTTGCCACTTCTTCTGCTTTTGCCGACATATCCTGCATAGAAACTGCAAGCTGATCCAGCTCTTGCAATTGCACTTGCAAGCGCCCGGACGCTTGATTGGCCGCATCAGAAGTAAAAACCGTACTTTCCCTGACCAAAACCGAGCTATTTTTTACTTCGCTGATTAAGGTCTGCAAGGTTTGTAAAAAGTAATTAAATTCTTGAGAAACATGGGCAATTTCATCGTTACCCACAATGGGCAAGCGGCTGGTTAAATCTCCTTCCCCCCGATTAATTTCATGCAAGGATTGATTTAAATGTTCAAGTGGCTTAAGTAATTTAGCCATTAAAAAACCCAAAACCAGCATACTAATCAATACGCCAACGATCGTTCCAACCGCAGAGCGCCAGCTGAGCGCATTGGCTTCTGCCATTAATATTTCTTCATCCAGCACTACCCCGATATACCAATCCATACCTTTTAGATTGCTCAGGGGCGTAAAAGAGACTAAAAGTTTTTTACCACTTCCTTGAGCAGAGCTTAAGGTTTTTTCCAATGCAGGGCTGCTGCCATCAAATAAATCGCTATAGCTTTTACCATTTAATTCCGGCTTGGGATGAGAAATAATTTTGCCTGATTTACTCAGCAAAAAAGCATAACCCGCATGATTATAATCCAGCGTATTTACCGCATCTGAAACCGTTTTAAGACTTAAATCTCCACCGAAAGCGCCTTTAAATTCCCCTTTATCAGAGAATCTGGCCACCGCAGAAATTAAAATCTCACCCGATCCTGCATCCGCATAGGGTTCGGTAAGCACCGCCTTAGCCGCTGCTTTGGCCACAGGATACCAAGGGCGTTTACGTGCATCCCACTCTGGTGGATTCCACGTCGGATCATTGGTAATCCGCTTACCACCATTTTCTTCCAAGCCACCAAACATTAATAAAAATTGATCTTTTAAACCGGGCAGAGCAAAAGACTGCTCAATTTGCTCATTGCTGTATTTGGCATCAATATTTTGGGCCACCAAATCAATTAGCTGCAATTTGCCATTCAGCCAGTTTTCAATTTGCCTAGCGAGTACATTACTCGATTCTGTAATCGTGGATTCGGCCTGGCTACGTAAAGTGCCGCGTATCTGATTAATTTGGCTGATAGAGAGCAAACTGGCAGTCAGCAACAATACCAGCGCAGCAGCCAGACCTACTTTATGGCTTATCTTCATTGCGATGACACTCCAAAATGGTGAGTACAAGGCCCCGCCTAAATGCCCGCTGACATCAGACTATATTTACAGCGCACTCTGCTGCAAAACTATATCAATCAGCAAGGCAACTCAGCCGAAACTACGTTAAATTAGCGTATGTTAATTTATTAAAACTACCCATTCTTTTTAGATTACAAGCCGCAGTACGGCAACTTCTGTAAGCATTCCTTTGCTGGCTTAATTCCTGTTTACATGAATAAGTGAATAGATAAAAGAATGGCGGTTTATCACGCTTACAAAGCAGCAAACCGGTTAAAATCAGAAGCTTTGCTGAAAAGGATCAGATTCTTGCCTTATCTCGCCTTTATCACCGTTGTTTGGGCTCTATCGTTTAATCTTATTGGCGTATTTCTGGCAGGCCATGTTGATAGCGATTTTGCAGTGCTTAGCCGTGTTGCCATCGCGGGCCTTGTTTTTCTGCCCTTTACCCGCTGGGCAGGCATTAGCACGGTACGCAAATTGGGCACGATGGCCGCTGGCGCGCTGCAATTTGGCATCACCTATTTATGCCTTTATCGGTCATTCCAATTTTTAAGCGTGGCAGAGGTGCTGCTGTTTACGATTTTCACGCCAATTTATATCACCCTGCTCGACGATTTATTGCAAAAGCATTTTAATCCCCGCGCCTTAGCCGCAGCTTTAATCGCCGTATTAGGCTCTTTGGTGATTCGCTACAATCAAATTGATAGCCATGCCTTAAATGGCTTTTTATTATTGCAGCTGGCTAATCTCACCTTTGCCGCTGGGCAAGTGGGATATCGATATTTAAATAAATACTACCCGGATCAACAGCCGCAATCAGCCAGCTTTGGCTATTTCTTCCTTGGCGCACTGCTGGTTACCCTGCCCTCATTTTTAATTTTTGGTGATGCCAGTAAACTTCCTCAGCATATGGAGGAATTCGCAGTATTAGCCTTCTTAGGCCTTGCCGCATCAGCGCTTGGTTTTTACTGGTGGAATAAAGGCGCGTGCTTAGTCGATGCAGGCACTTTAGGCGCGATGAATAATATGCATATTCCGGTGGGGCTGATAATTAATTTAATCTTCTGGCATCAGGCGCAGGATATTCCACGTTTGATGATTGGCGGGGGGATTATGCTGCTGGCGCTGCTGATTAATAAATCGGCATGGCAGAAAAAGTATTAATGTTTCGGAGGCCGTGGCATCTTTTATCCACTCCTATCAACTTAAGGAGAATTCGTAGATTGGGTTAGCGGGCTTTATCGCGTAACCCAACATTCTGTGTGCGCATCAATGTTGGGTTACGCTGGTTTATCCGCCCTTTAAACAGGCGAATAAACCTGCTAACCCAACCTACAAAAGCATCATTTCCCGCAGGTTTTGCTTAAGTTGATAGGATTGGCTAAAGCCACCCCTGTAAAACTATGCAATATTCTGGCCAATTCTCCAGAGCACGCCACTAGGGTCTGTTACTGTAAAGTCGAGCATTTTCCAAGGCTGTGTTTCTATATCAGAGATATGAATTTGATATTTGCTCACCATATCTTGTGCCATTAAATGTGCATGCCATGCCGCCACATCTTTAACCAATAAATGCATCATAAAATTTTCTGCATGATCTTTTTCATAAAAATCTTGCAGTAAAAAGCTGCAATTACCGTAATGAAAATATGCAACACCCTCTGTATCAGAGGCCAGAGTAAAACCCATATCCTGATAAAACTGCTTAGATATTGCATAGTCTTTAGCAGGAATAAACGCTTTAATTTCTACTACTTCCAAAGCACTCATTGATTTAGCTTCCTTTATCCAAGATAGATGAGCAGCCTCATCTGCCAACGCGTTTTACCAGCCTAAGATGACAGGCACTTGCTTATTGTTTCCAAGCCACTGCCCAAACCACTGAGCAGCTGTGATATCTAAATTGATTTTAGCCTGATCGCTCTCTGCCAGCTGCTCGGTCAACTCTAAATTGCTGCCTTTTTTTATCCCGCGCAAAGAAAGCACTTTGTGGTATTTTTCGTAGTAATACACGCCAGAAAAAGAGCCATCCTCATAGGGGCGATTAAGCCGCATGGTGATAGCCGCATTGCCGATTTTTCCGTGTAAAACCTGCTCAAATAAATCATCGGGAGGCGCTGCCTTGGCTTGCTCTAATAAAAGAGCCTTGCCATAAGCATTTAGCAAGCCAGCCAAGTCCTTAGGCAAAAGGACTAAATCGACCTCATCCACGTCATCCAGCGCACGATTCACATGCGCACTGCAGCGCCCAGAGCTAAAAACAGCGGCTTTATTTTTGGGCAATGAAAACCGCATATAACGAAGCACATCCTGCTGCGGGCTATTTTGCTGGCGCTCTCGCCCCAGGCACTCTTCATTAAAAGCAATCCGCTCTTCAATATCACTCAAATCACCCCGCTGGCTGCGCTTCAACTCAGCTTGTTGCCGCTTTAAGTCCTTTATCTGCGCCATATAACGACGCTTACGCTCTGCCTGCATCGCTTTTGCTACAACAGCTAAGCCGCTAGGCGTAAACAAATCAACAGCGCTTAGTGCCCGCCCTGTTGCTGTATCAAAGCTATAGCTACGCACATAGGATTCGCAATATGCGCCGCAACCTTCTGCATTCATCGCCAGCGAGAAAATCCGCCCATCATTACGCAGCACGCTAAAATCCAGTGATGCAGTGCCATCCAGCTCACCGCTGCTTTCAGTAAGCTGAAAAGTTTTTCCGGCTTTAAGCGGAGCCGCAATACCCACTACCGATAAATACAAAACATCGTTAATCCGATTTGCCACATCAGTCCCGCCCAGCAGATACGGCATTTTGATATCGCCTCTGGCCCAGCCCGCAGCGTAGAGAGGCGCATCTTCTGCCTTGGCTTTCCAGGCCATAGTGCGAGACTCCACCATCAAAGGCCCCGCTATGGCGTGGCCGCATAGTAATAAGAAAAGCCAGCAACGCATGCTTAGTCCTTACGCGTATAAAAGAGGGACATCATGAGGCTAGCTCAGGGAACATCGTGTCGGTATAGCCAAAGCGCCGCAAATCCTTAATCCGCTGCGGATATAAAATGCCATTTAAATGATCGCACTCATGCTGCACCACGCGCGCGTGAAAACCGCTGACGGTGCGATCAATGATCTGACCCTCGGCATCAAATCCCTGATAACGCAGCTGGGTATAACGCGGCACTTCGCCACGTAAGCCTGGCACTGATAAGCAGCCTTCCCAGCCATCGACCATTTCATCACTAAGCGGCGTAAGCACAGGATTGATCAACACCGTCATCGGCACTGCTTCGGCCTCTGGGTAGCGATCACTCATATCAAAGCCAAAAATCACCACCTGCAAGCTCACACCAATCTGCGGTGCAGCAATCCCCACACCACCGGTAGCCTGCATGGTGTCGAATAGGTCGCTAATCAGGCTGTGTAATTCAGGCGTACCAAACGTCTCGACTGGAGCAGCTTGCTCAAGCAACAGCGGATCGCCCATTTTAATGACAGTGCGTATAGCCATTTTTCTTCACTTATTTAATTAACTCAAGATGGATCGATTCTATCCCGAGCAGGGCGACTCTCCAAACTTTCGTGAAGCGTAAATGCAAAAAGGCCTCAGCATAAGCTGAGGCCTTTTTGTTAATACTGGTGCCGACGGCAGGAATCGAACTCGCGACCCCCTGATTACAAGTCAGGTGCTCTACCAACTGAGCTACATCGGCATAAACTTTACAACACCTAAAGATACTTAGGTTTTACTGCTGTAGTACTGGTGCCGACGGCAGGAATCGAACTCGCGACCCCCTGATTACAAGTCAGGTGCTCTACCAACTGAGCTACATCGGCGTAAAACTTTACAACTTAAACGGCCAGATAAGCAAAACTTACCCTTAAATATTTTCTGGTGCCGACGGCAGGAATCGAACTCGCGACCCCCTGATTACAAGTCAGGTGCTCTACCAACTGAGCTACATCGGCAACGGCACGCAGAATAATTCATCAGGCCCATTAAGGCAAGCTTTAAGCCGAACTATTTCGCTAAGTCCTTGGAAGTAAAGAAGGCATCAGAGAAGAATTCATCACTGGGCAAACTGCGTGAAACACAATGGGTGTAGGCCGCTTCCACCATCACCGGCGCACCGCAGGCATAAACTTGGTAGCCTTCAAGATTAGCAAAGTCATTCATCACCGCCTCATGCACCAGCCCCGTGCGGCCATTCCATGCGTCGCTTTCGCTAGGCTCAGACAAAACAGGGATAAAAGTGAAGTTAGGATGCGTTTGCTGCCATTCAGACGGTAGCTCAGGCATATAAATATCGGTCAGAGTGCGTGCGCCCCAATATAAAACGATTTCGCGCTGGATGCCGTTGTTAAAAGCGTGCTCCAGAATCCCCTTGATCGGCGCAAAGCCCGTGCCGGTTGCAATAAGTAAAATTGGTTTATCGCTGTCTTCACGCAAGAAGAACGAGCCCAACGGGCCGGTAAAGCGCATGATTTCGCGCTCTTTCATGGTGTTCCATACGTAATCGGAAAACTCACCACCCGCGACATGACGAATATGCAGCTGCAGATATTCAGCGTCGTGCGGCGCATTCGCAATTGAAAACGAGCGTTTTTTGCCGTTTTTGGTGTGGATATCAATATATTGCCCCGCCATAAAGGCCAGCTTTTCGCTGCTTGGCAGCTTTAAAGACAACACGGCCACATCGTGCGAGACTTTATCTATAGTTTGCACACGACATGGCAGCGTTTTAATTTGAATATCTTTGCTGGCGGTGACTTCTTTACACTCAATGGTGATATCGGCATCGGTGCTGGCGCAGCAAAATAGCGCATAGCCGTTTTCACGCTCCATCGCGGTTAAAGCGCTTTCAGCATGATCGCCATGGGTAACTTCACCGGTAATCACCCGACCTTTGCACGAGCCACATGCGCCATTTTTACAGCCGTAAGCCATATTAAAGCCGCCACGCATAGCCGCATCTAGAATAGTTTCATCATCATTCATGGCGATTTGCTGGCCACTTGGTAGAATAGTAAGTTGCTTGCTCATTGCGATCCGCTATGCGAAAAAATCGATTACTTATTATAGGGTGCGGCGATGTTGTTATCCGCGCCCTGCCTTGGTTAACTCAACGTTTTAAAGTGTATGCCACTGCGCGTAGCACTGAGGCAGCTGCCAAGCTACGTGAGCTTGGGGTCATCCCCGTGTCATGCGACTTAGATCAGGCCGCAAGCCTTAAGCGCTTATCTGGCCTTGCCCGCTGGGTTATTTATAGTGCGCCGCCGGCGGGTGATGGTGTGGATGATGTGCGCTGCAAGCGCTTTATCGCCAAGATGGAGCGCTACACCGGCTTTGATAAGTCGGCAATTCTAACACCTCGTCACCTTGCCTACATCAGCACCAGTGGCGTTTATGGTGATTGCAAGGGTGAATGGGTGGCTGAAACCCAGCCCCTCTCTGCGCAATCGGCCAGAGCGATTCGCCGAGTGGCGGCAGAAAACAGCTTGAAAGCGTGGGCCAGATCGCAAAAAATCAAACTAGCGATCTTACGTGCCCCTGGCATTTACGCCAGCGAGCGCTTACCTGTGCAGCGCATTATGCAAGCCACACCTGCGCTGATTAGCTCGGACGATAGCTGGTCTAACCATATCCATGCTGATGATTTAGCACATGCGGTAAGTATTGCGCTGTTTCGCGGCAAGCCATTACGAGCCATTAATGTGGTGGACGATCAGCCGCATAAAATGGGCGATTATTTTGATCAAGTTGCGGACTATCTGGGCCAGCCCCATCCGCCACGCATTCAACGCCAAGATGCCCCAGCGGTATTGTCGGCCAGCTTGATGTCGTTTTTAAATGAATCACGGCGGCTAAAAAATATCCGTTTAAAGAAAGAACTCAGGCTGCAATTAAAATGGCCCACGACTGAGCAATTTCTAAAACAAAAATAAGCCTGACTATGCCTCTTGCTCAATCATCTATGTGTAAATCGATTTTTTGAGGGTGGTGCTCGATTTTTGAATTTGTAGGGCGGGTGAAATCCGCCGTTTTTCATATTTCATTGCAAAGCTCGGCGGGTTTCACCCGCCCTACGATATTTATAATACGTTTGAACAAGAGACATAATCAGGAAAATAAAAAAAGGGGCGATTTATCTCGCCCCTTTTTTGTGTGAATATCAAAAAAATTAACCGGTTAATGCCTTTCTTTCTGCTTCCAGTTGCGACATTAATCTTTGAATATTTGCTTCTATTTGCCTTGGCAGATTCACAAACTGGCAGCCCATCATCCAAGCAAAATGCCCGGGGCGCTGCTCTAGCTGACGCAAGGAACGCACTTCAAAATTCAGCTTCATGATGCCTGCCGGGCCAAAATCAAAAGAGATTTCGTTATACACATTGCCTCTTTCAATCAGGGCTTTAAGCTCATTTGGCACCCAAGCCCCAATTCCCCCCAAAGAAACATCATGCACATTCAGCCATTCACGCGTGCCATTAGCAAATAATAATTGGCAGCGATAAGGCCGGGCCAGCGGTGTAGGCAGGCGATAATACTCGCGGCGTTGTAATTTAATTAAATCCGCCGGAAAAACAGTACTTAATGCGGGCCCGCCCTCGTGCTGGCAATTTCGTACAATGCCCACTGCAAATTGTATTTTTACTCCGTCAGGCACGGCCAGTACTAAAGAGCGAGCAGAATTAAGCAATATCTGATTTGATTCAGCATTTCCCCCAACATCAAACACAAAGGTTTTACCTTTGATATCAACATCAAGAATGCGAGATAAAATCAATTCCCGACCTTCGTTTAAATAGATGGTGATAAAGGTGCCGCGCTGCGCCAGCGTGCGCAACACAGCGCCGATCTCCATCGGGGCGGTGATCCGATAAGCCTCAATTTCTTCACCATCCGAAATCGGACTGACTTGCTCGCTTTCACCCACGGATTTCTCGCCTTAATTAATTATTCATTCAGCAAAAGTGTTAAATCATGTACAAAAACACTGGCTCCAGCTCCGTAGCTTACCATTACACGTGGCTTGCCGTTTTTATCTAACAAATAACTACCTGCACTATGATCAACCGTGTAATCGCCACTACTGCTCATTTGCTTTTGATAAATGATTTTATAGCGCCCTGCCACCTCGGCTAATTGTGCCGCTGTACCGCTCAGGCCTAAAAACCGTGAATCAAA
The DNA here is from genome assembly GCF_042664895.1 of Iodobacter arcticus. NCBI lineage: Bacteria > Pseudomonadati > Pseudomonadota > Betaproteobacteria > Neisseriales > Chitinibacteraceae > Iodobacter > Iodobacter arcticus. The sequence continues at coordinate 149,227 of NZ_JBHTBQ010000027.1, forward strand.
AACCGGCACATACTGCTTTAATACTTCTTTAGTATCTCGCTCTGGATCAACCGAAACAAATAAAACTTGTACCTGATCGGCTTTACTACCTAATTGCTGCATTGCGTTTTTTAATTCAATCATGGTGGTCGGGCAAACATCGGGGCAATGGGTATAACCAAAGAAAATCACCACTACCTTATCTTTAAAATCTGCCAAAGAACGCGTTTTACCGGTGTGATCGCTTAAAGTAAATTCGCCACCCAACGCGCCCCCACCAATATCTGTACCTTGAAACTGCGGTTTGGAACAAGCCGCCAATAAGAAAAAGCAACACATGCACAATAAGGCTCTTAGCATCCGGTTTATATCCTTTCAATTATTTATAGTGTGCTTTGCACCTACTCTACAAGCAAGCGCTTCTATTGATTTAGCTGACAAAGCCCGATTTTGTGCATCCACTGAATAAGCAATTTCTGCCAATAAAGGCGCTGGCAAATGTGTTTGCAGATATTGCACATTATCGGCATAACGCGGCATTTCTGAATCGACCTGATTGGCAATCCAGCCAGCCAATGGTAAACCTGCCGCTAAAATGGCCTCAGCGCTCAGCATGGCATGGTTTAAGCAGCCCAAGCGCATGCCCACCACCAAGATCACAGGCGCTTGCAAGCGCTTAGCTAAATCGGCCATAGATGCATCTTCGGACAAGGGCGCATACCAACCACCCGCGCCTTCCACCAGCACCACATCGGCTAACGTTTGCAACTGTTCGGCAGCGCTCACCATCAAATCCAAATCTAAAACCCGGCCCGCATCTTTAGCGACTAAATGCGGCGAAATGGGCGCTTCAAACAGATAGGGGCAAGCCAAATGGGCAGGTGCTGCAATATTCGATGCGGCAGCATGCGCAGCCACATCACTATTCCAAAGCTTGCCGTTCCGCCACTCGCAACCCGCAGCCACCGGCTTCATCCCTACTGCCGATTGCCCTGTAGCAACAAAACCACGCAAGAGCTGGGCTGTAGCAATCGTTTTACCGACATCGGTATCGGTGCCAGTCACAAAATACATTTGCCCGATCATGCTTGCCTCGGCCGAAATTCAATAATCTGGCTACCATCGGCATTCTTTTTGGCAGGCTTGGTGAGTGGCTTCCATGCATGGCCGTAAACCACTTCGTAGGTACATGGCAGCAAACCATCTCGCCTAAATGTCTCGTATTTCGCCACTATTTTTTGCCACGCTGCCTTGCCCAGCATGCCCCGCGAGCGGCCTTCCGCTACATTATGTGCGCCGATGTCTTTTAAATCTTGCATGATGGCCTTGGCACTCTCGTAAGTCATTGTGAGGTATTCCATATCCATCACCGGCGTGCTCAGGCCATTTTTGACTAAAGCATCACCAAGGTCGTGCATGTCGATAAAGCGATTCACATGTTCTTTGTTATCCACCGCAGCAAAAGACGCGCGCAATTCTTTGAGCGTATCCGGGCCAAGGGTAGAAAACATCAACAGGCCACCGGGCTTTAAAACACGGGTAAATTCTGCAAATGCGGCATCCGGCTCATTACACCATTGCAGGGTAAGGCTAGACCAAATCACATCAACTGATTCATCCGCCAGCGGCAAAGATTCAATATCGGCGCAAAGATAAGCCGCGCCTTGGCCACGCAAACTTGCCCAAAGCTTTTTTAAACCACCGCCCTCTTTAGCTTTGGCCACTTGCAACATGCCCGGTGCTAAATCCAGCTCGATCAGCTGAGCATCTTTGTAGAGCGTTTGTAATTGCGGCGCACAGTAGCCTGTACCGCAACCTGCATCTAATACGGTGACAGGGTTAACTTTGATGTAATCCAAACGTTCAAACATACGATCAGCCACTTCGCGCTGCAAAATAGCGGCCGCATCGTAGCTTGTTGCTGCTTTATCAAAAGCAGCGCGCATAGCTGCTTTTTCGGTATGAAAGGATTTGCTCATTGAGTCCTTATAAGTACTATTTACAACTATATAAAATGATCCTGGATGGCATCAGAGTCATCCAAGTTATATCTTTAGCGCGGCTGCTATTGGGTAAAAAGATTTACTCGTAAATCAGGGCAAAGCTGCCCCTGCGGCCTCGAATGCCCTAGCAGCATCCGAGTATTGCTTGGCTAAAAAAGGCCAACTTACGCTTCTGTCTTAGCAAATTTCATTTTAATAAATTCAATCACCACGGGCATGGCAGGAATCAGCACCAGAGCAATTGCAATTGAGCCAATATTTTTAGCAATGAAAGGGATGCCACCCAGAAAGTAACCTGCATAAAGCAAGGAAACCACCCAAACCGCAGCACCAATCAGATTAAACATCAAAAAGCGGTGATAGCTCATCTCGGCCATACCGGCCACAAAAGGCGCAAAGGTGCGCACAATCGGCACAAAGCGCGCCAGAATAATAGTCTTGCCACCGTGCCTTTCATAAAAAGCATGGGTTTTTTGCAAATAATCCTGGCGAAATATTTTAGAATCTTTATTGGCAAAGAGCTTATGGCCAAAATAACGGCCAATGGTGTAATTAACCGCATCGCCTAAAACCGCAGCGGTAAATAATAGCCCCATCAGTAAATACAAATTCATATGCCCGCCGCCAGCCAGCATACCGGCTACAAACAACAGCGAGTCACCGGGCAGAAAAGGCATGATCACCACGCCGGTTTCGACAAAAATAACCGAAAACAACAGTGCATAAACCCAGTTGCCATATTGAGCAATCAGTTGGGCTAAATACACATCAAGGTGTAAAAAAACATCAATGGGGTTAAATTCCATCTTTTCTCTCCAAATAGACCGTTGAAAAATATCACAAGGCAAAAAATAGTAAGGGGCCGCAATTCCTTGATAATCTGAATCTTTTTTAACACGCATCATCAATGGTGGTATTCATTTTTCAACGGCTTGCTAAACACAAAAACGCCGACGATATACTCGTCGGCGTAGAGTTAAGCGTAAGGCAAAAACTTAAACCACCGCTTCTTCTTTAATTCTAACCGGCTTAATCATATTTTCGCGCGTGACACCCAGCATCAGTAAAAGCGGCGACGCCACCAAGACCGATGAATAGATACCAAATACAATGCCAATGGTCAGTGCCATCGCAAAGCCATGCAATGCAGCACCACCAAAAATCAGCATGGATAAAACCATACACTCAGTAGAGCCGTGAGTAATAAGGGTTCGGCTGATCGTGGCAGTAATGGCGTTATCAATCACCTGCGGCACTGTTTTACCACGCAAGTTTGGCTTGCGGAAATTCTCGCGAATCCGATCGAACACCACCACTGATTCATTGACCGAATAACCCAGCACAGCCAGAATACCCGCCAGCACGGTCAAAGTGAACTCCCACTGAAATAGCGCAAAGCAACCCAAAATAATGATCACGTCGTGCATATTGGCAATCACTGCCGATACCGCGAAGCGCCATTCAAAGCGAATCGCTAAGTAAGCAATAATCCCCACACACACCAGCAAAATAGCCGTTGCGCCATGAGTAACCAGCTCACTCCCCACAGACGGGCCAATAAACTCAACTTTACGCAGCTCTACATCAGCGCGATCCGCTTTAAGCAGGTTCAGCACTTCGTTCGATAACTGAGCACTGGTTTTGGTTTTGATATTAGGAATACGCACCATCACATCGCGCGTGGTTCCCAAAGACTGCACCTGCGCTTCGCCGTACTTTAAACCCTCTACTTTTTCCCGAACTTGGTTTAAATCAACCGACTGGCTATAGCGCAGCTCCATCACCGTACCACCGGTAAATTCCACGCCCAGATTCAGGCCCTTCATCACCAGAAACGCGACCGCCAAAACAAAGGTTGCCAGCGAAATCGCCGTTGTGAGCTTGCCGTAGCTCATAAACGGGATATCACGCTTTATATGAAAAAATTCAATCATTGCGATGCACCCTTACACAGCCAGCGTAGAAACGCGACGGCCGCCATAAATGAGGTTAATGATGCCGCGAGATACAAACACCGCGCTATACATCGACGTTAAGATCCCGATGCAATGTACCCAAGCAAAACCACGTACCGCACCCGAGCCAAAAATCAACAGCGCTAGGCCAGCGATCAAGGTGGTGACATTGGAATCCAAAATAGTGGCAAAAGCATGGCTATACCCATTATGAATCGAGGCTTGTGGTGTCATACCGGAGCGCAGCTCTTCGCGCACCCGCTCGTTAATCAGCACGTTGGCATCAATTGCCATCCCCAGCGCTAAGGCAATCGCCGCGATACCCGGCAGCGTTAAGGTCACACCCAGTAAGGACAACATCGCCAGCAGGAACAATAAATTGGCAGCCAATGAAACCGTCGATACCACACCAAATACACGGTAATAGATCATCATAAAGATGGAGATCGCAAGAAAACCATATAAGGTTGAGTGAAAACCCTTGGTGATATTGTCTTGTCCCAGACTTGGGCCAATGGTGCGTTCTTCAACAATATTCATGGGTGCAGCAAGCGAGCCCGCGCGCAGTAGCAGCGCAGTATCGTTCGCTTCGGCAACGCCCATCGAGCCAGAAATCTGCACGCGGCCACCACCAATTTCAGAACGAATCACCGGCGCAGTAACCACTTCGCCCTTGCCTTTTTCAACCAGAACCATTGCCATGCGCTTACCAATGTTTTCTTTGGTCAGCGTTTTAAAGATGGCAGCACCTGTGGAATCAAGGCCAATATGTACCGCAGCCGAGTTTTGATCATCAAAGCCCGCTTGCGCGTCGCTGATATTATCCCCCGTCAGCTCTACTTCTTTTTTCAGCAAAATTGGACGATTCTGTCCATCGCTGCCGCGCTCGCTTAATAGCTCAAAGCCAGCAGGGACATTGCCATTCAGTGCATCGGTCATTTTGGCTTGATCGTCTTCCACCATGCGCACTTCCAGCGTGGCAGTACGGCCCAGAATATCTTTAGCCTTCGAGGTATCTTGCACACCTGGCAATTGCACCACGATACGGCCTTCACCTTGCTGTTGAATCACTGGCTCAGCCACGCCCAGCTCATTCACCCGATTATGCAGGGTGGTGATATTTTGTTTGACCGCGTCGGTTTTTAATTGCTGTAATGCTTCCGGAGAATAAGAAATGACAATCTTATTCTCACGTACATCAATCTGGCGCTGTAGCAAGACTTTGCGTAAAACTTTAACCGCTTCTTTGGTCGTTTCATCATCGCGCAGCTGCACTTCAACGCTGTCGCGGGTTGATACAATCCGGCCGTAGCGAATTTTCTTTTCTTTTAGCTCACGGCGTACATCACCTGCGGTTTTCTCTAAAGCTTTATCAACGGCAGCTTTCATATCCACTTCAAGCAAGAAGTGCACACCACCGCGTAAATCCAGTCCCAGAGACATCGGCTTAGCCCCGATCTTGGTCAGCCAAGACGGTGTATCCGACAAGAGGTTTAAAGCCACGCTGTAATCATCGCCCAGCTTAGCTTGTAACAGCTCTTTAGCCTTTAACTGGATTTCCGTATCTTTAAAGCGAAATTTCACCGAATTGCTATCAAGGAGCACATCTTCGGTTTTTACACCGGCGCTCTTTAAAATGGCTTCAGCACTTTGCTGCAGCGCGGCGTCTACCTTCACCGTGGCACGAACGCTGGCAATTTGTACTGCCGGGCTTTCACCAAACAGATTAGGCAGGGTGTAGAGCGTTGCCAAAGCAACGGACAGAATAATTATTAGGTATTTCCAAAGCGGGTAGCGATTCATGGCAGGACCCAGAAATGCACAAAAGGCGGTGCAGTTGTTAGCACAAACTGCACCGCCTTATTGGCTTTACTTGTTATTTTTAATAGTGCCTTTTTCCAAACGCGCTGCAATTGCAGCACGTTGGAACAGGATTTCTACGCCATCAGCTAATTCAAGAGTGACATATTGCTCGTTCACCTTGGTGATGCGGCCAGCCATACCACCACTGGTAACCACTTCATCGCCTTTAGCCAGAGCAGCCAGCATGGCTTGTTGTTCTTTAGCGCGTTTTTGTTGTGGACGAATCAACATAAAGTAGAACAAAACAAAAATCACGATCATAGGAAGAAAAGACATAAAGTCCATTCCTGCCGCAGGTGCGGCGCCTGTTGCATACGCGGGTGCAATGAACATATCGGGTTGGTTCCGTGTCAATAAAGCAAAGCGGCCCATTCTAGCGGGTGAACCACACAAAATCTACCCAGCTTTTTTGCTTGCCGTCATCAAAACCGCTTTAAAACCGCATGTCCTGCATTTTGACCTAGGCAACTTTGCTTTTTACGAAAATAAAAGGGAACTTTAGCCAAACAGAATAGTCGGCCAGATAAAAGCGAATCATCAGCAGCCCCTAGGATAAAGAAAAACAGAGGCTTGCCGCACAAAACCGCCACTTAACACATCATTTACTTGGCCCAGAAACGCTCCAGCCAGCTTTTTTTATGCCAGGTTGCTTGTGCTCCGCGGGATAAAAAATGCTCGGTATAGCGCTTATCGCCTTCCATAATATGATTGGTCAGCCAGTTTCTTAAAAAATGCATCAATTCAAAAGTAACCGCCTCGCCCCCTGCCAGGCGAGCTTGCAGGCTATTCATTTGCTTTATTAAATCTTCATGATGTTGCTTATGTGCATCGTAATCGGGGTAGCCTAAAATACGCATCAGGCTTTCTTCTACCGTAAAGTGCGTCCGGGTGTAATCGGCAAGGCGCCCCAGAATAAGCACCGATGCCTCGCTGCCATGATGCAAGCGAATGGCATCATGTAGCTCATTAAGTAAATCGATCAACACCTTGTGCTGCTCATCAATTTCCTGAATACCAACCGACAACTCATCGTTCCACTCAAAAAATACTGACATTTCGCGTCTCTCCCTGACTGTTTAGAAAGAATTTTGCAGATAAAATGTCATCTAAATATTGAGCCATATCAATATTTAAATAAGCCTAGGGAAAGCCTGAATAAGGTTTAAGCCTTGGGTTTCCTAAATAAAAGCAAGCCTGATGCGCCCTGCAAAATACTAACAAGGCCTTATTTGCGCTTTGCAGGGGCACTATAATCACCAGAACACTGCAAAAACGTTCTCAAAAGAAGGCGGGAATGCGACAATACCGCCGAGAATCTCTATTAGGTAAGCAAAATGCCCTGGCAAGAACTACGCATCACCACTGAATCATCCCAAGCTGAACGCTTTTCTGACGCACTTTTTGATCTGGGTGCATTGTCTGTCAGTGTGGAAGACGCTGCCGCGGGCACTGATGCAGAAAAGCCGATCTTTGGTGAGCCGGGTGAGCCGGTCGATCAGATGTGGGAAAACAGCGTGGTGCTCGCCCTGTTTGACGAAGACATTGATACCCGCCTGATTGTCATCGCGGCGAGTAATACATTGAAATTAGCCGTCCCACCCTACGATGTGGTGCGTGTGGAAGAACAAGACTGGGTGCGCCTCACCCAATCACAATTTAATCCGATTGCTATTTCTGATCGCCTCTGGATTACCCCTACCTGGCATGAATGCCCTGATGCAGGCGCAATCAGCATTCAGCTCGATCCGGGCCTGGCTTTTGGTACGGGTAGCCATCCAACAACACGCCTTTGCTTAAAATGGCTAGATAGCCATCTTGCTGGCGGTGAAAAGCTGCTGGATTACGGTTGTGGCTCTGGAATTTTAGCCATTGCGGGTATGAAGCTTGGCGCAGCTTCTGCGGCAGGGGTCGATATCGATCCACAAGCGATGACCGCATCAAGACAAAATGCGGAGCAAAATGCGGTTGAAGTGCAGTTTTACTTACCCGATGCAGAGCCAGCAGACACTTATGATGTGGTGATTGCCAATATTCTGACTAATCCCCTCAAAGCCTTAGCGCCTATGCTGGCTGCAAAAGTGAAAACAGCTGGCCGCATCGCTTTATCGGGCATTCTGGCCGAGCAGGCAGATGAGGTAATCGCCATTTACAGCCAGTGGTTTGCCATGAATGCGCCGCAACAGGAAGACGGCTGGGTGTGTTTGTCAGGCATTCGTAAATAAATGAACGATATTACCCGTTGCCCAAACTGCCAAACCGCTTTTCGTGTAACGGAAGCGCAGTTGCAAGCCCACCGCGGCAAGGTTCGCTGTGGGCGCTGCGCCTTTGTCTTTAATGCCAAAGAATGCATTGAAAGCGAGCAGGTCGCAGAAACGATCAGCACGCCCACTATGGCTACTGCAAAGCCACAGGCTGCACAGATCATCACAGCCGCTACTACGCCTACAGCCAATATATCAAGCGAAGCCGCGGCCGAGCCACCACCCGCAGCGCCGCCAAGCCCTGCTGTGGCCAGCCCGGCACCACCGGTAACGCGGCCCAAGCGCATCGTGCCCGACCCCGCACCACAGATTGAAGTGGATTTTGATATCACAGGCCCCGACAACCACGGACCGGTGATTGACATTGAAATCAAAGCACCGCCAGAGCCAGTGAGTAAACCGGCAGCTCTAATTGAAGAAAATCATCCCTCTGAAGAAAGCCATCACGATTATCGCCCCATTTATACGGGTGACGAAGAGGGCTTACTTGAGCCGCCACCCCGCTCCAAATGGCAAGCGCTATTGATCGGGATCAGTATTATTCTGATGCTCAGCTTTATAGCGCAGCTGGGTTATCAGCAGCGCACACAAATTTCGATGGAGTTTCCTTGGCTGCGGCCCAAGCTTATTCTTGCCTGCCAAGCGCTGGGCTGCACTATGCCGCTGCCTGAGAATGCAGAAATGCTGCGCTCAGAATGGTCAGAGCTTAGCTATGTGCCCGAGTTTCCCAATATTATTCAGCTGAATGCCACCTTGCGAAACCTGGCTCAGTACGAGCAAGCCCTGCCCATGCTGGAAGTCACGCTGACCGACGATCAAGAACGCATCGTACTCAAAAAAGTATTTAAGCCTAGCGAATACCTGAGTGCTGCCGATAAAAAACGCCTGAAATTTGATGCCCAGGACGATTTGCGTGCCTTTTTGCAAATCGATTTAGGCGAGCTGCACTCTACTGCTTACTCCATCTATTGGTTTTACCCCTAACTTTGTCTTGAATCGATAGCAAGACTAGGTATTTAAAACTAATCTATATCACTCAATCAATGCATGGGATCGGTCATGGCTACTATTTTACTAAACCATACTGAAATTAATGTTGGGGGCCATTTCCCCGTTGTAGGCGAATATGCCCACAGCTTTTTGCTCGTCGATTCAGGCATGATCGACGTTCCGCTATCACGCTTTGCGGGCAAACCCAAAGTGATCGCGGTGATCCCCAGTATTGACAGCGCCATTGGTCTTATCATTGCCCGCCAGCTGGAGCGCCTGTCCGTAGACTGGCCTGATTGTGTCATCTTAGTGATTTCTGTTGACACCCCTTACGCCTTAAGCCGGGCAATGGAACAAGAGCGCTTTCGCCGGGTGCAGCTCCTATGCACGTTGCGTGGCCGGGATTTTCACAAAGACTATGGCGTGATGATTACCGATATCCCGCTTTCTGGTTTTATGGCCACTGCGCTGATTGGTGTGAACGCCGCTGATATCGTGATGTATAGCGAGTTAGTCTCTGATCTGAGCTTTGAGCCCGATTACGGCACGATGGCTGAATGTTTATTCCCGCCCATTGAAGAAGAAGCGGAAGAAGAAATCATTGATGATGCCGAGCAAATTGCACAATTAGAGCGCTACGATCCAAGCATCTAGCTACCTATAAACCCGCTCCAGAAGTAAAAGGCAGCTTAATTTAAACGCCTGTCATATTGCAGACTTATGCTCTTAAAGCTTGCTATTGAGCGCCTTCACAATAGATAATTGTTATCGTAATGAATACACTAATAGCCACAAAACGGAGATCTCTATGTCTGCAGTGACTCTTGGCGGCAACGCCATCGAAATCAAAGGTTCTTTCCCTAAAGTGGGCGATACGGCACCAGACTTTAGCCTTGTTGCAAAAGATTTATCTGATGCCACCCTCGCTACTTTTGCAGGTAAAAGAAAAATCCTGAATATTTTCCCAAGCGTGGATACCGGTGTATGTGCCGCTTCGGTGCGTCGTTTCAACGAAACCGCTTCCGGCTTAGAAAACGCGGTCGTGCTGTGCATTTCCGCTGATTTACCTTTTGCACAAAGCCGTTTTTGCGGTGCTGAAGGCTTAGAAAACGTCACCAGCTTATCCACCATGCGTGGCCGTGAATTCTTAAGCCACTACGGCGTTGAAATCATCAGCGGCCCATTAGCTGGCGTATCCGCCCGTGCCGTTGTTGTACTTGATGAAAACAATCAAGTCTTACACGCAGAATTGGTTTCTGAAATCAAAGAAGAGCCAAACTACACAGCAGCGCTTGCTGCACTGTAAAAAATTGCAAAACAAGCAGGGCAATAGCCGTTCTGCCTCACGCTTGCTGCAATAATCAACAAAGCCGCCCTGTGCGGCTTTGTTCTTTTAATGACTTGTGTTTTAATCCGCTCACTTTTTTTGCAGCCGTACTTAATCGATATCTATGTGGCCAATTGATTTTTTCTCCCGGCAAGCCCCCTATGCACCGTTGCTTAGACTCATTAAACAATTTGAGCATTTTCCCAGCCATGCCGACTGGGATGCCATTGGCCCGCCTGCCCGCAATCAGCAAGGCTTAGCCATTCGCTTTGTGGCCCCTGAAGTGCTCACTGATTATTACGAGATCGAAATCGCCCAAAAAGGTCAGGTCGCCACTCGGGAAAACAACTGGCACGATTGCTTTAATGCGCTGGTCTGGTGTGCATTTCCACAAAGTAAAAGTGCAATCAGTGCCTTGCATATGCGGCATTTTTCTGCCGATCGCCCACGCGGGCCCATTCGTGATGCAGCAACATTACTGGATGAATGCGGGCTGATTCTGCCCTATTGTGATGATGTGCTTTTGCAATTACTGATTGATCATCACTGGCACGATTTATTTCACACGCATCGGGCAGATTGGGGGGGTAAAATCAATGCCATTTGCTTTGGCCATGCCAATTATGAAAATCTGCTTACGCCCTTTTTAGGTTTAAGCGGCAAATGCTGGCCTATAAAAGTGCACCCTGATTTCTTTGAAAAAGAAATCACAGAGCAATGCCTGCTGCTTGATCAGGAATTAGCTCACTTTTTAAATAACGATCAATTGCAAAAGCCCCGCCAGTTGCCGCCACTGCCTTACTTAGGCATTCCCCAATGGTGGCCAGAGCAAGACGATCATTTTTATGCCAACACGCAGTACTTCAGGCAAAAAAGAATTAAGAAAATAGAATAGCTCAAAAAAATAGCCAAGCATTGCTTGGCTATTTTTATTGACCAACATCAATTACTTAGCAGAGAGTAACTCTTCAATCTGCTCTTTAGGAATCGCACCCGATACAATCTGGCCTGATTTAAAAATCAGCGCAGGCGTGCCAGTAATTCCTAAGCTTTCCGCCAGTTTCATATTTTTTTCAACTGGGTTTTCACAATCAGCCTTACCATCTAGGGCTTGATCCTTAAGCATAAAATTGCTCCAGGCAGCTTGTTTATCTGCAGCACACCAAATCACTTTTGATTTACGCTCTGCATCCGGGTGAATGCTTAAAGGCATCAGGAAAGTATAAATCGTGACATTAGTCAGGCCATTTAAGCTTTCGCGCTCTAAGCGTTTGCAATAAGGGCAATCTGGATCAGAAAATACGGCCAGAACACGTGAGCCGTTGCCACGCACGTCTTTAAATGCCTGCTCCAGCGGTAATTTGCTAAAGTCGGTTTTTTGTAATTCAGCCGCGCGCTGTTCAGTCAGGCTGCTTTTTTTAGCCAGATCAATCATATCGCCCGCTAAAATATACTCACCTTTGATATCGGTATACACAATCTGGCGTTTACCAATGACCACTTCATAAATCCCTTTCATAGGAGTGGTATTAACCGAAGTGATTTCACGGCCCGGCAATTGCTTTGCCAATTTTTGTTTCAGCTGATTAATCGAATTATCAGCAGATGCAGAGCATGCTGTTAAAGCGATAAAACCGCTGGCAATTAAAATACGAGTCACAGATTTCATATTCATAACAACCTCAGGCGTCCATGGCATGGCGGATTAATTGTCTTTTAAGCCATGGTAATTGATTAGTGGCCCCTAAACCCAGATTCCTCAAAGTTTTAAGCAGGGGATTTGTATTATTAAATAACTTTTGCAAACCATGACACACACCTTGCATGGTGTAAACCGCTTCACGCCTAGCACGCTCATAGCGTCGCAGTAACAAATAATCACCAATGCGATTTACAGGTGTCTGAGCTAATCGTGCGGCTAATTCGGCCACATCGCCAAAACCCAGATTAACGCCCTGCCCAGCAAGAGGATGTACAGTATGAGCGGCATCGCCGATCAACACTACTTTATCGCGCACCGTTTCAGGCAGATGATTTAATCGCAAAGGAAATGCAGCTGCTGCGCTGATCAATTGCAAAGCACCGAGACGAGCGCCACCCGCAGCGGCAACGCATTCGCATAATTCGGCAGGCGAAAGCGCCATAAGTTCCGCCCGCTTTTCATCGCTACAAGACCACACCATCGACATCCGCTGGCCAGCCAGCGGCAGCCATGCGAGCACACCATCAGGCATAAACCATTGATGAGCCACACCCAGATGAGGCTTTTCAATCTCAAAATTAGCCACCACACCAAACTGCTGATACGGCATCACCTGCGGTTCAATGGCCAACTGACTACGCACCCAAGAATTAGCCCCATCAGCACCAACCACTAGGCGGGCGCGCAATGGCTGACCATCAGCCAGCGTCAGCGTTGCACCCGTTTGATCGGTCGTGAGCTTTACAGGGCTAGCGGGGGTACGAATATGAATTTGAGCAGACTCTTGCAGGCCATGCCAGAGCGCTTTTTGCAATTCACGATTTTCCAGCATAAATGCCAGCTCATCAACGCCCGCTTCAAGCGCATCAAATTGCAGGGAAACCCCATGGGCATCGCCAAAGATTTTCATACACGAGGTGGCTTGCAAGCGATCGGCATCTAAACGCTGCCACGCACCAATGCGCTGCAACATTTGCCGGCTTGCGCGGCTAATGGCGTAGATACGTTGATCCCAGGAATCCTGAGGCCAATCCCAAGCGGGTTGCCGGCCTTCTATTAACAAAACCGTCAGTGCGGTGTCTTTAAGCGCCAAAGCTAAGGCGCTGCCCACTAAACCACCACCAACGATGATGACATCTGCGTCAAAATTTTCCATGGAGGGAGTTTATCAGGCCGCTTTGCCCTTTGGAAACCCGAAGCAAGCCCGGCACGCTCTATTGTGCAAACTACCTGCGCCCGCCAAACGCTTCTGACAGCATATCTTCTTGCGTCAGTATCAAAGTTTCAGCCAATGCGCCCCGCTCCCACTCCTGCATTGCCGGATGCGCTAGCATGACATCCCGGTAAATTGCCGCATCATCAGGCAAGGGCACGTTGTAGCAATGCAAGCGCCATACTATGGGGGCGTACATGGCGTCGGCAATAGAAAAAGCGCCAAATAAATAAGGCCCGGTTCCTGCTAATTGACGAGCCTCACGCCAAATGCTGCAAATTCGCTCAATATCGCGCTTAGCACTCAATGCTAAATCGCCACCTTGTACACGAAGCTTAATATTCATGGGTAATACACAGCGTAAATTAGAAAATCCCGAGTGCATTTCAGCCGAAATACAGCGCGCTCTGGCTCTGGCTCTTGTATGTTCGGGCCACATTTGTGGATGGCTTTCGGCTAAATATTCAGCCATCGCCAAACAATCCCACACATTAAATTCCTTATCATAAAGACAAGGAACCAAGCCGCTTTCTAGGTATTCGCGATAAGCTTGCTCACCATCCAGCGGCGCAGTCATTTCGACAAATTCAATATTAAAATGCTTAAGTAATATCCAAGGACGTAGTGACCATGACGAGTAATTTTTGCTACCGATATACAGTTGGTACATAACCGCACTCCTTTGACCCTGCTGCAATAAACAACTTAATCAATAGACTATGTCATGGAAGTAGCGATTGCCAGGCTGACTTTAAGCCCACAATAGCAGCTTACATTTTATCAATTAATCACGCCCTATCCCTCGGATAGGCTTTCCAGTAAAAGTATCGTAATCAGCTGCTAAGCTAATTTATGCTAATTACTTATCTATTGCTGATTGCCAGCTTTATCTGTGGTGTTTGCCTATTGCAAGCCCAGCCCAGCTTGCCCCTGCTCTGGCCTGGGCTCAGCATTGCAGCATTGTTTTTTTTGCTCAGCCGCTGGCGGTTTTCTCAACTATTTTTAATGCTCAGCCTGCTAGCACTCGGCTTTTCATGGGCCAATTGGCGTGCGCAAACCCGCATGGCAGATCGCCTCAATCCAGCCCTTGAGCAACAAATCATTGAGATAACAGGCTTTGTGAGCGATTTGCCTCAAGCCAGCCGTTTTGGTACACGCTTTTTATTTAAGCCTGATGCGACCGACCCGCGCTTGCCCAGCAAAATTCAATTGCAATGGTACGGCCAAGCCGATCGGGTTAAAGCAGGGGAGCATTGGCGGTTTTTGGTCAAGCTCAAGCAAGTTCACGGACAAAGCAACCCCGGTAGCTTTGATTTGGAAAGCTGGTTTTTACAGCAAAATATTGGAGCAACAGGCACCGTTAAATCAGGCGTGCTACTTGCAGAAAAAAGCGCCGGGCTGCACCGGATACGTGCCCATTTACGTGAGCGCATTCATCATGCTCTGCCCGATGCTCCTTATCGTGGCGTCATTATTGCGCTGACTGTAGGCGATCAGGGCGCCATTCCGCCTGAGCAGTGGCAACGCTTTGCCGCAACCGGCGTCACCCATTTAATCAGCATTTCCGGATTACATATCACCCTGCTTGCCGCGATGGCCGCCGCAATCTGCAACGGCCTCTGGCGACGAATTCCTCTGCTTGCTGTGCACTTTGCTGCCCAGCGCGCCGCACTCATTGCCGGAGTCATCACCGCGTTTTGCTATTGCCTGCTGGCAGGGATGGCCATCCCCACGCAACGCACCCTATTTATGCTAAGCATTGCTGCAATCTGCTTGTGGCGAGCCCAAGCCAGCGCCATCAGTGCCATTTGGGCCGCAGCGCTCTTAGTTACTGTTGTCATCGACCCGTTTGCCGTTTTATCCATTGGCTTTTGGTTGTCCTACCTCACGGTGGGTGCACTCCTTTGGGCTGGCAGTAATCAACTGGGCAAGAGTGCAAAATGGAAAACATGGGTCAGCAGCCAAGCAGCGGCCACTTTGGCTTCTGCTCCTGTTTTATTAGTGGTGTTTGGCCAACTACCATTGGTTTCGCCGCTCGCGAATGCTTTTGCTATTCCGATTGTCAGCATCTTTATTACGCCTCTTGCTTTGGCTGGCTTGCTCGATCCTTCCGGCTATTTACTCTACGGTGCAGAACGGCTTTTTGCCGCCACAGACTATCTGCTGCAATGGTGTACAGCGCTGCCCACCATTGCCTTCAATATGCCCGGCCCCGTCACCCTTTTACCCGCCGCATTCGGAGTGATGCTGTTGCTCTTGCCCCGTGGCATACCGGCGAGGCGGCTGGGGCTAATCTGCTGCCTGCCGCTATTTATCAGTAGCTCCGGCAGCATCCAGCCAGGACAATACCGCGCCACCGTATTGGATGTTGGCCAGGGTCTCGCCGTTTTAGTGCAAACCGCCCAACATCAGCTGTTATTTGATACAGGCCAGTTACCTAATGGCGAGCGTGTCTTACTGCCCGCTTTACGCAGCGCCCACATTCGCCAACTAGACGCGCTCGTCCTATCGCATAACGATAACGATCATATTGGCGCAGCCGAGCCACTGCTTAAAAATATGCCCAGCCCGCTCATTTGGCACAGCCTGCCAGACGATCATCCACTCTGGGCCAGCCAGAAGGCCAACAGACAGCGCTGCCAAACAGGTACAACATGGGTCTGGGATAAAGTGCACTTTCGCTTTATTTGGCCAAACGAACAAAACACAGCCCGCAGTGACAACGCCCAAAGCTGTGTTTTACTCATCGATAACGGCCAGCATCGCTTATTAATTCCTGCGGATATCGGCAAGCATGAAGAAGCACGCTTAATTGAACAGGGTTTAGGGGAAATTGATATTTTGCTTGTGCCGCATCACGGCAGTAAAACATCTTCATCCATCCCATTTGTTAAACAAACCTCCCCGCAATACGCCATTTATTCCGCCGCATATTTAAATCGCTTCGGCCATCCTAAGCCAGAAATCACCGCCCGCTATGCCGCCGCCCAAGCACAAAATTTACGCACAGATCAAACAGGTGCACTGATTTTTGATGTGGGAGAAAAAATTAAATTAACCCGCTGGCGGCATGCTCATCCACATTATTGGCATCAACCCACAGACCATTAAGCAAGTTAAAAGCTATTGTTTGTTATCTTATATTCAGTTAACGTAAGTATTTTTACAGAGCTTATGCCATGCCAATAAGACTCACAGGCCTTTACCGCTACCCGATTAAATCTAGCCGGGGGCAACGCCTGCAACAGAGCGAAGTACTCAGCAGTGGCCTGCCTTTTGATCGCACATGGATGATCGCCCAGCCTAATGGCAAGCTGGTAACAGGCAGGGAGTTTCCCAAGCTGGTATTGCTGTCTGCAGAACCTAGCGATGACGGGCTAACTCTGAACGCCCCCGGCATGCCCACGCTCTTTGTTGCCACTTCGCTATTTAGCCAGCTTCACCCTGCCAGTGTTTGGGAAAGCGACTTCACAGCCCGTCATGGCGCAAGCAATGCAGATGCTTGGCTATCTGCCTATTTGGGTGAACAAGTGGTGTTACTTTGGGCTGGCTTTGAGCTTAATCGCCACAGCTCCACCGACGTGCCTATTGCCTTTGTCGATGGTCATCCCTTACTACTTATTGGCGAAGCTTCCCTTGGGGATCTCAGCGAGCGTGTTGGCCGCAGCCTGTCGATGCAGCGCTTTCGCCCTAATTTAATTGTGCGTGGCGGCGCAGCCTTTGCAGAAGACGGCTGGAAGAAAATCCGCATTGGCGACGTGATTTTTAATTTTATCAAGCCTTGTGAGCGCTGTGTCTTTACCACCATAGACCCACAAACCGGCGAAAAATCCAGCGATCAAGAACCATTACGCACATTAGTTAAATACCGTAGAACTGCAGCAGGCGTTTTATTTGGTCAGAATATCAATGTCGAAAAGGGCGGAATCATCAGTGAAGGAATGGCCGTAGAAGTCTTAGAGTAAGCATCCTAAGGCTTAATACAACAAAACAAGCTAATGGCATGGCGGTTAAGGAAAACATAAAGCCGGCATCAAGCCGGCTTTATGTTTTTCAATTGATTTCAATCACTCATTCCACAGCTAAAGAGTGAACCCGCGCAATCACCTGATTACCGCTGCCTTTATATTCCACCGATTGAAACGAGAGCATCCGAGCCATAGAAATTCCCCGCCCATGCGGATCAAAAGCACGCTCCGGTGACATTTCCAAAAACGGTTGCCACTCAAAGCCATTTCCCTCATCGGTAATGGTAAAGATAATATCTTTGTCTTCCCGATAAAAAGCGACTTTTACTTTACGCTTTTGATATTCAGGCAAAGTTAAACGGGCTTCCACTTCGTCTTGCCAGCAACCATGCTGTAAAAGCCGTGTTTTTTCAGCATAGCTAATTGCCAAATTGCCATGCTCTACTGCATTCACCAATAACTCTGACAAACCTAACGCCACCCGCTGCGGTTCCGGGCAAGCATTTGAAAGTAACAAAGTAAGGTGACGTGCTTCTTCCAGCGTTTGGAAATGAAACTCACCTTTCATCAGCAGCTGGTAAGAGCTGGCTTGAGCGGCTAATTGCGCATCCAGCTGGCTTTTTTCACGATGAAAATTAACCGCCGCTGCTACAATCGCCAGCAACATGTCACGCTGAAATGGCTTAATCAGATAGTAATATGCCCCAGCTGCCAGCCCTTCGCGCACGTTTTCTGCCGCGCCCACTGCCGTTTGCATAATCACCGGCAGATGTTCAAACTCTGGCTGCTGGCGTAAACGAGCCAGCAACGCCATGCCATCCATACGCGGCATCATCCTATCAAGCAGCACCGTATCAAAAGCACGGTCTTGCGATAAAATATCCCAAGCAACCTCGCCATCTTCAGCCACGACCACTTCATAGCCAGCATCTCCCAGATGCTCGGACAATATTTCCAGATTAAAGGGTTCATCATCAACGATAAGTACCCTTGCCCGCTCTTGCATGATGTCTCCTTCTTTACGCACAAAGCCTCTATTCAAGCTTTCTAGCATACAAGCTTGTTTATCGCTTCTTAAACAAGCACAGCCGGAGCTTGAGCAAATTTTTCTTACGTATTGTTATCTAAGTAAGTCATATAAAGCACTAAACTGCTGTGATAATTTATGGCTGGGATCAAGAATTAATAAAGGAATTGCTCTTTCATGAGATTCCCGCACTTTCACAGAAGCACTCAAAAATACATCTAATACCGGCAAGCCCTGCTCTTTTAATTCGGCCACCATTCGTGCGGGTAAGCTGGCACGGGCTTGATATTGATTAACAATAATCCCTTCAACAACTAAATCAGCATTATGATCATTACGAATTTCGGCCACCCTATCAATCAAACCCAATAAAGCATGGCGTGAAAACTCATCACAATCAAACGGAATCAAACAAGCTTGCGCAGAAATCAGCGCAGAAAGCGTAAAGAAATTTAAAGCAGGTGGCGTATCCAGCCATACCTCATCATAATCGTCGGCCAATTCATGCAGTGCTTCGCGCAATTTATATATTTTGTGCCGGGATTCTAATTTTGATTCTAATTCTGCAATCAAGGCATTCGAGGGAAGAATCGATAAACGCTCAAAAGGTGTGCGATGCACAAACTGACGAGTGGCTTTGGCATACATACTGAAATTAAGCACCTGATCAAAAAACTCAAACAAGCCAGGCTTAGCCAGATCGACACCTGCGCCCAATAAATAATGGCTTGAATTGCCCTGCGGGTCGAGATCAACAAGCAGCACGCGCCTGCCTGCTTTTGCAGCTGCCGCGGCCAAATTAACGGTAATGGTCGACTTCCCCACTCCCCCTTTTTGATTAAACACCACCCGGATCTTCATCTTTGCTGTCTCTTAGCCACTCATCATCAAATAGATGTTAGCAGCTCTGATTCATCTTGTATTGCGTTGCACAATTAGATGTAGCAATTATGATAGAAGATTGAAAAAACCGTCGAATTGCCACAAAAAAACAAGATAGATAATAAAGGTATTATTTAAAACAAAGACGCGAACGGTAAAGATTGCCAACGACCATCTAACAAACCTTCTATGGGCTTATAGCGCACTTTGTAAGCCATTTTCCGGCACTGATCAATCCAATAACCAAGATAAACATAAGGAAGCTGCATTTCTTTGGCCAGACTAATTTGCCAAAGAATATTAAACACACCAAAGCTTGTTCCTGCCAGATCCGGATTATAAAAGGTATAGACCGATGAAATACCATCTTCTAACTGATCAATCAGACTGACCATTTGCACTTCATTATCCTGACTGAACTCTGCTAAGAAACTCGTAACATTACTTTTTAATATAAAATTTTGATATTGCTCGCGATTATCCTGATCCATTCCACCGCCTGCATGACGAGCCATTTGATAGCGCTGGTACAATAAATAATGTGATTCTAAATACTCTAGGCCCAGCACCCTCACTTGCAAGCCAGCATGCTGTTTTTGTGCACGGCGTTGCGCCCTATCCGGCTTAAATTGAGCCACCGGCAAGCGAACGGGTACACAGGCTTTACAGTGATCGCACCAAGGCCGGTACACAAACAAGCCACTGCGCCGAAAGCCATGCTGCACCAGCTGGCTATAGGCATGGCGATCAATGAGCTCAGCAGGCACTGCCACTTGTGATCGGGCCACCTGGCTATCCAAATAGCTGCACTCATAAGTGGCAGTGGTATAAAACTGCAACTGAGTAGTGCGCGTACGCAGTGAATCATTCATCCATCTACCCTGTGTTGATAAGACCAAGGCCCGGCAAGATGAGGAGCCTGGATCAACCGTTTAAGCCTTTCCATAAACTCATCGCGCAAAATCTCCCGCGCGCCGAACCGAGCCAGATGATCGGTACGCATCTGACAATCGATCAAGCCAAAACCCTGCTGCTGTAAATAACGCACCAAATGCACAAAAGCTATTTTTGAAGCATCAGGCTTTCTGGTAAACATGGATTCACCGTAGAACATTTTGCCGATGGCAATACCATATAAACCGCCAGCCAGCTCGCCGTCGATCCAACACTCTGCGGAGTGCGCCCAGCCAGCGCGGTGTAAAGCGCCGTAGCTGGCACAGATCTCAGCGCTGATCCATGTGGCCGCCTCGCCATCGCGCGGTGCAGCACAGCCCTGCATGACCTCATTAAAGACGGTATCAAAGCGCACTTCATAGGAGCGATTACGCAATACTTTATCCAGCGATTTGGGGATATGCAGCTCATCGGGAAAAAGCACCATCCGTGGATTGGGGCTCCACCACAAAATAGGCTCGTCCGGCATAAACCAAGGAAAGATGCCGGATGCGTAAGCCGCCAGCACACGCCGAGGTGATAAATCACCGCCGGCTGCCAGCAAACCGTTGGGTTCTTGCAAAGCCTTTGAGAGCGCAGGAAATTGCAAACGATGATCAAGCCATGAAATCACAAATTATACGGCCTTACATTTAGCGCAAATACCATACAGATACATTTCGTGATCCTGAATATCAAAGCCGTGATCTTTGGCGATGGCATCCTGGCGTTTTTCAATTTCTGGATCATAAAATTCTTCAACCTGACCGCACTTCACGCAAACCAAGTGATCATGATGACCACCTGCGCTCAGCTCAAACACCGATTTACCTGTTTCAAAATGGTGGCGTACCAAAATACCTGCTTGCTCAAATTGAGTCAGCACACGGTAAACCGTCGCAAGTCCAATATCTAAGTTGTCAGCCAGCAACAGACGGTAGACATCTTCCGCTGTCATATGGCGCTGCTCACCTGTCTCAAATAAGTTCAAAATTTTCAGACGAGGCCCTGTCGCCTTCAGACCCATCTCTTTTAATTCGTTTGCTTTACTCATGTGTTATCTCCCTGATTTAGGCTATATGCTTCGGCAAGCGGCCAGATCAGGTTATGATATAGCGTTTAAGTTGGTCACTCCAACCCGCTCTGGAAGAATATCGCCCATGATGAAGGCAAAAGTACTTATTTTGTTGCTCCCTATCGCGCTGATGACCTCGGCGTGCAGTGTTGCTAATTTTCTTACACCTTATAAGCTCGACATCCCCCAAGGGAACGAGATTACAGCCGATCAGGTGGCTCAGCTCAAAAAAGGCATGACGCGCTCGCAAGTGCGTTTTCTCTTAGGCACCCCTTTGCTGAATGATCCCTTCCATGCCAATCGCTGGGACTACCTTTATAGCGATGCACGCGGCGGTCAGCTAAAAGAAAAAAAGAGCTTTTTCCTTGTTTTTGAAGGAGATAGCTTGGTGAGCTTTGCGGGTGAAACATTACCGGCAGCCGTCAAATTTCTACCTGCTCAAGCCTCTGCAGCAAGTAGCGTAAGCTCCGCCCCCAGCAGCAAGGAATAAGCCTTATGACGATTAAAATCGCCATTGCTGGCAGCAGCGGCCGCATGGGCCAAATGCTGATTGAAGCCGTATTAGCCCAGCCTGATTGCCAGCTTTTTACTGCGCTGGATCGTGAAAACAGCCCTGCAATCGGCAAAGATGCAGCGGCTTTTCTTGGTAAAAGTTGTGGTGTAAACATTAGTGCTGACTTCGCGAGTCTGGCAGGTGCAGATGTTTTAATCGATTTCACTCGGCCAGAAGGCACGTTGCAACATTTAGCAGCCTGCCAGACGCACGGCGTAAATATGATTATTGGCACCACAGGCTTTGAGGAGGCAGGAAAAGCCGCCATTGAAGCCGCTGCTCATCAAATTGCGATTGTGCACGCCTACAATATGAGTGCAGGCGTTAATCTGCTCGTTAAGCTTCTTGAAGTAGCAGCTAAAACACTCAATACCGGTTACGACATCGAAATTCTGGAAATGCACCACCGCATGAAAGTCGATGCGCCTTCCGGTACAGCCTTGATGCTAGGTGATGCGGTTGCTAGTGCTTTAGGCCGTAGCCTTGATGAATGCGCGGTTTACGACCGGCAAGGTATTACGGGTGAACGAGATCCCTCCAGCATTGGCTTTGCCACGCTACGTGGCGGTGATGTAATTGGGGATCACACGGTTATTTTTGCGGGAATGGGTGAGCGGATCGAAATCTCGCATAAGGCATCTAACCGTACGATTTATGCCCAAGGCTCTGTCCGCGCCGCACGCTTTTTAAATGACAAGAAAACAGGCCTGTTTAATATGCAGGATGTGCTTGGTTTAAGCGAAGTGATTTAAAACTTGGGAGCTCGCGATGCGCTGGCAAGACTTACGACGTAGCGATAATGTCGAAGATCATCGCAATGATGACGCCAGCAGCGGCAGGGCGGGCGGCTTGCCTATTGGGCAACTGGGTATCGGTGGCGTGGTTATTGTGGCTGTGATTAGCCTGCTGCTTGGGCAAAATCCTTTGCAAGTTTTAGGCCTTATCGCCAATCAAAGCGCCAGCCCGCCACGCACTCAGCAAGTACCCGCTAAGCGCGAAGCCGTTAAAGATCAAGCCAGCGAATTTGCCAGCAGCATTTTGGCCTCAACAGAAGACGTCTGGAATAAAATTTACCCAGAAGCCTTTGCCACAGCCTATGAGCAGCCCAAGCTACATTTATTCAGAGAAAAAGTGGAATCAGCTTGTGGTGGCGCTTCGTCTGCAATGGGCCCCTTTTATTGCTCCGCCGATAAAAAAATTTATATCGACCTCAGCTTTTATGACGAGCTAGCCAAACGTTATGGTGCACCAGGGGATTTTGCCAATGCCTATGTTCTGGCTCATGAAGTGGGCCATCATGTGCAAAATATCTCCGGTATTTCTGGCAAAGTCCACCAGAAACAACAGCAGGTTTCAAAAAAGCAAGCCAATGCTCTCTCTGTAAAACTTGAACTGCAAGCAGATTGCTTAGCTGGCGTATGGGGCCACTATGCGGCACAAAATAAACTGCTTGAGCCTGGCGATATTGAAGAAGGCTTAGCTGCGGCCAATGCCATTGGTGATGACACCTTGCAACAGAGTGCAGGGCAAGCAATCACGCCTGATGCATTTACTCATGGCAGCTCTGAACAGCGGATGTATTGGTTTAAACAGGGATTAGATAGCGGCTCGGTCAGCCGCTGTAACACCTTTGCTAAGAAATAGCGCGGCCTATTCAGTAGATCTGCGGTAAAGAAAAAATGCTGGTGCTGGGGCCAATCACCGCCAGACTACTTATGACGCTATTCTTCCCACATTAATCCTTTTTTACGGCGAGCAGAAACGACAACGGAGCGCGAGTGCGCTCCGTTGCTTCTTGCGGTAAAACAGATGAAATACAAAACTGAAGGTTAATGTTAATAAAAACAACTTTCACTTCAACAGCAGCTACAGGAAAAACACGTACAAAAAATACTACGGTACGGCCACATCTACAGCTACAACAACCTTAACAGTACTTACATCTAATACACGCAAAGAGCATTTACTACGACACCTGATGGCCTTCATGTGATGGCTTGGTTCTGTGCCTTCACTGCACTACAGGCATCCAGCAAAACGACACATTAGCCGTGTCGCAACGGGGGCCAACTGCACCTCCGCAAACAGCACTTCTTGGAAACTATTCATTCGATCTCCTTTTGCTGTCGCTGGAGATTTAGTTATACACCTAGGAATTCAATCCTGCAACATAACCTGATGACCAAGCCCATTGAAAGTTGTATCCGCCCAGCCAGCCGGTCACATCCACCACTTCACCAATAAAGAACAAACCCGCTATTTGGCGCGATTCCATGGTCTTAGACGATAGCGCCTGCGTATCCACCCCACCGCGCGTCACCTCCGCTTTTTTATACCCAACTGAACCTGAAGGCACGATGCGCCAGCAATGAAAGCTTTCTGCTATCGCCAATAATTCTTTAGGCGAATATTGTTTCAGTGGCTTGATATCTCCCCACTCTGCCATCCATGCCTGCACAAGGCGCTTGGGCAATCGCTCAGAAAGAATAGTGCTGATTAAGGCATCACGATTGGCTGCCACCCAAATTTCATCAAAATCAACATCCGGCAATAAATCAATTTCCAGCGAATCGCCTGCTCGCCAGTAGCTGGATATTTGTAAAATAGCGGGGCCAGATAAACCCTTATGGGTCAGCAAGATCGCCTCTCTGAATTGCATACCACCACAGCTCACGATCGTGTCTTCGATCGCCACCCCTGCTAAATCAGTCCATAAATCTTGTGGCTGAAAAGTGAGCGGCACCAAGGCTGCGGCCAGAGGCAGTACGGGTATATCAAATTGTTTTGCAATCTCATAACCCAAGCCCGTTGCACCAATAGGTGGAATCGATAAACCGCCACAGGCAACGACTAAAGAGCTGCAGAGCCAGGTTTCTCTGCTTGTGATCACCTCAAAACCAGTATCTGTCTTTTGAATAGCCACAATGCCTGTATCCATACGCCAGATCACACCGCCCAGATCCACTTCGGCTTTCAGCATATCGATAATGGCTTGCGAGCCTTGATCGCAAAAAAGCTGGCCCAAGGTTTTTTCGTAATAGCCCAAACCATATGATTCAACCATTTTGATAAAAT
The DNA here is from genome assembly GCF_042664895.1 of Iodobacter arcticus. Lineage (NCBI taxonomy): Bacteria > Pseudomonadati > Pseudomonadota > Betaproteobacteria > Neisseriales > Chitinibacteraceae > Iodobacter > Iodobacter arcticus. The sequence goes on from NZ_JBHTBQ010000027.1 coordinate 174,033, forward strand.
CAAACTGGCTGTATTGCTTAAGCGCAGATTTTACAAAATGCGGGTTTTCTGATTGATAACAGCTTGCCAGCGTGTTCAAATTAGTAAAATTACAACGCCCACCACCAGAAATACGAATCTTTTCAGCCAGCTTTGTAGCATGATCGATCAGCACGACTTTTCGGCCCCTCTGCCCGGCAGTTGCAGCACACATCATTCCAGCCGCGCCGGCCCCAATTACGATCACATCTACAACATTTTGCATAACACTCCCCACGCAAGCTGGGCTAAAACGGCGTATTGTAACCCACTATCTAAACTGCTTACGGTGCAACGATGAATCCTGATGATGTCCTCTCTTTTTGGTTTGGCGAGCAACTAGACATCCGAGCAGAATGGTTTCGAAAAGATGCAGAATTTGATGCCCAAATCAGTACGAAATTTCTAGCCACAGTTGAAGCCGCAGCACAGGGCGAGCTGAATCACTGGCTAGAAACACCTCACCACGGTTTGGCCTATATTATTTTGCTGGATCAGTTTCCTCGCAATATCTTCAGAAATAGCGCTCGCTCTTTTGCCTACGATCATCTGGCGTTGCAAGCAGCTAAAAGCATGATTCATGCAGGATTGAATACCGAGCTTCAAGCGCTGGAACAGTTATTTATCTATTTACCTTTAGAACATTCCGAAAACTTAGCCGACCAAGAGCTGACGCTTTCCTTGATGAGCCAATGGCAAAATGAGCCGCAATTACAGGGGTTTTATGATTACGCTGTCAAACATCACGCCGTGATTCAGCGCTTTGGCCGCTTCCCCCACCGCAATGCCCTGTTAGGACGCAGCTCAACGGTTGAAGAATTAAGCCACCTCGCTTTACCGGGATCGGGTTTTTAATTAGTTTTATTTGGCATTTTTACAAGCGCAAAGCCTATACGATAGAAGTTAGAATCAATGCTCCCAGAATCAACCGGATTGCCCACGATGTATCAGCTTATCGCCTCCGACCTTGATGGCACCTTACTTAATAACGCACATATGGTCGATGCCTATACCGCAGACACTTTGCAACAGTTAGAAAAAAACGGTGTTCAATTTGTCATTGCCACAGGCCGTCATTATTTAGACGTGATGGGTATTCGTGATGTGCTGGGTATCCACGCTCACCTGATTACATCCAATGGCGCGCGTATTCATGGCCCTGAAAACCAACTGATCCATGCGGAGAATATTCAAGCATCTGTCGTGCAGGAATTATCACAAGCCGAATTTGCAGCAGGTACCTTGCTCAATTTTTATCTTGATGATGCATGGTTAATCGATCAGCACAGCCAATATTTACTCGATATGCATCAGGACTCTGGCTTTAGCTATCAGATCAGCGAGCTGGCCAAACACCACGGCGAAGGCGTCGCGAAAGTGCTCTATATTGGCGATCACGAACATCTGCTCAGCGTAGAAAAAAAACTACGTGAGCGATTCGGCAACACGCTCTATATCACCTTTTCTATGCCTGATTGCCTAGAAGTCATGGCAGCAGGCGTCTCCAAAGGTCATGCCCTACAAGTAGTCTTAGAGCGCTTAGGCCTTTCAACCGAGCAATGTATTGCCTTTGGCGATGGACAAAATGATCTGGAATTGCTGCAAACCGCAGGACACCCACGACTCATGAGCAATGCTAATCCACGCCTTGTGGCCGCCCTGCCTGATGTATTAACAATTGGTAGTAATGAAGAATCCGGTGTTGCCAAACATTTGCGCACCGCATTTAATATGGCGCATTAATCCATTCAGCTATTCCCGAGGGCCGCTTCGCAGCCCTCGCTTGCGCTGCATTTCCAGCGCTTCATATCAAAATCTCAATATCTTTTGCTTCATGGCCTCCATTCTTGAAATACTCGTATTTCAACAAAGTCATCTATCCTAATTCCTAGTGAGTGATCCACCTGTCTTGCAGCATTTTTTTTGTTCTGATATAAACAGTACTAACACGAACAATAAAAGCGCTATGTCATGGAAAACTTCCAAGTCACCATCCGTGAACTGGTTCGCTGCTATCAAGCTTTTGAGCAATTATCCAATCGGCACATCCGTGCGATGGATTTAACACCTGCGCAATTTGACATCATTGCTACGCTTGGCAATACACAAGGGATGAGCTGCCGTGAATTAGGTGAAAAAACACTCATCACAAAGGGAACACTCACAGGGGTACTTGATCGCTTAGAAACACGCGGGATCATCAACCGGGAAACCATCAGCGAAGACAGACGCAGTTTTCGGGTTTATCTAAGCCCCAAAGGTGAGGTTCTATTTGAAAATACATTTACCCGGCATCTGGAATACATCCGCCCTTTTTTTTCTGATCTGCCTGAGCAAAAACTGGTTGAAATGACTAACACATTCGCGGAACTTCGCAGCAAGTTTCAAGACTAAGCGATTATCATTTAGCCAACCCAGACCCTATTAAATAGTGAATAAAATGAGTAAAACACAATACGATGGCATCCAGATTCTACTGCACTGGTTAGTAGCCCTCCTCATCTGTACGGCCTTTGGGCTCGCGTGGACCATGGAAGAAATGTCACTATCGCCAGCCAAATTCAAAGTCATCTCGTGGCACAAATGGGCAGGCATCACTGTGCTAGGCTTAGTAGCTATTCGTCTCATCTGGTTAAAAATCAAAGGTGCACCCAGCGCCGATCCTAGCCTGCCAGCATGGCAAAGCAAGCTGTCCACCGCCGTGCATCACCTGCTTTATCTTCTGATGTTTGCCATGCCCCTTTCTGGCTGGCTTATGAGCTCAGCAAAAGGATTTCCAGTTGTTTATCTGGGCCTCTGGCAATTGCCTGATCTGATTGCAAAAAATGCAGAACTTGCCGAATTATTTGCCAATAGCCACGGCCTGTTTGCAACTGCATTACTGGTATTAATTGGGCTACATGTTGCAGCAGCTCTCAAGCATCACTTCATTGATAAAGATGCCATTCTGGCCCGAATGCTGCCTTTTTTACGAAAAAAATAAACAACTATTTCACTTACCTAAACCATTTTAATTTGCCCCAGGAGAATACAGTGATTCGTCATATTCTTAGCGCTACACTACTTACCGCACTGAGCTTCTCTGCAAGTGCAGCCCAGACACTCGTCCCACAAAAAAGTAAAGTTGATTTCAACTTTAAACAAATGGGCGTCTCAGTTGATGGCGGCTTTAAAAGCTTTGCCGCCAAAGTAGATTTTGACCCTGCCAAGCCAGAAAAAGCCCAAGCCGAAATTACCGTCGATTTAGCCAGCATCGATGTGGGTGGTAGCGACGGCAATACAGAAGCAAAAAAGAAAGCATGGTTTGACGTTGCTAGCTTCCCTAAAGCGACCTTTATTTCCAGCAGTGTCAAATCGCTGGGTAATAATAAATTTGAAGCAAAAGGCAAATTAACCATTAAAGGCATCAGCCGTGATGTAACTACCCAGCTCACAGCCAAACCAGAAGCAGGTAATCTGGTTGTAGAAGGCAATTTACCTATTTTACGATTGCAATATAAATTAGGTGATGGCATGTGGGCAGATACTGATACCGTAGCAGACCAAGTGACCGTTAAATTTAAAATCACCCTTGCTGGCCTTGCTGGCAAATAAGTTGTACCCACCCACTGGAGTCAGAAGATGAAGCGTTTTATCGCCACAGCATTATTAGCAGGTTTAACCAGCACTGCATTTGCCGCACCTGTTGTATACCAATTAGACCCATCACATACCTACCCTAGCTTTGAATTAAGCCATATGGGCTTTTCAATTCAAAATGGGCGCTTCGATAAATCAAGCGGCACCATCACGCTAGATGCAGAAAAGAAAACCGGCAGCGTAGATATCAGTATTGATACACGCAGCCTCAATAGCGGTTGGGAAAAACGTGATGCACACGTTAAAGGCCCGGATTTTTTCAATACAGAAAAATTCCCAGCAATGACTTTCAAATCCAATAAATTGGTATTTGAAGGTGACAAATTAGTTGCTGTTGATGGCAACTTCACTTTGCTAGGTGTAACCAAGCCACTCACATTAGTAGTTAGCAATTTTAAATGTGATATGCACCCAATGATGAAAAAGCCCGCTTGCGGTGCAAATGCTAGCGCAACAATCAAACGCAGCGAATTTGGTATGAGTACATATGTACCTAATATCGGTGATGACGTTAAGCTCAGCATCGCAGTAGAAGCAGTACAGAAATAAGCGGATATAAGATTCAATAAAAATGGCTTCCTGCATAGGAAGCCATTTTTTTATCTAAATACTTAGCACTACTCTTTGAAAGAAATTCACCATCAGATCTCTCTATGTGAGTAATGATGGCAATATAAAAACACCAATCCTTTATCAATAAAACCATCATTAATATTTCATTTGCAGAAACCATTAAGAATCCGCCAATTAAATCCCTAATTTACTTCGCGTAGGCCAAGTTAACGGCTTGAACGTGCAAGATTCACCTCGCGTAGGTCGGGTTAGCAACGCTTTATCGCGTAACTCGACAGCAAACCACAGAAGCTTGATTTTGTAGTTGCACTGACACGTGCATTTCTTCCGCGCAAAGCAAAACCCCCGCCTCTTTCGAGTACGGGGGTTTTGTTTACAGCATCTTTACTACTAATGGGGTGTCTGGCAATGACCTACTTTCACACAGGTAATCTGCACTATCATCGGCGCTAAGGTGTTTCACTGTCCTGTTCGGGATGGGAAGGAGTGGGACCA
>NZ_JBHTBQ010000028.1:0-28741 GCF_042664895.1 Iodobacter arcticus
CCTGAAACACGCGCGAAGTGCGGCGGTATCTAAGCAGGGCAAACGGTGGTTCCACCGTTAGCGCATATTTAGCAAAGCCACCATCCGAGCCGAGTAATTGTGCTTGCGAGATCACACCGCAGCGCTCAATTTCACTACCATTCGCATCAGCGACCGCCAAAACCACCGGCAGGCCAAGTAAGGATTTAAGCTCAAGCGCACCGTCGGGAGACAAACAATCGACTTGGTAACGGTAAGCCTGATTAATCCCCTCGCTGCCCTCCACTCGCTGCGGCAATAACTGCTCGCCCCATGCCCCGCCATCACCTAACTGTAAAGAGATCAAGCGCTGGTCTTGATTAAATGCAGCAGCAAAGCTGCTCAGTAATTGCGACAGGGGCATTGGGGAAATCATGTGTAGTCCAGGAAAAACGAGTGAATAGCAAAGGGGAAGTTGATTAGTTGCCGATCTCAATACGCACTGCGTGCTCTGCATCTTCAATATTGAAGCGGCGGTTCATTTTCTTTTTTGAGATCCCTTGTTTAATAAGGAATTTTTCTACATTAATGGCGCGTGCCAAGGCCGCTGATTTAGCATTGCCAATATCTTTCTTGTAGCAATAGCCGCGCAAGGTAATCACCTTGGCTTCTTTTAATTTTGGCAGCTGGCTCATAATTTGCAGCTCGTGCTCTGCGGTCAGCTTGGCTGACATTTTGTCAAACTTTAGAAAAGACGGATCAACTGCGACTTGTGCGGCCGCTGCTGCGGCAGTTTCTGCAGCTTTTGTAGCTGTTGATGTAGCAACTGCTGGCGCATTTTTCCAAGAAGTAGTCGCAGGGACCGTGCTCTGTGCAGTTGGGTTCTCTGCGCAGCCGGTGACACCAGCGGCAATTACAAGTAATGCGGCACAAACAAATCCTGAACGTTTCATTATTAAATCCCTTTTTTTAAAACAACTGATCTGCCTTTCAGCAGATCAGTTTGCTACTTATTGCCCATCACCCGAATGGTGATATCTAAATCACTTAGGCAATCGTTTTATTGGCTGTTAAATCCCAACCTGCGCTGACATTACCGCCACCGGCGCCATCAGTACGTTTTTGCTGGGTGTAAGTCCACTTGATTTTGCCGTAGCTAAAGCTAACCAATTCGCTTGGGAAGCCTTCGTCTTGGGCTGAACCATGTGGCTCTGCTTTAGAAATCAAAACTTGTTCCATTTTGATTTCCATATACTTCACTTTATCGCCACCTGAACGGCAAAGTTCGATAGTGATTTCTTTGATGTGCTTACCTGTGCAGCAAGCTTCGTAGATCTTTGGGCTCGCTTTATCCAAGAAGTGAGTAATAACGTACTGAGCGTGGTTTACACGTTCAGCCGTTGCACCACCAGCAGAGCTGGCAGTCGCTTGAGCTGGCTGCTCAATCTTGTGCGAGAAAGATTGGATTTCAATCCAGTCTTTATGCTTGTCATCGGTTGATTCGCCAGGAATACCATCAATTTTCAAGAATGCATCAAAAGCCATTTGCAAAACTCCTTACAGTTAATAAAAGTTACTTCTACGCTTCACTGCATCAACGGGTTGGTTTAGGTAACTCAGCCACCAGACGCAAAGAAATAGTTAGCTCATCGAGCTGAAAGTGTGGGCGCAAGAACGCTGCTGCGCGGTACACACCTGGCTTACCAGGTACTTCAACCACGTCAACACGTGCTTCACGCAATGGGTATTTTGCTTTTGCTTCTTGGCTAGCCGAATCATCCAGCAGCACATATTGCGCAAGCCATGTATTTAAGAAATCCTGCACATTTTGACGGGAAGCAAAGCTACCAATCTTGTCGCGCATAATTGATTTCATGTAATGCGCAATGCGTGAAACCGAGAAAATATAAGGCAGCTGAGTGGACAAACGCGCATTGGCGTTGGCCGAATCCGTGTTATAGGTCTTGGCTTTTTGCGATGACTGGCCGCTAAAGAAAGCAGCGTAATCGGTGTTTTTACAATGCACCAAAGAAATAAAGCCCAGATCAGACAGCAGTTTTTCTGTGCGATCTGTAACTGCCACTTCGGTAGGGCATTTCAGAGCCACTTCGCCATCGTCGGTTTTAAAGGTGTGCGCTGGTAAACCTTCAACCAAGCCGCCACCCTCAACACCACGAATCGCTGCCAACCAGCCGTATTCTGCAAATGCGGCAGTTAAACGTGCGGCATAGGCATAAGAGGCATTGGTCCACAGATATTTGCTGTGATCGGTGCCATCCACGTTTTCTTCAAAATCAAAATCTTCAACCGGCACAGTCTCACGACCATATGGCAGGCGGCCCAATACATGCGGCAAGACCATACCCACATAGCGGGAATCATCAGATTCGCGGAATGATTTCCACTTGGTGTATTCAACCGTATCAAAAATCTTGGCCAAATCGCGTGGCTTGCCGATATCAGTAAAGCTTTCCAAACCAAATAAGCCTGCACCTGCCGAAGTAATCAACGGCGCGTGTGAAGCAGCGGCCACATGGGATAATTCTTCCAGCAAATAGAAGTCTTCTGGATGGCGACCAAATTCAAAATCACCCACAAGGCCTGCATAAGGTGCGCCACCAAAGGTGCCGTATTCTTCTTCGTAAATCTTTTTAAATAAGGCGCTTTGGTCAAACTCGGCCGACGCTTTAAAATCTTTTAACAGATCTTTTTTCGAAGCGTTCAGCACCTTGATTTTAAGCATGGTGCTGGTTTCAGATTCGGCGGTCAGGTATTTCAGACCACGCCAAGATGATTCCAGCTTCTGGAAATCAGCATGGTGCATGATTTCATTCAGCTGCTCTGAAATCAGTGCGTCAATTTCAGCAATCCGCACGTCCATGCTGGCACTTAAATCGCGGGAAATAGTCACTGTACCTGCCAAAACCTGATCAACTAATTCGCTGATCAAATCGCGGGTACGGTCTTTTTCCTGTTCATTATTGGCGATACGGCTGTTATCAATAATCGAATCAAGCAAGCTGCTGGCTTCGCTATGCTCAACGGTGCTGGCATCAAGCTTCTGTAGATCTGACATAACGGTTACTCCTCTGCAGAGGCTGGTCTAGCCTGGCTAATCTGATGTAATTTTTCGGTATCGCGAACCACTTCATCCAGCAGTTCTTCTAATTTGTCATTGCCGACTACTTTATTGCGCAAATCAGAAAGGCGTCTGCGTGCATCCAGCAATTTTTTCAGTGGCTCAACTTGATTCACCACATTTTGTGGTTCGAAATCAGCCAAAGATTCAAATTGCAAAGAAACCGACATTTGCGAATCGTCGTCTTTTAATTTGTTTTCAACTTTCATTGCAAGGCTGGGTGCCATGCCTTTCAATACATCGTCAAAATTATCGCGATCAATTTGAATAAACTTGCGTTCTTTCAATTTGACTTGCGGTGTATTGCCGGTGTAATCCCCTACTACGCCCAATACAAAGGGGAGTTCTTTGTTTTCAATCGCATCGCCAATTTCAACGTCATAAGTAATCTGAACGCGAGGTGGACGAACGCGCGATAGTTTTTTCTGTGTGCTTTCCTTAGCCATTGCCATTCCTAAATAAAATAAGTTGCATAATTAAAACACGGAACTAACTGATTCCGTAAGTAATTTTAACGACAATTTCACGCAATTTTAATAGCGACAACGTCGGATCACTCAATTGCCTCCCTAAAATGTACGACGCTTCAGCATAGGATTGATGACTACGCCAAGGAGAATGCAAATCACACACATTCACTAACTGAAGAGGATCCGCTTTATCCCCCCAAAGCATAGTCAATTGCCGTTCTGTCATCGGGTTAAGCGCTAAAGCTAAATAACGGCAGCCTGATTGCTCAATAAAGGCAAAATTAATCTGACTTACACCCTGAGCATGAATAGCGGCACGACATAAGGACAACCACACCGCTGCGCCCAGGATTTCTTCGCCTGCACCAGAAGGAAGCGGCAACAAAAAGACTTGCGAAGCCATGCTGCTGCCGTATCGACGCGATAGCTGCAAGTAAAAAGCAAAAGCGAGCAGCGTTGATTCCAGATCGCCGCGTCCAGTCCTTAATAACGCCTGCTCAAGCACTGCAGCAGGCGTATTAGCCATATGCCGCTCAAGCAATTGTGCTGCCAAGCCCAGATCAGCGGCAGCCCGGCTACTAAATGACATCTGCTCTTCCATAAACTGGCGGCAGGCAATCATTTCTACCGAGTTATCTACCGCGCTTTTGAGCTGATCTTTTAAACCAGAAAAAAACAACTCATTCGCCAATAAAAACTCAGCTTCATTTCCCATCAAAATATCGCTGGGGATACAGACCCCAGCCACCAGCGGGTAGTAGCGCAGGGCCTCATCATGGCTAGGCAAGGTGACGCCTAAAAAGGCGCCCCGCAAATCACTGCTATGAAACAAAAACTCACTGGCAGGCGCTTGCATATACCTTGTCTGCCAATCTGGCTGTAGAGCAATCGCTTTTAAGCTATCCGCAAGTGATTGATCTACGCCCAAAGCAACAGGATGGCTGGCATTGATACGAATAAAATCGGCACGCCGTGGTAACTTGCCAAAAATAGCGTATTGCATCGGCAAATCCTGAGCCCGTTTAAAATTATTTAGCATGGCACACCTTACATTGTCACGCGGTCTGGCAATGACAGCTTACGTAAACCAGAGAGTTGCAGAGGGTTAACCCCACTTACTGCACGGAAATTAAAACGAACGACATCCGCATCACCTGCATCTCCCCGACGAATCTTCCAAGTGAGCGTTGCCGAATCCGCATCCTGTTGCTCAACTTGCGCTTGAGCAAGCAAACGCATCCAGCCCATACGACCCTGCTGATTGCTAACCACGGCGCTAACACCACTAAATGCCACCACTTGAATTCTGGCGCCCTGTGCATTACCCGTGCCAGGCCAGTTAAATGATTGCCAAGGCTGAGGCCCATTGCGATAACGCATTTCCTGGCCATCCACTTCAATCACAATCTCTGATAAACCTGATGTAGGAATCGCTTGCAGCTCAAACTTAGCGCTGGAGGAATCCGCCATCTGGCTGGAAGCCATACTGCTTAAGCGGCCCATTCCTGCCAAAAACGCAGGGTTAAAACGAATCCCTAAATTAGCCCAGGTACGCGGAGTCAGGCTGTCGCCCTTTTGTGTGACCAAGCCATTGAGATACTTTTCAGTAAACTTATCGACCGTGCCTTCTTTAGGTTTCACAAATTTGGCGATATCGGCCATCGGCGCTTCATTAGCTGAATCACTAAATGGATATTTAGCCGAAAGCACTTTCCACTGCCCGTACACTTCTTTTTGCCAAGCCTGATTCAGATCTTTCTCTACCGGCCCAAGCAATACGGCGTAGGTCTGGATTAAAGGGCGTACCAGCATTGGCCTTACCATTTCACGCGTTTCTTGCGAAAGAGGGGTCAACAATGCGTTATCCACCTGCTGCAAGGTGTCTGCCAGCTCCGAACCGCTGCCATTCAGGGTGGCTTGCACTAAAGGACGCGCTTGCGCACCGGGCTCATCGCTGCTGGCAATCTGATTCATCTTGCCTTTAAGCTTACCCAGTTGCTCCAGATAGCTATTAATCGGCGCAGCTCCTGCACTATCGGCCTGAACTAAACGGGTAATACCAGCAAACTGCTTACCCACTTCGCCTAATTCTGCGGCATTCGCAACGGCAGGCTGATTAGTCCCTTTAAGCAGTGCAGTGGTTTTTTCCAATACCGATTGCTTAGCGTTTTCCAGCTTGCGTGAAAGCTCGGATGGATTATCCCAAGCAGTTTCAAATGCAGCGCGTGCCAGAATAAGCTTCACAGGGGAGTTCTGCATATCAGCTAATTGACCGATTGCATTCCCTGCAAAAGGCAGATCGTTGAAATCGCGAATCACAATGCCTTGCAAGAATTTCTTCCACTCTGCAGCATATTCAAGCCGGTAAAGCGCTTCCAGATCGGCCCTGTTTTTCTCGATATTGCCATCTCTGCCCAAGTTATCCTGCACCGAAGACGCTAATACCCAGTCATCGCTCTTCACTTCGCCCTTGCTGGCTTCGTCAATCGAATTACGGATAAAGTTATCCCAGGCTTCACGAGTAAAGGCACCTGCCACCATCTGGCTACCCGCAATCACATCGCCATTTTTATTATTCAAAATGCGCGGCACAGTTAGCGGGGCAAAACGGGTATTAGCACGTGCTTTAATTTCGTTATAAACACGCTCTGTGGCACTTAAACGCTTCAGCGAGGCGCGTAATACTTCACGCGCAGCGGCAACCGTTTTTTCATCGTTAGTAATTAAAGGTAAATCCGCCTCTTTGATCTGGCTAACATAAAATGCCACCAAGCGCTCTGCCGCAGCAATCACTTCTTCATTGCTACGATTGCCTTTATTTGCCTCTAACCAGCTACGCCAGTAACGCGGAATCTGATCGGTCAGATGTGCTTCGTCCATACGGGACCGATCATGCAACATCAGATAGGTTTTCAGCGCGTTATAACCCTGATCCAGCTTAGGCTGCACAGCCGGGCTGGCTTCCGGTGGTGTTTCTTTTACGGTTAAAGCCGTTGCGCGCTGCGGAATATGCCAAGCACTTAGCTGGATATTCGGCAGACCTTTTTTATGCGGCGCTGGAGGCCGCTTTTTAACGGGCTCTTTAGCCGGCGTAGGCTCTGCTGGCTTAGGCGCTACAGGCGCCGGAGTGGGCGTCGGTGTAGGCGTTGGTGCAACAACAGCGGGTACAGGAGTAGGCTCTGCAGGCCGGTTTGAAGCCAGTTGCTCAAGCGACAACTCAAGATTCTTTTTCACCGGAGCCAGCATCGATTCTTTTAAGCCCGCAAAATATTCTTTGCGCAGTGCTGCTTCTAATTCCTTACCCTGATAAAGCCCTAAACCCACTTGCCACGGATGACCTTCTTTGCGATACGACTGCAATTCTTCAATCCGTTTTTGCAAAATACCCAGCGACATCAACTTATCGTAGAGCTGGCCGGACGATGCTAATTTTTGTGCTGCAATTCGGTCACTTGCTACCGTTGCCATCAGCTTCTGATTGCCGATATACGACCAAGTCCAAAGCCCAGCGCAAAGCGCCAGTGCAGATAGGCCAGATACCATGCCCACCATACGCCAGCGGCTACCCGCAGGACGCGTCTGGCGTGAAACCAAATGCTGATCCGGGAAAACCACTTCTCTGAATAGATCGCGCAGGAAATAGCTGTATGAAGCAGGCACTTGGCTCGCATCAAAGCCCTGACGACTTAAATCAAATTGGTTAGAAACATGGGTTGCAGCGCCAATACGCGGAATTCCCTCTTGCAAGGCACTAGAGAAATAAAAGCCGCGCAGCAAAGGGCGAGCATGATAAGGATCTTCTTCTTGCAACAGCTTAACAAACTTAGTCACCGCTTCTTTCAGCGCATGAAACTCAATCGGAAACGCAAAGAACGCAGGTTTATTCTGATTACCACGATGCGCCGCCAGCTTTTCTTCACCAATTTGCACTAGGCCACGATACATCGCATCAAACTGCGTGCTGACCACTTGGCTAGCATCAAAGCCTGAGCCCTGCTCTGCGCTCAGCGTTGCACCCCATACCCGATGGCGCTCTTCTTCAGCCATTTCTTCAAAAAACTGCGAAAAGCCACCCAGTAAATCGAGCTTAGTAAAAATGAGATAAATCGGCACTTGCAGCCCAAACGTGGCTTCAATTTCATGAATACGTTCACGAATCTGGCGAGCATACAGCGCAAAACCTTCGGAATGATGCTGAGCCAGCTCGGGCAAGCTGATGGTCACCAAAATACCGTTCACCGGCGCTTTAGAGCGATGGCGTTTCAATAATTTTAAAAATTCCAGCCATTCCACGCGATCTTCGGTCTGCGTGGCATAGCGCCCCGCGGTATCGAGCAACACGCCTTCGGTAGAAAAGAACCAATCACAATTGCGCGTGCCCCCTACCCCTTGCACACCGCCTTTATCGCTAAAGGGAAAGGTCAGGCCAGATTGCAAAATAGCCGAGCTTTTACCGGCAGCAGGATGGCCAATAATCATGTACCACGGCAATTCATACAGCGCCGCATTGCCACGCGATTTACCCAATTGCGAGGTTTTCAGCGTATCAATCGCGCCCAGCATGCGCTGGCGCAAGAGATTAACCTCGGCTCGCTTATCCACACTGGCACCAATCACAGCGTCGTCTGCTTGTTTGAGCAGCATTTTTTCGATCAGGCCCCCGGCGCGATTCGCAATTAATTTGCCAACCAGCAGGGTAAAGACCCACAGCAACATCACAGCGAAGATCCAGCCAAAACGAACTTCTGCTGTTATCAATCCAAACCATGGACCTAAAAACCAGATCAAACCAATCAAGATTAAAAACCCGATTGCTGACGTGACTTTGGCGTTACGCAGCCAATGCTTCATGAACATGAATCTCCATACAAAATGAACTACAAGAATTACTTATTTCGCATTAAGGCGGCTAAAGAGCCCGCCTTTTCGATATGCCCATAGTCTTTAAATGACCAAACTCCGCCCCACGTCAGCCCCGCAGCAACGGCTTCTTCACCCAGCGCCTGATAAGCCTCAAAAGCCCACTTATCACGCTCTGAAATAATAATTTTTCCATCTTTCATTGGCGCTAAATCCACCGCCAAACCATATTGATGCTTGCTTTGCCCGCCTTTTGCCTTGGTGACCACCGTTGCCTGAGTAGCCAAACCATCTTGACGCTCCGGGCTGCGATAGCCTTCAAGCAGCGCCATTGGATATCCCCGCTCCGCCATCTTTTTCATAATCTGCAAAACCGTCTGCACAAAATGAGGATCCAGCTTGCTCCAATCTCGGTCTGCGGTAGCAATACCGGGGCGGGCAGCTGCTGCAGCTGCATTAATAAACACTTCGGGAGGCAGAGCAGGTGGTGGCTCAAGCTTTGCTTCTGTAAACGTCCCTTGTATATGAGCAACCTGGCTATATTCCTGAGGCAAAAAAGGCGCAATGGCATGCCGTGAGTTAAAACGTAAGGTGATACCAACAACCAGTAGAACCAAAACAAGGCTGGCCAGAGGCAACAGACTTAATTTCATTTTTCTATGCAGGAAATACCGACTTAATAAAGATTCTTTACGCCCAGGCACATCGGGTGAAATACTTACAACATCTTTTCTCTTCTTTTTTGTTGCATCCTCACAACCCGCGGGTTTTACCTTATTTTCTTTCAATACTATTTTTTTGCCCGGATCACGCACAAAAAAATACCAGCCAACCCAAGCCAGAACGAAAAATATTACTATTAAAATCATAAAGATAGCAAACAAAACCAGAACCCCGGATACTTACTGAGGCGTTATTCTACCCTTAAGCAAAGCAAAAGCATAACTCATCAACTTATTTTACCAATGGTTCTTATTGCCCATGCACACTATGCGTTCTCGTGTTATATATCTGCATCCTCAAGTGGTAATGACTTAATTTTCGGCCCCGCTGATCTCGCCATTTTTTAAACATTTTTAGTCAAAAAACAAAAGATGATGCCAATTAATTCAATCAAAAAACACGCCAAAATCATATTGATGATGTCTTGCCTGCTTCTCTTTACTGCTTGCGCAAGCAGTGGGCCTAAGCCATTCAAGATTCAGGGCGAAGCAGAGCCATCACTCAACCGTGATTCCAGCGGCCGACCTTTATCTTTGGTACTTAGGCTGTATCAGCTTAAAGGACTTGAAGAATTCAACCGGCTCACTTTTGATTCTTTGGCCAGCGGTAAAACAGATGCTGAGTTACTTGGCAGCTCGCTTATTTCGCAAAATGAATTTGTTTTGCTGCCAGGCAAGACCGTTACTCTGGACGACAAAATTTTAGAAGAAGCCAAATATATCGGCGTGGTTGGTTTTTTCCGCAAGCCTGATTCCCAATTCTGGCGCGTATTAGTGAATGCAGAAGATGTGCGTGACGAGAAAGAATTTAGCTTTAAGGCTCAGGATTGCTACTTGCAAGTGATCCGGCCTAAAGCTCAGCTGATCCCAGGCCAATCTGCTTCATTTAAAGCAGACTGCGGCTTTAGCCACAAAAAACCAGCGCCAAAAACCAAGTAAATTTCTATCTATTGAGGCTAGCCGTTTGCACTGAGGCAGCGGCTTGCCGGAGTATTACCTTATGTTGAAAGCAAAACGTGTTTTATGGGGCGAAGGCATGTTCCTTCGCCCGCAGCACTTCCAGCAGCAATCTTTATTACAAGACTACCAACAAGCCGAAATCCGTAATTTGCTCAGCCGCCATAACTGGGGTTTGCAGAAGTTTCAGATTGATGAAGTCGCCCTGCGTGGCGGGCAAGTTCGCTTAGATTCACTCTCGCTGCTATTCAGAGACGGCAGCTTATTCCAAGCCCCTCAATCCGAGCCACTGCCGCTATCACGCAACCTGAATGATTTGCCGCAAGTTGGGGTGAGCACCACGCTTTATGCTTGCCTTGCCGAGCTGCAACCCTATGGTGGCAACACACAAACCAACGAAAACACCGCCTCGCGCTCTACCCGCTACCGTAGCGCTCACCAAAGTGTGGCCGATTTATTTACGCAAGCCTTAGAAGCAGACCTCACCACGCTGGAGCTGGATGTTCGCCTGATGGTGGAAGAAGAAAACCGCGATGGTTATGAAGCTGTACCACTCGGGCGTTTAGTAAAAGACGCCACTGGCCAGTGGTCCTTAGGCGCAGGCTTTTACCCGCCTGCTACCACCGTCAGCGCCATTCCCGAGCTCAGCCAGAATCTTCGCCGCCTATTAGATATTTTGCTGGTTAAAAGCCAGGCCTTGGCCGGTGCTCACCGCGAGCGCGCCAAGAATGTGATGGAATACGGCACCACCGATATCGCCTCTTTCTGGCTACTGCACACGGTGAACCGCAACTTTGCCCGTATCAATCACTTAGTAAAGTGTGAGCCACTTCACCCAGAAGAGCTATATCGTGCCTTGGCCGAATTTTGTGGCGAATTACAAACATTTTCATCAGTTTATACGCTGGCCGATATTCCAATCTATCGCCACGACGCCTTGCACGAAAGCCTGCTAGTGCTGGATGTACAGATTCGTGAGCTGCTTGATACCGTGATTTCAGCGCGTTATGCTGTGATCCCGCTCACATCACCGAAGCCTTCCTTCCATATCGGCCGACTCGAGAGCGATCGTTTCCTTGAGAATGTCGATTTCTATCTGTCGATCCAAAGCGAGCAATCAGCCGTCAACATCATCGAAACTGTGCCGCTTAAATTCAAAATTGGCGCGCCAGATGATGTGGATAAGATTTTGAACTCGGCCATGCGCGGTGTAAGCATTTCTTACGCAGCTCAAACGCCTTCGGCTATCCCTATTCGCGTGGGTAATCAATATTTCGCTTTTGAACCTAGAGGCGATATTTATCAACGCATGTTGCAATCACGCAGCATTTGTATTTATGTTCCGCAATCGTTGTCGGATTTAAAAATTGAGCTAATTGCTGTCTTTCGCTGAGATTAAAAAATGAGTCAAACTGCTACTACAGAAGCGCATCCGCTGGCCGTTGCCAAGCCATCCGCCCCCAGCCTGCGTGAGTTACTAGAAGACGGCGTTTATCTGCTGTTTTTACTCAGAGACGGCAACGCCCCGAGCAGCGCCGCTGAATTCAACCGCCGCGTCGACCATTTCCTCGCCCAGTTTGAAAAAAATGCTCGCAACTTTGGTAAAGAAGTACCCGGTATCAACGAAGCAAAATATGCTTTTTGTGCGCTGATGGATGAAATCATTCTTTCATCAGAATTTAGCCTGCGCGAAGAATGGGAGCGTATGCCATTGCAACTACGCATTTTTGGCGAGCATTTGGCGGGAGAAGGTTTCTTTGATCGCTTGGAAGTATTACGCCGCGATCCTAATAATAATTTCGAGGCAATGGAAGTGTTCCACACCTGCCTTTTATTAGGTTTCCAAGGCAAATACCTACTCGAAGGCCAGGAAAAGCTGGGCTATTTAACCGCCCGTGTTGGCCAAGAAATTCAGCAAGTCAGGGGCGGCAAAGCAGAATTTGCCCCTAACTGGAAGCTGCCACAGCGCTTTCAAGCCTTTGTACGCCATGAATTACCGCTTTGGCTGTATTTCGCACTATTGGCTTTAGTAGGCGCAGGGATTTTTATTGCTTATCGCTTGTTACTGGCCCAAGAGCTCAGCAAAGTGATTGGCTAAGCCCCAGCACAGACAGGGCGGTTTAAACCCGCCCTTTTTTGCATTTACAGTTCCCGTTTTGCCTGATCGCTCCTGCAAAACACATAGGAATTAGATAGGCCATTATGAGCACGCCCCGCCGCCAGACCCTTACCCTGCCTTCTGTACTTGACCGGCTACTGGATAACGAGCCGGATATCAGCCACGCATCGTCCGCGATGCTATTCGAGCTACCACAATTTCGGCGCGCCCTAGCGCGTGATTTAGAAGCGCTACTCAATACGCGCATTATGGATATGCCGGAATTATTTGAGCCCTATCCGCTCGCCAACGATTCGATGCTGCAATTTGGTATTCCCGATTTATCCGGCATTAGCCTGCTTAACCCGGACGATAGAGAAATGCTGCGCGATCGTCTGCGCCGCGCCATCGAGCGACATGAGCCACGCTTAGCGCGTGTAAAAATCAGCCTAGATGCGCCGCGTGAATTAGAGCGACACTTGCGCTTCAGGGTAGATGCCGTGCTCAAAGTACACCCACACCGCCCGCCCGTTAGCTTTGATGCTACTTTGCAATTGTCATCCAATGTTTACCGCATTCAGGATCGATAAACCGAATTCTTTTCGGCAAGCGGCACTAAAGCCCCACCCCATCAGCGTAAACCCAATCACCCTGCGCGGTGCAAACCACCAGCTGCCGCGGCATATAGCATCAACAAAATCGTCTTCATACCATCTCAGCCCAAAAGAGCAGGCAAGCCTTTGAGTGCAACCCTATTTAACTTCTGATAAGTAGCCCAATATAAAAGATCAGAAATCAAGCCTAATGCCGTTCGCTTAAGGTATTGGTTTTGCTTCCCCCTTAGAAAAAGGGGGATTGAGGGGGATTTGCCTTGAGTTTTTTGCTTATTTTAAGCCCAACATCAACTGCAAATCCCCCCTAGCCCCCCCCTTTACAAAGGGGGGAACTCAAACAAAACCGCTTAAGTGAACGGCATTACAGCAATCAAGCCTGCCTTTTAAGAAGTACCTTGCTACGTAATATCCTGCACAGAAGAGCGCAATGAAAATCGGTGAACTCGCCCAAGCGGCACAATGTACGGTGGAAACCATCAGATACTACGAAAAGGAATCGCTACTGCCCGAACCTGCCCGCACCAGTGGCAATTACCGTGATTACAGTGAGCTGCATCTGGAGCGCTTAAGCTTTATCCGCAACTGCCGTGCGCTGGATATGACCCATCAGGAAATCCGTGCGCTATTGCAGTTGATGGATCAGCCCGAAGACAACTGCCACTCGGTCAACACCCTGCTCGACGCGCATATCGAGCATGTCAGCATCAGAATTCAAGAGCTGCTTAAGCTGGAAACACAGCTTAAAACGCTAAGACAGCAATGCCAAAGCGAGCAAGCGGTACAAAACTGCGGGATTGTGCAAGGTTTAAACAATATGGAAGTCAGCAATATCCCTGAGCGGCATACTCATTTAGGCTAGGCTCCGTTGACTTTTTATCGCATGTAAAACCCACACCTTTAACCACAGAGGAAAACACAGAGGCCCACGGAGAAAAATATCGTTTTCTTCCGTAAAATTCTGCACCTGCTCAGGCGGGCTTAAAAACAAAGCTGGCACCCACGAAAATCGCGAACAAAATCAAGCCGTTTTACCGATTTTCTGCGTATTGCTCTGTATCCTGCGTGTTTTAAGATTTAGGTTTTTTTTCGCATCCCTCACCCACCGGACTTGTGAATGTCGCCTTTTTTCAGAAAGATTTCCCTCTATGTCGTCGCCCGCCCTCGCCTTGCCGCAAAGCTGGTGAAATTTGGCTTGAACTGGTTTCCCGCCATTCACCGCACCGGGTGCAAAGTCACTGAAGTCTCCCCTGATGTGCGCTATATCCGCGTAGAGCTGCCGCTCAACTGGAAAACGCGCAATATCAATGGCACGATTTTCGGCGGCAGCATGTTCGCCGCCACCGATCCATTTTATATGTGCATGCTGTATTTTAATTTGGGGGACGATTATGTGGTGTGGGATAAAGGCGGCACCATCCGCTTTAAACGGCCCGGGCGCGGCACACTCGTTGCCGAATTCAAAATCGACGAAGCCGAGCTCACCCAAATCCGCAACTTGCTCGACCTCACCCCGGAAATAGATCGCGTCTACCCCGTGCAATTGATCGATCAAAAAGGCTATGTCTGCGCCGAAATAGAGCGCGTCTTATACATCGCCCATAAAAGCGCTTACGACAATAAAATGGCAGAAAGACGGGCAAAGCGGGATTTGGCAGCGACGCCCTCCTCACCTGAACAAACGAATAGTGACCAGTGAAAGACGACAGGCCTGACTGGCATCAATCAGGCCTTAACTGACCAAACTCAAGGCAACCCGCTTCGCAAATTTCTGCAAACTTAGCCACACGGCTGAACGAACCGACTTGCCATCGGTGAGTGATCAATACTGAATCATGATTCAAAAATGTGATTTGCAGCTCTTCCCCATTGTGATTACGTAAACCAAAACTTTTTGTAGAAGCAATCCTGCCCCAGGGAATAATCCCATGCTGCTTGCTATACAGGCCATTTGGATCAGCAGATAAATCATCACGCGTAAATTTTAGCCCCCAAAGTATTAGCCATGCACCTAAAGTGCTTCCCGTTAATATTAAAGCCATGCTATAGCCCATATATTCATCAGAACGGGCAGATAAATCAGGCGGTGGAAAATAGGGAATAAACGCCAGTTTTCCACTCTGAATTAAATCCGGAATAAAAACAATGCTTGCCATCATCCATAAAAATAAGGATATAAATCCAAAAATGGCTGCATACTTTCTGCTTTTATTGGCCACACTATGCGCGCACCATCGATTATTCTCCGAAGCAGGCGTAGTCCAATTTGTAGTCGGGCAGCTCAATGCCCCTTGGGGCAAAAATTGAAGCAGTTCTTTTAAAACAGCAACATCAGCCCCCCTACCAGAATAATGAAATACACCATGATCCGGCGAGCCAATTTTTAGTTCAAATATATTAGCCTGCTCCGATTGCGTGGTTTGCGCCTGAATGCGATTTCTCATCAGAAACGATATTTCTAAATCAGACCAGACAAGCGGATCACTATGATGATTAAACCAGCAGCCACTTTTATTAAAACGAAAAATCAATTTTCGCTCAGAATAAGCAAGAAAAAACCAGCCTCCCAGCATTAAAACAAAAACACTAACCACTTGATATTTTAGCCAATCACCCGGCGCATACCACTGCAACCAATCCAGCTGAATCAAGGTCATCCCCATACCAGCCAAACCCAGTAATAAAGAGAGAATACTTAAAAACAGCAGTGAAACACCCAAGCATTGTGTGATTTTCTCCCCCCAAGTCAGAACATGATTCGTTTGAATTACATTTAAACTTCGAATCGGTGTATTTTCTTGCAAAAATACAGATTTAGATTGTGTTTTCTTTCGCATTGGGCCACAACAGAATAAGTAATATTTAATATATATTTAATAAAAACACAAAAACAATCAAAAAAATGCCTTGTTTCTGAAAAACCTGTCATGGCAATGATGTATTATCGCAAGAACATAAGACATTAATCAGGAAAAACATATCTTTCCTTCAAATACCCACCTCCTTCACGCCGCGTCCAGGTTTGAGAAGTAATCAGTCGGTTCCTTAATTCAGGCGCATCCGCATCGGTGAGCACCGGAAAGACCTTGTCGGTTTTTAATTTATCCTGCTCACCAGGCGAAAAAACCCGTTCACGATCTTTTCTAAGCTCTCCTTTTGTTTTCAACAAAGCGCTGACTTCTGCATCAGCCTGAGCATTTTCATATACTTTTCTATCATAAGGATCATTAGTTGAAGGTGGTTTTTTTTGCATTTCTAATAAACGATCGGCTTTCTCTTCTTTAGTTACATAACCCGCCAAATAAAACCCGGCCAAAGAATCATGCACATGCTCATCCAATAATTGCAATTCGGGTGGTAATGTGGCATCGGCTGGGGCATCAAATACTTTTAATGCTATATTTTCTATCGTATCAGGCTTGCTGCGATGATCTGATCTGGACAACGCCCGCTTATTTGCCAATTTGGCATTTCCCTGAAAATCAATATTGTCATTGTTTGGAAAACGATCACGCTCAGGCGGCCTTGGCCTGCCGCCTTTTTCACGCTCTTTTAATAACTTTAAATCGCCCAGCAAGAGTGCGTTATAGCTGCGTAAATCTTCTTGATCCTGTGCACTTGCACCCTGAAATGCTTTGGAGTTTTCAAAGCCATTTAAATAAAACCGACGGTAGCGATAATACAAGCGCATATGGGCATTGATTAATTCTTCATAACTGCCCGACCATGCATCGGCCGCCATATATAAATTCCAACGCTTTGCTAATTCTGCATCAAGGGCAAAATCTTCTTTAATATCAGAAGGCATTTCCTGATGCAGCGCCAGCGGCACACCGGCCATTGCCGCCGCCTTATGCATATGCAATAAAGGCACTTGAGAGAGCATCTTGCCTATACTGCCCGCGCGACCCTGGTCATTTTTACCGTATCCCCCGCCAATATCCGAATGCACGCCGGGGTAGATATACTCGCTGGCATTGCCGCCCAATACACGGGTAATCGGGAAATTCATCCGCTGCTCGTGCGCAGCAATATAGTGCACGGTTTTTTTAACTAAACCCGGCAATGGTTTCAGCGTTTCTGCTGCCCAATCAAAGTGCCCATTGGCAAACCAAAGTATTGTGGTTTCAGAGGCAGAATTAGCCAAGCCAACCGACGCTACCGAGTCAAATAAACCCAAAAAATTGATTTCCACCGGAATACCACAAATACGGCCATGATCCAGGGCTGCATCTAGCCAATAGCAAAAAGCCCGCGCCTCAATCGCCCCGCGAGAGAAACCAAATACCGCCACCTTAATGGCCGGAATCATCGGCTTAGGCTTAGCTTGCCGCGCTTCTTCCAGTTTTTTATTTAATTCCTCACGCAAATTAGCAAACCAACTCTTGCGATTCGGCCGGGGCTGCCGCATTTGCGGATCATAATTATTCTGTTGTTCTACATCGCGCCTATAGGCTTTTATTTTTTCGGCAATGGCATCTTCATCTAGCCAATCTTTTCCACCAACAATCGTCTTGTAAACTGCGTTATAAGTCTTGAGCAAACCATACAAAATACGCGCCTGACCTCCTTTAGCCATCGCCTTGCCGTCAGCTGTTTCACGCAACTCATCATTTGCCTCAAAACGTGTGCCTACACCAGGAATATAAATGGCATAACATCCTAATTTAAATAATGTATTCACTCTATCGCTTGTTTTATGTACTTTATACAAGCGAACAATATTACTATGTGACAAATCAGCTTCATCACGTTCCATATTATTATTAGTGCCATCAAAAAATAGACTAATTGCTACGTTTAGCTTGCATGAGGTAGGGACAGCTATCTCCACAGAGCAAACCATTTTCAGTATTTCACCAGGAGGCAGAGCTAACTCTTTTTCAGCACTATCCTCAATAATCTTTGGAGCAGAATTAATTGCACTCATTACTCTACCTCAGGAGGTGGCGTAACTACATTTCTCAAAATAGGGTGATCTGGACTCGACGGGCTATCATAAGCCGAAGAAACTACACGCACTTGATCATTTTCAAAGAAATGTACATATAAAGTACCAGCCTTTTCATAAGGCATAATCGTCGTATATTTTTCAACCCATGCTCGGCCATTTGGTTTCCAACGAACTTTTACTTTCATTCCAGATTGCCATTTTCTTGGTAAAGAATACCCCCCCGCAACTACTCCCCCACAACTCCCCCCTCCCGCCATGCGAGAACTAAACGGCTCTTTTATATAATAAGAGTAAATATAATCAGTATTTGGATGTTCAATACACATCATTGAAACTCCAATCATAGGTATTTCCTTATCCAACTCAGCAGCAGCCCGCGCTTTATTTTCAGCAATCTGATTCTGTCTAGGGAAGCGCTCATAACTACTACAAGCGCTCATTGTTAATAAGGTAATTATCACCAATAAAGCATGGGGTAATAAATTTTTTCTATATAACATATAAAGTATCCAGTCTAATTATTGAATAAAACATACTTAGTACTATTCCACTTCAGGAGGTGGTGTAACTACATCTCTCAAAATAGGGTGTCGAGCACTCGATACTCCTGCATATGCCGAAGAAATAACACGCACTTGGTCATTTTCAAAAAAATGCACATACAAAGTACCTACATCGTCATACGGCATAATTGTTGTGTATTTCTCTATCCAATTATCTTTGCCTTTTATTGGACGATTCCAACGGACTTTTACTTTCATTCCCGGCTGCCATTTTTCTGGCAATTGATACCCCCCCACAACCAGCCCGCCACAGCTCCCCCCTCCTGCCATGCGAGAACTAAATGGCTCCTTTATATAGTAAGAATAAATATAACTAGTATTTGGGTGTTCTATACACATCATCGATACACCCAACATCGGTATTTCCTTATCCAACTCCGCCGCAGCCCTTGCTTTATTCTCGGCAATTTGGTTTTGCCCGGGGAAGCGCTCATAACTACTACACGCGCTAATGGTGAATGCCATCAGTACTAAAAATACAGTATGAGGTAAAATATTCAATTTATTCTTCATATAATATTAGCCCTGTTTTTATCAATATTCAGAAAACACTTATCGCCAGAAAGTGGCAGGCAAATGGTTAATGGTATCAGCCAGCTCCTGCCCATCCTGTATTCTTTTTTTGAATACGGCGTAATCTGCGGACTGATTAACGCCTTCCGCAGCCATCAGCTGAAGCAGGGCCATTTGCAGTATTTCCTGAGCGCCATTCAGCTGCAGCTCTTTTGCATCATTTATCCCTTGCTCAACTCGCTTAAATTGCTCACCGCTTGTATAAGGCAACAAGATACTGCTGTATTGATCTCGCACGGTTGCTAAAATAGAATCTGGCATTGCTGCATCAATCATTTCAGCAAATTGCTTTTCATCCATTTTCAACACACCCGATTCAAGATTCCAAAGTGCAGTGTTTTGATTCTCGCCAAACTGGCTTTGTATTTTTCCAAATCGATCTAGAATCAACCAGCTATGGATAGGCGCGAGCAATATCTTTTTTTGCCCTGCCGTCAACACATCAAACAGTGACACTAAAATGCGTGTATCGGCGTAGCGCAATGGCCACTCTGTATTGTCTTCGCAATACACTTTTAATAAACACTCTAAATGCTGCTTTAATCCGGCCAAATCGCATTGGCTGCGAATAAAGCTCAGCATGGGCTGCCCCTTGCATAGCTCTAGCAGCTTAGCGATATGCGCAGCACTATCATCCTCGCCAATTAAATATAGGGTAGGTGAATAGGAGCCTAATTCAGCTAGCTCGGTATTTTGATAAAGCGCGATGGACGGCCATTTCCGTAATTGCTTGCATATTTTTAAATCAAAGGCAGAATCCACAATTGCATAAAGTGCGCCATACCCCACACTAGCGACAATATCTTCATAAAGCACGGCAGAATCATGAATGGCTTCAACTAAATGAGTCATGCTTGTAATACTCCTTAAGCGATAAAAGGGCTACCTGATTTCATCGCTGCTAATAAACATGGAATACAAACCGAATTAGGAAACTGCGGCAAGGGCGGGTTCATGCTTGCAGGCCCACTCAACTCATGACTCGCCCCTTTTATTGTTACCGTACCGGGGCAATGAATCTCAATATTGCCACCTTTTAAGCGGATATAGCCGCCACCCGCTGTCATGAGGATTTCGTCTTTAGCCGTTACGGTGATGCTTTCTTTGCAAGCAGTGATTTTGACATTTTTGTCGGCGGTGATCTCAATATCGTCACTTTGCGCTTGCAGCTGAATTTTGCCTTTGGCGGCGATTAGTTTGAGTGCGACTTTATCTTTTACCCCTGCCACAAACAGGCTGATGTGCTGGCCCACATTGTGTATCCAGCGGCGACCGGAGGTTTGGTTACTGTCTCTTTGGGCAACTAGATCAAGGTTGGTGCCAGCGGCGATGGTTTGGCTTTGCGGGCTGGTAATGGCTACACCGTCTTCCCCATGCAGCAGGATGATTTTTTGCTGACCGATTTGGTCTTTTGATTTGCTCTTGCCGTCTTTGTCGGTATTACTGCCCGCTTCAAGACTTTTGCTGGCGTGCACATGGTGGTGCAGATGGCCGGTGGTGGCTTTGTCGCCTGCGCTGTTGTCGGGCTTGACGGTTTTATCGCCGTCGCCAGTTTCTATGGTGTCGGCAAGTTGATTAGTGGCGGTTTCGCCAAGACTTTGTGCCAGTGCAAGGGCTGATTCCAGCTGACTTTGCGCTGGGCTGTGGTCTAGCTGCTTACCGCTGGCTCCGCTTTTAGCTTCGGTGCTGATCAGCAGGCCATTGGCGCGGATTGCGCCTTGATTATCCGTGCGCAGCTCAAAGCCTTCGCCGCGTGGCTCGCCCTTGCCGTCAGTTCTTGGATGGATCAGATAGCCAAGGTTAAGCTGGGTTTTGCCATGCTCGCTGGATAATTTAGTGCGCACTTCGCCTTTGGTGTCATCAAACAGCAGCTCGCCGTACTGGCCGCCTTCATGCTCTTTGGTTTTGATACCGGATAATGTTTTGTTAGCGGGCAAAGCGCCTGCGCCACTAAACGCGGGCACAGGATGGCTACCGTTATAAACCACTCCAGTGATAATCGGGCGGTCGATATCGCCTTCGATAAAGTCGACTAAAACTTCCTGCCCAATGCGCGGGATAAACTGATGCCCAAAGCCTGCGCCCGCCGATGGATAGGCAACACGAATCCAGCATGAAGACTTATCGTCGAGGTTTGCACCGAATTCCGGGTGCTCGCTGGCACGCTGCCAGTGCAGCTGCACCTTAATCCGGCCTTGCTCGTCGGTGTGGACTTCTGATCCGGCAGGGCCGACTACCGTGGCGGTTTGTACGCCTCGGCTTTTGGGTTTGCTGTGTTCTGAATGAGCAAAGTTGGGTGCAATCGGCTGGCCGCGTCTTTGGGCGGTAAAATCTGCCTGATAGGGTTTGGCGGCGTCAGCGGCCAGCAAGCTAGGCGCAACTAGTCCCAGTTGCTGGGTTAAATCCGCTGGTAAATTATTGTTCGCAGTGAATTTTAGCTCGGTGACGGCGAATTCTCGTTGTTCGGCGGCATCGTACTCGTGGGCGGGGTGGTCTTCTAGGCGAAACCACTGACCCGCTTGCAAAGCACGCAAAGTGCCAGAGCCGGTGAAGGATTTCTTTTTTGCATCCGATGCTTGCTGACGCAATTGTGCGTAATGGCTGAGGCCTTCCACATCGCTGGCGTAATACAGCGATTGCGGGTCGTAATCTTCAAAGCTGGCTTGTAGCTGTTGCCCGCCATCGCCTTGATCGATCCGGCTCTCATCAAAGCTTTGTTGAGTGCTGGTAGCTTTGTAATCAAAACTCGCCAAAGACACCGAGCTGCTGCCCACTTGCCGCTGGCTCTTCCACTGGGTGAGTGCATCACTCTCTTCCGTCGCATCAGCACGGTGGAATCGCACTTGCATTTCCTGTGCTTCAGGAATTGCAAAAGCGTCGTCGAAGATCACCAGCTGAACTTGCGGATTATCTCCGGCCAAATGTTCGAAGCGCCAAGACAAACCTTCCTCAGCTAATAATCGCGTCAGGAAATCAAAATCCGATTCGCGGTATTGCAGGCAGTAGGATCGAAGCGCGTGCGTGCCGGATAGTTTGAAATCCAGTGTTTGCACTGCGGCAAAAACAGGGTTTTTGGCTTGGTGTTCGGTCAAAACCTGCTTGACGATATCCGGAACAGATAATTCCTGAAACACGCGCGAAGTGCGTCGGTATCGCAGTAAGGCAAACGGTGGCTCCACCGTCAGCGCGTACTTGGCAAAGCCACCATCCGAGCCAAGTAATTGTGCTTGCGAGATCACACCACAGCGCTCAATTTCACTACCATTCGCATCAGCTACCGCCAAAACCACCGGCAGGCCAAGTAAGGATTTAAGCTCAAGCGCACCGTCGGGGGATAAGCAATCGATTTGGTAACGGTAAGCCTGATTAATCCCCTCGCTGCCCTCCACTCGCTGCGGCAACAGCTGCTCGCCCCATGCCCCACCAGTCCCAAGTTGCAGAGAAATAAGCCGCTGATTTTGTGAAAAAGCTGCGGCAAAAGAGGCGAGCACATCGTTTAGATTCATAACAAACTCAAGGACTTACATGAAGCTCACAATATTACACGAATCTTCACCTTGGCATGCACCTACATTATTTATGACTTACCTTGAAAATAAATAACTCACCTTATTGATAAAATAAACCCCAGATTTAACGCCAAATAAAAATATGCTTCACAGGTGGCATAGCTCACACATGGCATTATTTACCCCGTAAATCATAGGGGGAAAGGCTGCATTTCAAGCCCCCAAAAAGTACATCTACAACAACGCCAACGCCATCAAAAACCGATGACTAATACCCCCCAAAGCGTTACCACCGAGCCGACAAAGGCAATGCCATAGCAAAGCAGCCGCGCCACAGGGCCAGCGTGAATACCGACATCGTGCAGGCTATGAAAAATACGATGCACCGCGTGCCACATAAACAGCGCGATAATCGCCAAGATCAAGGCCTTGCCGACGATATGCTGAGCAAAGCCCTGCATATTGGCGTAAGAAAATAATTCGGCAGGCAATAGCCCCAAGGGTGCTGCAAAGCTGGTAATGAAGACCAGTACAGCCCCAATCAGCGCAGATAACATACCGCCCGCACCAAAAAGCAGCCAAAACACGGGCTCGTTAGAGCGCTTTAAACTCGTTTTCATCACAATCCCCTCGCAATAAACCACAGCACAATAAAGACCAGCACACTCGCCCCCACCGCGGCAGCAATACCCACCGCTGTAATGGTGGCGGCAGCGACTTTTTGTCCGCCAATTATCATAGGCGGCAAGGTGCGCGGCATGATTTTGAACCATGTGTAGCCGTGGTAAAGCATCGCGGCGAAGATCGCCAGATTGATGATCCGCATCGGCCCACTAGCCATAAAGGCACGATAGCTATTCCATGCAGCCTCGCCTTGAGCAAGGCAAATCAGCCCAGCGAGTAGCTCCAAGGCGTAAGCCAGCACAAAAAAAGCCGTGCCTTCGTGCACCATATATTCAAGAAAAAAAGGATTGTGCCGCCACCAGCCAGCCATAGGGCGGATATAGGGTTTTCTGGCATTCATTTGCAGCCACCTTTTTGATCAGGGGATGGTAAGAAGCGAAAGAAAAAGTCGCGCGCGCTCGCCATCTTATTGATATTCACCGCATTGGCCGGGTCGACCATTTTTGGGCAGACTTCGGAGCAATAACCCACGGCGGTGCAGTTAAATACGCCGACTTGCGAGTTGATCAATGCCTTGCGCTCCTCTGCCCCGCCATCACGCGAATCCAAGTTGTAGCGCTGTAACAGCGCAATGGCACCGGGGCCGATAAAATCGGGATTTAAGCCAACCTGTGGGCAAGCGGCGTAGCACAGCATGCAGTTAATACAGCCTGCAAATTGCGAGTACACATCCATTTCGGCAGGCGTTTGTAAGTATTCGCCCTCCTGCAAAGATTTGGCTTCTTTTGGGATGAGGTAAGGCTTCACGCTTTCCAGCTTTTCGATAAAGCTGTCCATCACCACCACCAAATCACGCTCGATCGGAAAATGCGCCAGCGCTTCGATTTTTACGCCCTTTGGGTAGTCGCGTAGAAAGGTTTTACACGCCAAGGCGGGCTTACCATCCACCATCATGCCGCAGCTACCGCAAATGGCTTGCCTGCAAGACCAGCGAAAGCTTAATGTGCCATCCAGCTCGTCCTTGATATAGTTCAGCGCGCCCAGCACGGATAAATCATCGCTAAAGGGCACAGCATAATCCTGCCAGACCGGATGCTCGTCTTGCTCCGGGCGGTAGCGAAGGATGGATACGGTTACTTTGGTATTCATGCGTTTTTCTCCATCTTTTCGGCGGCTTCCCCTGCCGCGCCATAGGCACGCACTTTGGGCGCTGAGCGGGTGATTTTTACATCGC
Organism: Iodobacter arcticus; assembly: GCF_042664895.1. Classification (NCBI taxonomy): domain Bacteria; kingdom Pseudomonadati; phylum Pseudomonadota; class Betaproteobacteria; order Neisseriales; family Chitinibacteraceae; genus Iodobacter; species Iodobacter arcticus. The sequence goes on from NZ_JBHTBQ010000028.1 coordinate 24,273, forward strand.
CGTAAGTAAGTGTTGGTGCTGCGCTGCCCTGGTAATGCGCCAGGGAATGCTTAAGGAAATTCACATCGTCGCGCTCTTCAAAGCCATCGAGGCGCTGATGCGCGCCGCGTGATTCACGCCGGTGCAGCGCCGAATGCGCCATAGCCTCGGCCACATCCAGCTGATAGCCCAGCTCGATGGCCAGCAGCCATTCGCTATTCCACACAGTGGATTTATCTTCAACACGGATATTTTGATAACGCTGTTTTAGCTCGGCCAGCTTGAGACAAGTGGCTTGCATGCTGGCTTCTAAGCGATAAATACCGCAGCCATCTTCCATGGTTTGCGCCATTTCACGGCGAATATCGGCCGCACGCTCGCTACCCGCCTGCTGACGGATTTGCAATACCGGCAAGGCTGCGGCTGCGGCTAATTTCAATAGTGCATCGCTGTTTTTGGGCGCGGCATTTTTGGCATAGCGCGTAGCCGATTCGCCTGCAACTTTGCCAAACACCGACAACTCGGCAAGAGAATTTGAGCCAAGGCGATTCGCACCATGTATCCCCACGCTGGAGCATTCGCCAGCGGCAAATAGCCCAGCCAGTGGCGCTGCGCAATGAATATCCACTGGAATGCCGCCCATGGTGTAGTGCACCGCAGGGCGCACAGGAATCGGCTGGGTTACTGGGTCGATATCCATAAATTCGCGGGCTAGCTCGCAAATTTGTGGCAGACGCTCGTGCAGTGTTTTTGCGCCCAAGTGGCGTAAATCTAAATGCACTACCGCGCCATAGCGGCATTCGATAGTGCGATTCTTTTGCATTTCATGCCAAAACGCTTGCGACAGCCTGTCTCGCGGGCCAAGCTCCATCGCCTTATTACGTGGCTTATCCTCGGCGGGGCCTAGGCCATAATCTTGCAGATAGCGATAGCCATCTTTATTGACCAGCAAGCCGCCTTCGCCACGACAAGCCTCGGTAAACAGTAGACCCGTGCCGGGCATACAGGTGGGGTGATATTGCACGAATTCCATATCGCGCAGCGGCACGCCGTGGCGATAAGCCACTGCCATGCCGTCGCCGGTGACAATCCCGCCATTGGTGTTTTCGCGGAACACTCGCCCAGCACCACCGGTAGCCATCACCACCGCGCCCGCTTCGATCAGGATAAATTCGCCACTGGCAATTTCGATTGCCAAAATGCCCTGCACGCGGCCATCGGCCACGATCAGATCGACCAGAAAATACTCATCAAAACGCGTAATTGAAGGATATTTCATCGAGGTTTGAAACAGCGTGTGCAGCATATGAAAGCCGGTTTTATCCGCAGCAAACCATGTGCGCTCGATTTTCATGCCGCCAAAGGGGCGCACATTGATATGGCCGTCTTCCTTACGGCTCCACGGGCAACCCCAATGCTCTAGCTGCACCATTTCACGCGTGCATTCGCCAACAAAATAGTCGACTACATCCTGCTCGCACAGCCAATCGCCGCCAGACACCGTGTCATTAAAATGGTGCTCTAGGCTATCGTGCGCCTGCACCACGCCAGCCGATCCACCCTCTGCCGCCACCGTGTGGCTACGCATTGGATAAACCTTAGATAACAGCGCCACCGTTTGAGTTGGGTCGGCCTCGGCCGCGGCAATCGCCGCCCGCAAACCTGCACCACCCGCCCCTACAATCACCACATCCGCTTTAAATACCCGCATACCTCAACGCCTACGCCATGCTTGGCGAATCAAATCAGAAGCCACCAATGTAGGGTGCTTTTATTGAGGGGAGCTTGATCCTGATCATCTGAGCAGCAAGTCTGTCATCAATACGAAAGGACGCTTTTTAAAACGTCAAGCTCTGTAAGCACGGCTCGCGTCACACAACCACGCCATCCGCATTGTGGTTTAAAGCAATAGCATCCTTTTATAAAAAACATAACACTGTTGCTTTGCGTTGTTTTCTGTTGATTTATTATTCCTTAACGGAGTGCTTTATGAAAAAATGGTCAGTATTAGCGGCAATCATCGCAGCAATGGGCGCTGGGCAAGCGTTAGCAGCGCCCACTTTAACGGGCAAGCCACCCTTGGTACTTGGGCATCGTGGTGCTGCGGGATATTTACCCGACCATACGCTGGCCGGATACAGCAAAGCGATTGAAATGGGTGCTGATTATATTGAACCTGATTTGGTCTCCACCAAAGATGGCGTACTCATCGTGCGCCACGAGCCCAATATTAAAGACACCAGCGATATTGCATCGCACCCCGAATTTGCTGAACGCAAACGTAAATTTAAAATTGATGGCGTAGAAGAAGAAGGCTGGTTTGCATTTGACTTTACGCTGGCAGAAATCAAAACACTGAAAGCCATTCAGCCACGCGCAGATCGCTCTGCCGCCTATAACGGGCAGTTTGAAATTGTGACTTTTGATGAAGTGCTGGCCTTACGCGCCGCCAAATCAAAAGAAACGGGCCGTGAAATTGGGGTTTATCCAGAAACCAAACACCCCACCCTGCATCAGCAACTGGGCTTGCCGCTGGAAGAAAAGCTGATTGCAGCGCTTAAGAAATACAATCTGAACCGCAAAAATGCCCCTGTTTTTATTCAATCTTTTGAAACCAGCAACCTTAAAGCACTGCGTAAGCTAACCCCAGTAAAACTGGTGTTTTTAATTGATGGCAACGATGTACGCGCCGATGGCAGCATTGATTCGGGCAAGCCTTACGATTTTGTAGTAAGCGGCGACCCACGCAGCTTTGCCGATATGCTAAGCCCCGCAGGCCTCAAAGAAATCAAGCAATTTGCGGATGGCATCGGCCCATGGAAGCCTTATCTGATCAGCTGGAAATTTAAAACCGATGTAGATGGCAAAAAAATCGACGTTAACGGTGATCAAGAAATCGACCAGCGTGATGCCACGCTCCTGCCCCCATCCAGCGTAGTACACGATGCGCACAAAGCAGGGCTGCTGGTGCATCCGTTTACTTTCCGTAACGAAGCCAAATTACTCGCCGCTGATTTTAAAGGTAGCCCGGAGGCAGAATATCTTGCCTACTTTGCGCTTGGGGTAGATGGCGTATTCTCTGACTTTAGCGATACAGCTGTTGCTGCCAGAAAGCGTTATTTGGCGAAGTAATATGCAAAAAACGGCTACCCCAAACGACTAAAATAGCCCTTAAATAGGTTGGGGTTGCGATCAAGCCCCCCTACAAGGCAATCCTATCAACTTAAGCAAACAGCGGGAAATAACGCTTTTGTAGGTTGGGTTAGCAGGTTTATTCGCCAATTTAAGGGCGGATAAACCTGCGTAACCCAACATTTGGCGCAAAAGAATGTTGGGTTACGCGATAAAGCTGCTAACCCAACCTACAAATTCACCTTAAGTTGATAGAATTCCTCTACGAGGGCATATAATCTGAACTATTGTTCAATGAATTTATTTCTGATTTAATTCGTCAATTGCCCGAGGAGGAAATAATGATGAAATTCTTTAATCGTGCAGACGTTCGGCAGATCAACCAAAGAATGATGGCCTCTGGTGGCAAAGCGCCGGATGAGGGCCTGTCTGCGACTAGCCGAAAAATAATCCGAGAAACTTCATTCTCTCGCAGTGAGATCAACTCCGCATTTCGGCAAGCCCATCAGCGCCTTGAAGGCTCTAAGTGAGCCAAGACCAGTACAGCTGGGTATACAAAGAACTCGTACAAGGCCCCGATGATGTTGTCGGGGCTTTGGCTTATGTGCTCTACAAACAACAAAAAATCGCGTTTCTTGAGAAAATCAACACGGATTTTAACCGTGAGCCGAGTGAAGACGAGCTGCGCAGCTTTCATACCTACACCCTGCTTCCTGAAACAATACAAGGCTTTACCGACAGAGCAGAAGCGCTTGCCGATCAGTTCCTTGAAATTGCCCTCGCTACTAAATTACAACAGGCTGAAACCTTACTCCGCCAATCGGTAACGGTTGAGGAAGTCAAAAGAGCCGCGTTGGATACCAGCAGAGAAGTGAATAACGCAAAGCAGGTACTAGAAAGCAAGCTGGATGCGGTGGCTTCAGAATTAAATGGTAAAAAAGGCTTTTGGGGCTGGGTACGGGATGTGGGCGGCAATCTGGCTGTCAACTTTGGCACCATTTTGCTGATTGGCATAATAATTATGGGTTACCAAGGTTTAGCTCACTTTACTGGCCTATTTGAAAAAAGCACGGGCGTCAGCACGGCAAGTAATCCGCCGCCCGAAGCCGAGCCCGCTTCGGCAGCAGTAGTGATTCCAGCTGAATCAGCCCCAAAATGAATCAGTTTTAAATTACACGCAGGTGTTACGCCCACTCCTATTTAGCTAGATGCTGCCACACAATCACAAGCATTAAATCATCGTTGGACGGGAGCCTACTGTAAAGGTCAAGGACATAGGTAACACTTTAGTCCACAGACATAGGTGACACTTTTCGCGTTAAAGTTAAGTAATCATTTTTTGCACCTGTTACCTGTCG
>NZ_JBHTBQ010000029.1:0-1041 GCF_042664895.1 Iodobacter arcticus
CCTGATTATGTCTCTTGCTCAGGAACCCTTGATTTAGCCATTCGCGCGGCGTAAAGTGAACGAACGTTCTATTTTGCGGAGGTGGATCATGCCCATCAATGGCATCCAGATGCAAAAAGGCTTGTCTTTGCCTGAGTTCATCCAGTTGTACGGCACAGAGCAGCAGTGCGAAGCCGCATTGCAAAAAGCGCGCTGGCCACAAGGGTTTCGCTGCCCAAAATGTCATGGACAAAATGCCAGCACATTTATACGCGGCAAAACTCGCATATGGGATTGTTGTCATTGTTCGCACCAAACCAGTTTGACGGCAGGAACCATGATGCACCAGTCGCAACTCCCCCTGACGAAGTGGTTTCTGGCTATTTATCTGGTGACGCAATTGAAAACCGATATCGCGGCTTTATCGCTGCGCCGCCAACTGGGTATGACCTGGAAAGCCGCATGGTTGCTGAAACATAAGTTGATGGAGGCAATGCGCCAGCGTGAGTCAGACCGCCCCTTGAGTGGAGACGTTCGGATTGATGACGCATATCTTGGCGGCGAGCGTAATGGAGGCAAGCGCGGGCGTGGTTCTGAAAATAAGGTCGCTTTTGTAGCTGCGGTCGAAATGCGTGATGGGCATCCTCATCGGCTGCGTTTTGATCCGGTGCAAGGCTTTTCGTTCGAAGCGCTCAAGCCTTGGGCAGAAAGGGCTTTGGCACCGGGGAGCACGGTGACTTCGGACGGTCTGATCGGTTTTGAAGTAGTGCGGCAATTGGGATTTAAGCACCGAGTCGTCCAAGCGCCCAAAGGTAAGGCCGGAACGGAGATTGACGCATTCAAATGGCTTAATGTGATGCTGGGGAATTTAAAAACGGCGCAATCGGGCACCTACCATGCATTCAAATACAGTAAATATGCTGGCCGCTATTTGGCGGAAATGCAGTACCGATTTAATAGGCGTTTTGATTTATGCGCCCTTATTCCCCGCATGCTGCATGCCTTACTCATTGCTAAGCCTTGCCCGCGAGGGCGATTAACTGAGTAAGAGACATAATCAGG
>NZ_JBHTBQ010000030.1:0-1485 GCF_042664895.1 Iodobacter arcticus
CCTTGCCAACGGTCGACGATGCGCTTGTAGAAATCACCCCAGAAACAGTACCTCTAACCATTGGTGGTGTTTCAGCCACCGGTGGCATTCTAGATAACGACAGCCCAGCCATTGCCGGCATTGAAGTCGGCAATCCCGGTGTGGCGGATGACAACGTCGTTGAAGGCAATAATCTGGTCTTCAACGTGACATTGAGTACGGCAACGACCAAGGTTGAAACGTACGCCTTTAATTTGGGTGGTGGCTCTGCATCTACAGCAGATTACGGCACCGCCACCTTCAGTAACGGCGTGACGTATAACGCCACAACGGGCTTGATTACGGTTCCGGCTGGAGTGACAAATTTCGCAGTGACCCTGCCAACGGTCGACGATGCCTTAGTTGAAATCACACCCGAAACTGTGCCTCTAACCATTGGAGGTGTTTCAGCCACCGGTGGCATTCTAGATAACGACAGCCCTGCCATTGCCGGTATCGAAGTCGGTAATCCCGGTGTGGCGGATGACAATGTAGTTGAAGGCAATAATCTAGTCTTCAACGTGACCTTGAGTACGGCAACGACTAAGGTTGAGACTTACGCCTTTAATTTGGGTGGTGGCTCTGCATCTACAGCAGATTACGGCACAGCCACCTTCAGTAACGGCGTGACGTATAACGCCACAACGGGCTTGATTACGGTTCCGGCTGGAGTGACAAATTTCGCAGTGACCCTACCAACCGTTGATGATGCCTTGGTTGAAATCACTCCAGAAACAGTCCCACTAACCATCGGTGGAGTAAGTGCTACTGGCGGCATTCTGGATAACGACAGCCCAGCCATTGCCGGTATCGAAGTCGGCAATCCGGGAGTGGCGGATGACAATGTGGATGAAGGCAATAATCTGGTCTTCAACGTGACCTTGAGTACGGCAACAACCAAGGTTGAGACTTACGCCTTCAACTTGGGTGGTGGCACCGCATCTACCGCCGATTACGGCACAGCTACCTTTAGCAATGGCGTGACCTACAACGCGACGACAGGTTTGATTGCCGTTCCGGCAGGCGTCACTAGTTTCGCAGTGACCTTGCCAACGGTCGACGATGCGCTTGTAGAAATCACCCCAGAAACAGTCCCACTAACCATCGGTGGAGTAAGCGGCACCGGTGGCATTCTGGATAACGACAGCCCAGCCATTGCCGGCATTGAAGTGGGTAATCCGGGTGTGGCGGATGACAACGTCGTTGAAGGCAATAATCTGGTCTTCAACGTGACCTTGAGTACGGCAACGACCAAGGTTGAAACGTACGCCTTTAATTTGGGTGGTGGCTCTGCCTCGGTGGCAGATTACGGCACAGCGACCTTTAGTAACGGCGTGACCTACAACGCGACGACAGGTTTGATCACTGTTCCAGCAGGCGTCACTAGTTTCGCAGTGACCTTGCCAACGGTCGACGATGCGCTTGTAGAAATCACCCCAGAAACAGTACCTCTAACCATTGGTGGTG
>NZ_JBHTBQ010000031.1:0-77478 GCF_042664895.1 Iodobacter arcticus
TTTGATTTATGCGCCCTTATTCCCCGCATGCTGCATGCCTTACTCATTGCTAAGCCTTGCCCGCGAGGGCGATTAACTGAGTAAGAGACATAATCAGGTACTATTTTATATGGCGCTAATTACAGGCAAGATCAATAAATTAGAATGCATTTTATTGTTGTAAGTATTAAGTGGTGATGTGGTGCAATTAATTAAAGTTTGGTGCAATGTTATTGCATTATCCTCCTAACTCATTGATTTTTATGAATCCCAGTGATCTGTTTGCCTCATTTGCTGCTGCTTTTGATCAGGGGAGTTGTCTTATCTCACTTCAGCTTGGTGATGGTGCAGCACGGAGCGATCAGCTATTAACGCTTCATTGTGAGTTTTGATTACAAAAATGCAAAAAACAAAAATAGAATTAAATCCTTTGCAACAACAGACAATCTTGGCTCAGCTCAACGCAGTGGCTATGGCGCGTGGTGGAATTTGCTTAACAGAGCAATATAAAAACAGTGACACGATCATGGCTTGGCAATGCAGGGAAGGGCATAAGTGGCAAGCGAAAAGCTTTGATATTAAAGCGGGTGATTGGTGCCCTGTTTGTTATAAAGCAGACCGAGCCATTGCCATGACTGCATTGGCCACCAAGCATGGCGGTGAGTGCAAATCGAGCTATGTGGATGAAGCAACGTTTCTGGATTGGCGCTGTGCCGAGGGCCACTGCTGGAGCTCATTACCCCGTATGGTAGAAAAAGGGGTGTGGTGTCAGCATTGTGCATTGCAGAAAACGAACAATAAAATTGAAGTCCTGCATCAAATAGCCCAAAAGCTCGGTGAAGTTTGCTTATCGCATCGCTTTGTTAACGACAGGACCCGACTATTGTGGCGATGCAAAAATGGCCACAGTAAAGCAGCCGTCTATGCCAATGTGCTTAAGGGTCATAGCTGCATGCTATGTGATAGGCAGGACAGAAAAGATCGGCTGTTTGCTAGGCTAGTGGATTTGGCAAAGGAGCTGGGTGGGGATTGCCTGTCTGATAGGTATGAAAACTTGAAGGAAGATTTTCGTTGGCGCTGCGGGGAGGGGCATGAATGGGTGGCAACGGGGGCTTCAATCAAAAAGGGGCAATGGTGTGCTTTATGTGCTGGCTATACCTTGATTGAGGAGAAAGGAGGAAAGGCTGTTTTAAGCTCCCTCACTCGTAATGAGCGGCAGAAGTGGCTACACAAATTGCAAGCAATGGCAATAGAGCGGGGAGGTGCTTGCCTGAGCACCGACTATGTAAATAACGGTGCTCACCTTGCATGGAAGTGTGCTAATGGGCATGAATGGATGTCGAGTTCAGCGAATATCTTAGGGGGGGGGTGGTGCCCACATTGCCTTAGGACGAGCACAGAGGATGCGCAGGCATTGGCTGTAGAACGGGGTGGAGAATGCTTGTCGAAGTTTGTTGATCGTTTTACCCCTCTGCGTTGGCGCTGTGCTGAAGGGCATGAATGGAAAACGAACTATGCTGTGGTTGCTCAGGGGGCTTGGTGTCCGGCGTGCGCCCTAAAGAATAAAAGGCTGGGTATCGAGGTTATGCATGTTTTAGCGGCCAAGTATGGGGGAAAGTGCTTATCGCAGCGCTATACCAATAATTCAGTAAAGCTAAGATGGCAATGTAAAAAGGGGCATCGTTGGGAGGCTGCGCCTGTGCAGGTGCAAACTGGGTTCTGGTGCATAGTGTGTAATAAAATAGAAAGAAAAGCACAAGCGCTCAAGCGCTTAAAGGCGTTTGCCATCGCAAAAGGGGGCAAGTGCTTATCAACAAGCTATGTATCAGGTCAAGCCCCTATCGAATGGCGCTGTGCTAAGGGGCATCAATGGACTTCTAATGCGATTGCGGTGAATAAATACTGGTGTCCGGTTTGCTCGGGATCTCGTCTGACGATAGACAGCGCCCATGAGCAGGCTGCACACAGGGCTGGCAAGTGCCTGAGTACAGAATATATAGACAGTCATCATAAATTATCATGGCAGTGCGAATTTGGGCATACTTGGAGTGCGTCGCTGGCGTCGATTAAGCATGGCAAGACTTGGTGCCCAGAGTGCCATATTGTCGCCATGCTTAAATCACGCGCAGATAAGCGAAAAAAGAAGAAAAATAGGCGTGTCTCGATACTCCTTTAAGGGGAGTGGGTTTGTTTGTGTCAATAGTGTGATATGCTTATGCGTAATGTAAAGATGTGATAAATATATTGTTATATTTTAGTGATCTTTGTGTAATATATACGCCATTATCACAATGGCTGCCTCTGAATGAATCCTCAAGATCTCCTTGCCTCATTCGCGGCAGCTTTTGTTCAAAGTAATCGCCTTATCTCTCTTCTGCTTGGTGATGGCGCAGCTTGGGGCGAACCGCTACTCCCCCAGCACGTAACAGGCAGCGAGGGGATTAATCGGGTTTATTGCTATCAGATCAAATGTCTTTCCCCTTCTGGTGATTTAGAGCTTAAATCGCTATTAGGCTTGCCGGTGGTCTTGTCTATTGCAGATGCCAAGGGCGATTCGATCGAGCGTTGCGGGGTAATTAGTCAGGTACAGCTTTTAGGCTCAGATGGCGGCTTTGCTAAGTATTCGCTCACCGTAGAGCCGCCTTTTGCACTGCTCAGATATCGCCGCACTTCTCGCATATTCCAAGATTTAACCATTGTCGAAATGGTGAAGCAGATCTTGGCCGAGCATCAGGCCAAAAATCCGGTGTTTGCCGCGGTGCAAACCGTTGATTTCAAATTATCCGGCGAATATCCACCGCGCTCTTATTGCGTGCAATACCGAGAAGACGATCTTGCCTTTGTGTGCAGGCAGCTCAAAGAATGCGGCCTTTCTTGGCGTTTTGAGCATCTGGCTGGAGACAACCCACAAGTTCAACTTGTCGTTTTTGATGATGTATTTTCGATTCCCGAAGCTTTAGACCCCATCGCTCGCTTTCACCGCGCCTCGGCCACAGAAGAAAGTGATTCACTCACGACATGGCAGACGCAGCGGCAAGTTGGAAGTAGCTCGGTGGCTTTGGCTAGCTTCGATTACAAAGCCAGCAGTACCAATCATAGCCAGAGCGATAGCGCGGTTGATCAAGGCGATGGCGGCCAGCAAATCCAATCCAGCCTCGAATATTACGACCCACAAGCGCATTACTACGCCAGCGATTTAGACCAGCTGAACCACGATGCCAAGCTGCGCCAAGATGCTTTTGATGGGCAAAAGAAATCATTTACCGGCTCAGGTACTTTACGCAGCCTGCAAGCAGGCCAGTGGTTTAGATTAGAAGATCACCCTGCTCATGAATGGGATAGCGCAGAGCAAAGGGAATTCGCTGTTACCGAGCTTAACTTCACCGCAAATAATAATTTGCCAGTGGATCTTACTCAGCAACTTAGCCTTATTGCGCCCAGCTTACTCGTAGGAGCGGCTTTAGCCGCGAATAATCCCCCTTACCAAGTCCACTTCACCGCCCAAAGGCGCGGCCAGCCCCTGCTCAGCCATCTGGATCAGCAAGAATTTACTAAGCCCACCAGCCTAGGTCTGCAAACCGCCACCGTGGTTGGCCCCGCTGGTGCAGAAGTCCATACCGATGAGCTAGGCCGGATTAAGCTCCAAATGCACTGGACTAGAAGTGCTGAGCACCCTGAGTTTGGCGCAAACCTAGATGACAAGTCTTCTTGCTGGATACGTGTCGCCTATCCATCAGCAGGCTCAGGTTTCGGTCATCAATTTATCCCTAGGGTGGGGATGGAGGTGACTGTAAGCTTTATAGAGGGAGACATCGACCGCCCCATCGTCACCGGTGTTGTCTATAACGGCAGCCATTCAGTACCCGCGTTTAGCGGTGCTGGTGCCTTGCCCGCCAATAAAACGCTATCAGGCATCAAAACCAAAGAACATGAAGGCGGCCAGTATGGCGAGCTGCTGTTTGATGACAGCAAGGGTGAAGTCCGCACTAAATTATCCAGCGAGCACGGCAAAACCCAGCTTAACCTTGGCTATCTAATCCACCCAAGAACTGATGGAAAAGGTGAGCCGCGTGGCGAAGGCTTTGAGCTGCGCACTGATAAACAAGGCGCAATCCGCGCCAATGGCCTGCTGATCAGCACCGAAGCCAAAAACGGCGCAAGCGGTCAGCAGCTCGATCACAGCCCCGCCCAAAGCCAGCTCGAATCGGCCTTGGCGTTGGCGCAAAGCCTAGGCGAAACGGCGACCAACCAGCTAGCCGACAGCATCGAAACCGGCGAAGGCGATAAAACCGTCAAGCCAGACAACAGCGCAGGCAGCAAGGCCAGCACCGGTCATCTTTACCACCATGTGCACGCTAGCAAAAGCCTTGAAGCAGGCAGCAATACCGACAAAGACGGCAAGAGCAAATCCCAAGACCAAGCAGGCCAACAAAAAATCATTCTGTTACACGGTGAGGACGGCGTAGCCATCACCAGCCCACAAAGCCAAACCATCGCAGCTGGCACCAATCTAGATTTGATCGCCCAAAGAGACACAAATCAAACCTCCGGCCGCCGCTGGATACACAACGTAGGCCAACATATCAGCCTATTTGTAGCGGGGGTAAAAGATAAAGTTGCACTGAAAATCATCGCAGCCAAAGGCAAAATCCAGCTGCAAGCGCAGAGCGACGATATTGAAATTACCGGCGATAAAGACCTAAAAGTGACGGCTTGCAAGGGGCTGCTCAGTGTTTCGGCTAAAGATGAAATCTTAGTCACGGCAGGTGGCGGCTATATCCGGCTAAAGGGTGGCGATATCGAGATTCATTGCCCAGGGACGGTGACGATTAAGGGCGCGAATCATGATGTGAGCGGGCCTGCGCAAATGATGCCGCCTTTGCCGCAGTTTCCTAATTCAATTTGCAAATCCTGCATGCTAAAAGCAAAAGATGCGGGTAGCCCTTTTGCGAGCAAAACATGATGATTGATCTTTATCCGCAACAAACGGCCCAAGTTTTGATGCAGTGGCTAGAGCTGAGCTTAAATCCTGAAAATCACCTTTATGCATTATTGGATCACAGCTTTGATCCAAAACTACTTCGTAAAATGAAGGATCGCATTAGCTATACGGCTTTGTATCAGGATCAAGGAGGGGATGTGGAAATCTCGCCCTTGCTCTGCATGCTGGATACGCAAAGCGAGCTGCAGGCACAGATTGAGCTTTTACTGCAGATCACTGCAGGGCAGCCCATGTTGAGTTTCTGGCTTAGCCCGCTCGATAGAGAGGCCATTTTTAGCCATTTTGCCAACTATTTTGATGTCACTCTTTTACCTGAAAAAATAAGCATGGTTTTGCGTTATGCAGATACACGCATTTTGCCCAACCTGCTTTCTACTTTTAACCCAGAGCAAAGTGCCATGTTTTTACGCCCCTTTGTGCAGCTGGCTTATTTTGATCGCGCAGCTAAGCCGGTGTTTGTGAGCGGCCTTCATCAGCAGCAGATTGCGGATACGCCGCTGATATTAAATGAAGTTCAATTTAATCAAATGATGGATCACTCCCTGCCTGATCAGGTATTGCAGCAGATTTATCGCGATAAACTACAGGCGCTACTTCCCGAACAAGCGTCGCTGGCTTATGCCTGGGTAAGCAATGAGTGTGTGGCTGCACAGGCAGAAGGCTTGTGTGAGTTCGCCGAAGTAACATCCTATTGCACGGCGCGTTTACAAGAGAGCAGGCCTTTGTCTTAAAAAAACAAGGCATATCTAAGGCTGGTTTTGGAAATGCAGAAATCAAATGAAGCGTGTTTTTAAGCTCTGAATAAATCGGCATACCCAAAGCTTTTAGTCGGGAATTTATTGTAAATACTGGATTTTCATCTGTGAGGGAGTGCCGAAATGATGCGCAGATTGGTCCTCTAATAAGCTGAGTGCGGCAATAGGAAATAACCGTGTTTAAAAAGTATCTATGCATCTTGTTTGTGCCTTTATTATTTGCCTGCCAGAAAGAGATTTCATCTGATGAAGGAGCGCTAGCAGCGGCCAGTAAAGTGCCTGCTGATAGCGTGACGGTGTCGGTGGATCAGGTGAATTACAACGCCGATTTAGAGATTAAATACACGGCCTTTGATGTGTCTGGCGGCAGCCCCAAAGAAGCGGTTGCCGGTGGGATTGTTGTGCCGCTGGCGGCAGGCGGGGCAAAAAGCTGCTGCGTGAATCTGCCTAAAGTCTGGCGGCCGGGGATTAAAATCAAGGTGGAGTGGCAGGAGGCAGATAAGGAAATTCGCCCTGAAATCTACCGGCAAACACTGGAATTACCCCGCTATCAAAAGCCAGGTGATGTGTATCTGGTGTTTTACCCCGGGCATCAGCTGGAAGTGATTGCCTCGCCCGTGGAGCCATCGCACCCAGATTGGCCTGGAAAAATCAAAGCGCCTCCGCTGGAAGCTTGCATGCAAAAAAACACCAAGAAATTTTGTATGCAGTCGTTGCCGAAGTATCGATGGGGAACTCCAGACTGGATGGCGAGTGGTATGAGGGAGTCATGCCAAATAAGTAGCATCCAAACATCATCAGATCCCGCTGGCAATCAAGCTTCGTGCGAAAAGATGCATGAAGAATGTTTGAATAAATGGAAGGTAACAGACAAAAGAATGTGTTCTTTTGACTATAAGGATTAAAAATGTCATCTCGATTCGCGGAATTATTGGAACGAACAGACTATCTGGCGCTAGAAAACAAGGAGCGGCACATATTAAATATAAACTTAGACACCCACTCCTGCCTCACCTGCGAAGAAGACATTTTTCTCGGCTTTTTTTTCGATGGAACGAATAACAATAAATATCGGGATACACCTGAATACTGCCATAGCAATGTAGCCCGTTTATACGAGGCTTATCCGGGCAAGGGCACGGTGTCGCAGCTGGCTTTAACCAGCGGCGCAGCCAAAGCAGATGAGCCTTATCTAAAAGGGCCGGGAACGGATCCGTATTTGTATCGTAAAACCTATATTCCTGGCGTGGGTACGCCGTTTAAAAAGCTGGGGGATAGCGGTGAAGATATGAGGCTTCATTTGCTCAGCACCAAGCCACGGCTTACCTCAATATTCAATATGAGTGATGCAGCACAAAGGAAATAACCGTGTTTAAAAAGTATCTATGTATTTTGTTCGTGCCTTTATTATTTGCCTGCCAGAAAGAGGTTTCATCTGATGATGAAGCGCTAGCCGCGGCCAGTAAAGTGCCAGCCGATAGCGTGACGGTGTCGGTAGATCAGGTGAATTACAACGCCGATTTAGAAATTAAATACACGGCCTTTGATGTGTCTGGTGGCAACCCCAAAGAAGCCGTTGCCGGAGGGATTGTTGTGCCGCTGGCGGCGGGCGGGGCCAAAAGCTGCTGCGTGAATCTGCCTAAAGTCTGGCGGCCGGGGATTAAAATCAAGGTGGAGTGGCAGGAGGCAGATAAGGAAATTCGCCCTGAAATCTACCGGCAAACATTGGAATTACCCCGCTATCAAAAGCCTGGCGATGTGTATCTGGTGTTTTACCCCGAGCATCAGCTGGAAGTGCTTGCCTCGCCTGTGGAGCCTTCCCACCTGGATTGGCCTGGAAAAATCAAAGCGCCTCCGCTGGAAGCTTGCATGCAAAAAAACACCAAGAAATTTTGTATGCAATCGTTGCCGAAGTATGCCCCAAATTCTCAGCAACAAATTGCCGCTGAAATTCGCAGCAACTGCCAAAAGGAAAGTATAAAGTCTGATGGAGACGCATCTGGATGGGATAAAAAAGGCTGCGAAGAAATGAAATTATTCTGCAAAAAAGAAATGAACGTTGATAAACGAATGTGTGAACTTGACTATAAGGGGGATGAATAATGACTGCTCGTTTTGCAGAGGCATGCCGCCCAGAGCCCCTTAAGTTAGATAAAAATGAAACTGTTATTTCTGCTCGAAGCGCAGATACCCCTTCCTGCCTCACCTGCGAAGAAGACATTTTTCTCGGCTTTTTTTTCGATGGCACCAATAACAATAAATATCGGGATACGCCTGAATATTGCCATAGCAATGTGGCCCGTTTGTACGAGGCTTATCCGGGCAAGGGCACGATGTCGCAGCTGGCTTTAATAAGTGGCACAGTCAAAGCGGATGAGCCTTATCTAAAAGGGCCGGGAACGGATCCGTATTTGTATCGTAAAACCTATATTCCCGGCGTGGGTACGCCATTTAAAAAGCTGGGGGATAGCGGTGTAGATAGTGATAAAACAGGTGGGCTGGCGGCTGCCATGCATGCGGAAGTTAGGATGTGCTGGGCTCTGCTGCAAGTGACCAACCATATTTCTGCCGCTTTGCTTGGTGAAAACCTGACTGATCCGCTGGAGAATGACGGCAAGCTTGCGCAAAAGATGTTGGATCGATGGTACGGGGCACAAAAGCCGCTGCCGCCCACGCTGAAAATACGGCCTTATCAGTCAACGCCGGATCAGTGGTCTGAAATACCCAATCCGCAGGCGGATTTTAGCCGGGCGACGGTGCTGGCTAAACGCAGCCAGGCATTGCACGAAAAAATCAAAGTAAGGCTGGCCAATAAGCCTTCATTACGGCGGGTCAGAATTTCGGTGTTTGGCTTTTCTCGCGGAGCGGCAGAGGCCCGTGCGTTTTGCAATTGGCTGCTGAATGCCTACGGCGGCGGGGTAGGCGGTATCGCCCTTAGTATCGATTTTTTGGGCATATTTGATACGGTAGCATCGGTAGGGATTGCCCGAGCTACACCTGGGGCAGATGGTCATTATGCCTGGGCCACCGAGCAGAATTTAAGCGTTTCCTCCAGCATTAAACGTTGTGTACATCTGGTTGCTGCGCACGAGGTGAGGGCTTCGTTTCCGCTGGATTCGGTGGGAAGTGGCAGTCATCTGAAGGAGGTGGTTTACCCAGGAGTGCACTCCGATATTGGTGGCGGTTATTTGCCGGAAGATCAAGGGCGGGCGAGTGGTAAGGGCAGTGCGGGAGATCAGAAAAAAATCTCGCAAATTACGCTAGCGCAAATGTACCGTGAGGCGCTGATGGCGGGCGTGCCGATGACTAATCCAAGCGAGTGGAAAGGCTTTCGGGAGAGCAATTTTAAAATTGACAGCCAAACCATTAAAAAATTTAATGACTATGTACAAGCAACCAGCAAGCTCACCGCCCCAGCGAGCAGCCCGGTTAGTAAAGCCAGCTTGGCTGCGATTGATCCGATGTGGCCTGTTGAGCGCCAGCCTTCGATGCCCCTGCTAAAACTGATGCATCAGCACTATGGCTATTTTTTGCAATGGCGGCGCTCCATTCTGGGGCATGCCCATGAACAGGCCAGCCTGATTGCATCTACTGCCGTTTCTAAGGCACAAGATATTGTTGATTTTAAGGTGACAGATCAGCAGCTTAGGCAGGAGCTGGATTTTTTGCAGGATCAGTCATCTTTTAAGTTTTTAAATTCTGATGATCCGCTGATTGAAAAAATACTTGCAGGAGTAACTGCCGCTAGCAGTGTACTGGTGCCTGCCCCTGCGATCTTAACCCCAACTCTGAGTTTGCTTGCTCGCGGCAAAGTGGTAAATGTGATGAAAGATAAGCAAAAAGAATGGGACGGGGAAATTAAAACATTATGGGCAGGTAGCTGCCCGGCGGCGTGTGTGCCCTTTTTTGAAACATTAATGCATGATTCCAGAGCTTGGTTTAAGCCACTTGGGGGAGAAGCAGCAGACGAGGCTAAAGTAGAAATAGCCAAGCTTCAGCGTGAAAATCATGAGCTAAAGCAAAGGAATGAGGCGATTCTTACTCATCCAGATTTACTGCAGCGTTCGGGCGTTTCGGTCACAGAGGTGCAAAGACTCAAAGAAAAAAACACGGCCAAAATAGAAGAAAATAATAAAATAATCGAAGAATATAAAACAGGTCGCCGCGTTCGGCTTCTTTATGCTGGGCAGGAGCCTTATCGGATGTATGGTTATTTACGCTGGCGTCATGTTTTTGCTATAGCAGGCTAGAAGGGGCTGGTATTTTAATCTCAGCTCAGATTTTGAAGGCTGGTGCGCACCTTGGAGTAAGTGAGGTGGCCGCAAACTGCCTACCTGCAATATCTAACACTTCCCCAAAACCTGATTCAATGCCGCTCTGGCATAGCTAATCGTTTCGCTTGCCGTTAAACCAATTCCATTGGGATGCGCTTTGCGCCAATCGTCCGCGGCGCGGCCGTGTAGCCAGCTGCCGCTTTGTACGGCTTCTAGCGGACTAAGGCCTTGCGCCAGCAGGGCGGCGATGATGCCGGATAACACATCGCCTTGCCCTGCACTGGCAAGGGCTGCATTGCCGCTGGCGTTGATGCTCCAGCTTTGCTCGTTCGCACATACTGAGCCTGCTCCTTTGAGCAGTACGGTGGCTTCATAGCGCTGTGCGAGGGCTTGGGCGGATTCAATTCGATTGGCTTGCACGGCTTGAGTACTGGTGTGCAGCAGCCTTGCTGCTTCGGCAGGGTGGGGAGTGAGAATACTTGCGGCAGTGCGTTGCCGCATTGCGGCGGCTAGCTCTGCAGAGCTTGCCAGTAAATTAAGCGCATCTGCATCCAGCAGTAGGGGTAAGGAGCTGGCGATGCTTTGCCTGAGTAGCTCCAAGGCTTCGGTGCTCTGACCAAGGCCGGGGCCAACAGCAAGCAGGGTGAGTGCGGGGTGTTGCAGGGCTTCATGGGCGCTGTGCAGCATCAGTTCGGGTTGCACAGAGTCTACGCTCAGCGAGGTATCCAGCAAGCCAAGCACAACGCGTCCAGTACCCATATGCAAAGCCGCCCGGCCAGCCAGCAGCGCCGCACCAAGCATGCCCGTTGCACCGCCTATCACACCCACCGTGCCGTAACTGCCTTTATGACTATCTGGCTTGCGCTGAAGTTGCGCAATGCTGGATGGTGCTTGAGTTTGCAAATGGCCATCTGGGGCAAGAAACAGATCGCCCGGTATTTGTAAATCATGCAGGCTGATCTCTCCCGCCAGATCACAGCCTTTTCCGGTAAATAAGCCAGGCTTGTGAGCAATAAAGCTCAGCGTGTGCGTGGCATGAATGGTGGCTGTGGCATCACCGCTATCCGCCATTAATCCGCTGGGAATATCCAAAGCAATCACCGGGCAGGCCAGTGCCTGTAGTTCGGCAATGATTTGCTGGTCTGCATCACCCAGTTGGCGGTTTAAGCCGATGCCGTACAGGCCATCAATGGCTAAATCGGCCTGATTGGGCGTGCTGCTTAGTATTTGCCCGCCGTGCGCCAACCATGCGGCTAATGCTTTTTGGGCGGGCATGGGGCCAGATGGTGCGCTCAGGCGAAGTAAGACGGTTTTGCCAGCAAGATGGAGCAGGGTTGCGGTGACTAAGGCGTCCCCTCCATTATTGCCGGGGCCAGCCAGCACATAAATGGTTTGCGCCTCGGGGTGGTGTTTAATAATCCAGTCGGCACTGCATTGCCCCGCTCTCTGCATGAGTGGCAAGCCCGCTCGCGCAGCTGCAGCTTCAATTTGCTTGAGCTTGTTGCTCAGAAAAAGCGGGGGATTGATCATTCGCGGGAAATTCGCTGGCGTTCAATTTTATTGATAAAACGCTGAATCAGCGTTTGCATTTTTCCGGGCAAATCAAAGAAACGGCAACCGATGCGCTGTGTTTTAACACCATTACGCAGTGTCACATCAATCACAATGCACACTTGCATATCGATTTCGATCACGCCGACATCGAGTAGCTGAATTTGGCAATTGCGCAGGGTATTGCCAACGACCATTTGCAAATCGGGCGATATGCCGAGCAGGCTTAAGCCACCCAAGCTGATATCGGTGACTAATAGTTCTGTCTGCCTGCCATCGCCAAGCGGAATCATACAATCCACTTTTTGCGACATGGGAATATCTAGCCGATAAAAATCGCGTCTTTGCATGCGCAGTGTTTGAACTGGGCCGCTACTGCGGATTGCGGTGCGCCCTTCATAGGCGACCAGCGTGGCATTGGGTAGCTCGAATTGCACTTTAACTTTGTTGACCACGCCAACTAAGAGCATGCGGGCATCTTTGGTTAAGGCCGCATTGATGACAATATCGTTGCTGGCATCAAATAATAATTCATTGTCATTGATGCTAAGCAGGGTGCTGATTGCAAAAGGCTCACGTTTACCAGCAGGGTAGAGACAAATAATCTCACCCTTTTCCAGTAATTGCTTAAGCAAGTACTTGATTTCGATGCTGGCGCTGACGAGATAGGGCCCCGTATCTGATACAAAAACGGGCTCCAGCGTGGGAGGTTGTTGCATTGTGGTAATCAGTAAAAGAAAAGATAAGCCACTTTATATCATTGGCTGAGACTTAATCCTAGCTTGCGTTAATGTGTCGGCAAATGAATTTGAAATAGACCTTGGTGATTGTTTAGCATAATCAACTCCTTGGAATATTGAAGGGGTCATCGGCGATAGAGAGGAGTGCTTCCAGTTCATCCCGCCGCATCCGTTCTTCTTTTTGTCGCTCTGCATCCCTGGGCTTTACGTGCAGGCTGATTTGCGTGTCATCAAACCAAAAAGACAGCGAGGGAGAGTCGGCGAGCTGCCGGCCATTGGCAGCGGGCAGCAGCTCATAATCAATTTGCTGATTAAGCAAAAAAATCTCAGCTGATTTGGGGTCGTCTAAAAATAAAATTAAATTAATATCGGAGTTCGGTCCTGCTACACCAGAGAGTACCGATCCGCTTAAATAGGGATTAAAGTGCGCCAGAATACGCATTACTTTGAGGGCTTTGCGCCTGAGGTTATTCAGGCTATCGCTATGTTCGGGGTGGTAAACTGCCCGGTAGTTAGCCAAGGCGGCTTCTATTTCCTGATTGGAGGGCATCATTCGGCCCTCGCTAATTCCTAATTGTCTGGCTGCTTTTTTCTTAGCCAGTGCAAAATCGTGCAAATGATCTTCGGCAATTAAACGGGCCGCACGCTCGCTAATCTGAGCGCGCAAATGGGATGACTGGCGATCGAGAACATGCGGCTTGCTCATTGACGTAGATCTCCCTAAAAGAGTAGTTCCTTGATCTCATCCAGAGGCTGAGCACTTCCTACTCCGCCTCCCAAGCCTAATTCTGGATTGGTTTGCAAAAATTCGCTGAAGAAATATTCGGTATATGGGCCACGCTCTGTTTGTGTGGTCTGCGGGGTGATGCCTTCTGGTACCGGATAAGCCACATTATCCACGCCTTTAAGCGCTTTACTCATGTAGTTAATCCAGATGGGCAGGGCAGCCACACCACCGTATTCTCTTGCGCCTAAGGAGCGGGGCTGATCAAAGCCCACCCAGGAGATCGCCACAAGACCAGGTTGATAGCCGGCAAACCAAGCGTCATTGGCATCGTTGGTTGTACCGGTTTTACCCGCTAAATCAGTTCTGCCTAAGACATTGGTTTTGGCCCCCGTGCCTTGGGTTGCCACATCGTGCAGCAGGCTATTCATCACAAAGGCGTTTCTGGCATCCAGTGTGCGCTGTGCATTTTCACCGGCAACTTCAGGCTGTGTTTTCGCCAGAACCCGGCCACGGCTGTCTTCGATACGATCTACAAAGTAAGAACGAACCCGATAGCCGGTATTGGCAAATACCGCATAGGCCTCGGCCATTTGCAGTGGTGTAACGCTGCCTGCACCCAAGGCCATGGTCAGATAAGCCGGGTGTTGCTTAGGGTTAAAACCAAAGCGGCTGATATGGGATTGCGCGTAATCCACACCAATGGCTTGCAGTACCCGAATAGTGACCAAGTTTCTGGAGCGCGTTAGAGCATTGCGCACACTCATCATGCCTTCAAACTTACCATCACTATTTTTGGGCTCCCAACTTTGCCCGCCGACTTGCGCCGGATCAATGACGAGCGGTGCATCGTTGATCTGGGTAGCAGGGGTAACACCGCGCTCTAAAGCCGCTGAATAAATAAACGGTTTAAAGCTGGATCCGGGTTGACGCCAAGCCTGTGTAACGTGGTTAAAGCTGCTGCGATTAAAGTCAAAACCACCCGCCAGCGCCTTAATTGCGCCGTTTTGTGGATCTAACGCAACAAATGCACCTTCTACCTGAGGTAGTTGGGTCAGATTCCAGCCTTTTTCTGTTTGCTTAATTCTAACGATTGCGCCGGGACGGATTCGTGTGGCAGGGGCTATTTTTTCTGAAAGCATTGCCTTGGCAAAGCGTAAGCCTTCGCTATTAATTTCGATCTGTTCACCGCCTTTTTTGTAGACCGTGACAGATTGAGTGCTGGCTTTTAAAACAATTGCAGGTTGTAAATCACCCGAATCTTTCTGCTCGCTCAGTGCTTCGTCAAGGAGTTCTTCCTTGCCTGGCAAGATCACTTCAGGGGCGACAAAGCCTTCGGGGCCGCGGTAGCCATGGCGAATATCATAATCTACCAAGCCTTGGCGCAGCGATTGATATGCGCTTTCCTGACTGTCGCTGCGAAGGGTAGTGTAAACTTTGAACCCCTCTGTGTAAGTGGCCTCTTTATACTTTTCCACCATCATTTGCCTGACCATTTCAGCCAGATATTCGGCATGGACAGCGTACTCTTGTTGGGTGCGTTTAAGCACGAGCGGGGCAGTTTTTGCTGTTTCGTAATCGCTATCGTTAATAAACTTTAGCTCGTGCATACGTCGTAAAACGTATTGTTGTCTGAGTTGGGCTCGTTTAGGATTGACGACAGGGTTGTAAGCTGAGGGTGCTTTAGGTAAGCCAGCCAGCATTGCCATCTCTGCGGGGCTGAGTTGTTTTAGCTCTTTGCCGTAGTAGGTTTGTGCCGCGGAAGCAAAACCATAAGCACGTTGACCTAAGTAAATTTGATTAAAGTACAGCTCAAGAATTTGATCTTTAGATAAATTATGTTCGATTTTGAACGAAAGTAATGCCTCGTTAAATTTACGAGTAAACGTTTTTTCGTTAGACAGATAAAAGTTACGGGCAACTTGCATGGTGATTGTGCTGGCGCCGGATTTTGATTGTCCTGATGTGACATTGCTGATCATGGCCCTTAAAACGCCAAGGTAATCAATGCCGCCGTGTTCATAAAAACGTTCGTCTTCGGCAGCCAAAATGGCTTGTTTCATCAGCAAAGGAACTTGTTCTATTGAAGTAAACGCACGGCGTTCTTCTCCGAACTCACCAATCAGAACATTGTCGCTGGTGTAAATACGAAGCGGAATTTTAGGCCGATAGTCAGTGAGTGCTTCTAAGGATGGTAGGCGTGGATAAGTGATTATCAACGCAAATGCACCAAGACCTGCAGCAAGAATCATCAGGCTAATTAGAATGCCGAAAAAAATAAGTAGGAGGCGTTTGCTCATCGCTAAGGGAGGAAAATTGGAAGTGCTGCTAATTTACGCGAATATCAGTAGTTTTGTTTGGCATTTGTTTCCCCTCGCCAAATATTTAAAAAGCACTAATGTTAGTAATGCACTTGTATAACAATAGGAGCCGCTGTTCTTTCTTTACATGGATAAGTCGCGCTGCTACGATCTAAAGTAGATTCGTAACAGTTGTCTTTAAGTATTTTATTTAAAAAGGAAAATGAGTTGAATCTCGATTTCCTCAAGCCCAAAGCACCTGCGCTGATTGGGGTTGATATTAGCTCTTCGTCCGTAAAAATGGTCGAGCTGAGCCTATCAGGAACCACCTACAGCCTTGATCGCTATGTGATTGAGCTCTTGCCAAAAGATGCCGTAACCGACGGTAATATCGCCAATATGGATGTGGTGGTGGAGGCTGTGCGACGAGCATGGCGGCAAATGGGCTCCAAAATCAAGAATGTATCGATTGCTCTGCCTGCGGCAGCCGTGATTACCAAGAAGATTTTGGTGCCATCCGGTCTGACCGAGCGCGAGCTTGAGATGCAGGTTGAAACCGAAGCTAATCAGTACATTCCCTTTTCGCTTGATGAAGTGAATCTCGATTTTCAGGTGCTAGGTGTATCTCCTATCGCGCCTGATGAAGAAGAAGTACTGATTGCAGCGGCCAAAAAAGAGAAGGTTGATGAGCGGGTTGCTGCAATCGAAGCGGCCGGTTTACGTGCTGTAGTACTCGATGTGGAGTCCTATGCCACGCAAGCTGCGTTTGAGCTGATGCAGCCACAATTGCCCAATAATGGTGAGAACCAGATTGTGGCCGTGGTGGACATTGGCGCAACAGCCATGCATATGAACATCTTTAAAGATGGGCAATCAATTTATAGTCGCGATCAGGCGTATGCGGGCAATCAGCTTACGCAGGAAATTCAGCGCAAATTCAATATGTCGAGCGATGAAGCAGAGCAGGCTAAAAAGCACGGTGGCCTCCCGGAAAACTATGAGCCGGAAGTCTTGCAGCCTTTTATTGATACGCTGGCTTTAGAAATCTCGCGCTCTTTGCAGTTTTTCTATACCTCTAGTAACTACAATGCCGTCGACCATATTTTGCTTGCTGGTGGTTGTAGCGCTATTTATGGCTTGGATGATGCTGTTTCCAGCCGTACCAATGTGAGTAGTGCAATGCGCGCTAATCCATTTCAAGGTATGGCTACTGGCAAAGTACGTGGCAAGCAGGTACAGCTTGATGCGCCTTCTCTTTTAATTGCCTGCGGATTGGCGATGCGGAGGTTTGACCCTTCATGATTCGGATTAACCTGCTCCCCCACCGCGAGCAAAAACGTGCTGCGCGCCAGAGTCGCTACTTTGTTTTACTGGGTATGACATGCTTGGCTGCCATCGCCGTGATTGTTATGGGCTATCTTTTCTATAGTGCGCGTATCGAAATACAAAATGAGCGCAATCAATTTTTAACTGATGAAAATATCAAATTAGATCGCGAGATTTCTGAAATTGAGAAATTAAAAGCAGAAAAACAATCTTTATTAGATCGTAAAAAAATTGTTGAACGCTTGCAGTCAGGCCGCTCAGAAACCGTACTTGCCATGGATCAGCTGGTGCGGCAAACCCCAGAAGGGGTTTATTTGAAAGAGGCCAAAGCGCTGAATGATCAGCTTACCTTAATTGGTTATGCACAATCTAATGCACGCGTTTCTACTTTGATGCGTAATTTGAACGATTCAGAAATCTTTGAGCAGCCAGTACTCATTGAGGTAAAGGCGGCTCAGGTGGGTAATCAAAAACTATCAGAATTTATGCTGAACGTTAAAGTGACTCGAGCTTCAGAAGACACGGCCAATGCATCAGGGCCTGCAAAACGTAAACAGCAGGGTGGCTAAAATGACACTCGACGAACTTCGTAATTTAGATCCTAAAGATGTGGGCAATTGGCCCATGCCTGCCCAGATTGGCTTAATTGTCTTGGTGTTTTTCCTGCTGACGTTTGGTGGCTACTTTTATGTTTGGGGCAGCCAGATGGAAGAGCTTGATGCCGGGCGCGCTAAAGAAGAGCAGCTAAAGCAAGATTTTATTGAGAAGAAAAGCAAGGCCGTTAATTTAGAGGCCTATCGCCAGCAATTGCAAGAAATCCAACAGTCTTTTGGTGCTTTGCTGCGGCAACTACCGAATAAATCTGAAATGGAATCCTTGCTTACCGAGATTAATCAGGCAGGTGTTGGCCGGGGCTTGTTTTTTGAGCTATTTAAGCCCGGTACAGAAGTTAAAACATCTGAATTTGCTGAGCTACCGATTGATATTCGCATCTCTGGCAGCTATCACGATTTAGCTGCATTTGTGAGCGATGTGGCTCAACTCTCCCGTATTGTTACTTTGAGTAATCTTCAGCTAGCCACAACTAAAGACCCTGACGTACTTTCTATGCAGGCGGTTGCTAAAACGTATCGCTCGCTTGATGAGGCTGAATTACAAGCTATGCATCAAGCTGCTCTTGACGCTAAGAAGAAACAGAAATGAAAATCCGGCCTGGCTCAATCAAGCTAACTCTGCTTATTAGTATTGCTACATTCTCCTTAACCGCTTGTTTTGGTGAGGAAAATAGCGATTTAAAAAATTGGATGAAAGAAAGTAGCGAAGGCTTGCGCGGTAAAGTTGAAGCATTGCCCGAAGCTAAGCCCTATGTTTCTTTTGAATATAAAGCCTTTGATTTAAGCGACCCATTT
Source organism: Iodobacter arcticus (assembly GCF_042664895.1). Lineage (NCBI taxonomy): Bacteria > Pseudomonadati > Pseudomonadota > Betaproteobacteria > Neisseriales > Chitinibacteraceae > Iodobacter > Iodobacter arcticus. The sequence goes on from NZ_JBHTBQ010000031.1 coordinate 18,061, forward strand.
CGCGCCGCTAAAATGGAATTAGCTAAAAAAGGTTCGGGAGGCGGGCTTGCCCCGAATACCAACCGTGCTAAAGAAATTTTGGAAAATTATGATTTAGAAAAGCTGCGTATGGTGGGAACGCTTACTCAGGGCAAAACGATGAATGGCTTGATCCATGCACCTGATGGCAATTTATATCGGGTGAAGATTGGTAGTTATATGGGACAAAACTTTGGCATGGTGACTGCGGTGAAGGATACCGAAGTTCAATTAAAAGAAATTGTTGAGGATAGCGGGGGCGATTGGGTAGAGCGCACTACCAGTTTATCCCTTGATGAAGCGGAGCAAAAAAAATGAAAATACTCAATGTCATCATGCCAGCCATCTTGTGTTTGGCTAGTTTTGCCTCATCTGCGGCCAGTAGTATTACGGCGGTGGATATTAGTAATATCTCGGCAGATAAACAGATAATTCGTCTGAGTTTTGCAGGCCCGGCTCCGGTTCCTACCAGCTTTTCTGTTAATACGCCGCCACGCGTTGCTTTTGATTTTGCTGATACAACGAATCAGGCAGGTAAAAGCTCGGTGCAGGTCAATGGCGCTGCACTCAGGCTGATTAGTCTGGCTGAAGGCTCAGGCCGCACTCGCGTTGTTTTGAATATGCAAAAGCAAGCGGCTTATCAAACCAGAACAGAAGGTAATGATTTTTATATTACCGTGGATGGCACCAGCAGTGCGGTGACGGCTCAAGCGCGCAATACGCATTTTGGCGAAAATAAAGCACCGGAAGCCAGCAGCAAAAACAAGCGCGATAGCATTGAAAACATTGACTTTCGCCGAGGTAAGGATGGCGAAGGCAAGGTGGTGATTGATCTTTCAAGCCCTAATGTAGGAATTGATATTCGCCAGCAGGGCAAAATGCTCTTGGTTGATTTTAATAAAGCGGCTCTGCCTAAAAAGCTAGAGCGCCGGATGGATGTCAGCGATTTTGGTACGCCAATTCAAAAGGTTGATTCATATACCCAAGGCGAAACAACCAAAATGATTATCGAGCCCAAAGGCAACTGGGAATACTCGGCTTATCAAACTGAAAATCGCTTTATTATTGAAGTACGTGAAGTCAATGATGAGCGTAATAAGCTAGCGGGAATTAAGCCTGCATTTAAAGGTGAGAAGCTCTCTCTGAATTTTCAGAACGTTGAAATTCGCACTGTTTTACAAGTGATTGCTGAATTTACCGGCCTGAATATCATTACTAGCGATACAGTGACCGGCAATTTAACCTTGCGGCTGAAAGACGTGCCTTGGGATCAGGCGCTGGATATGATTTTGCAAGCGAAGGGCTTGGATCAGCGCAAAAATGGTAGCGTGCTTTGGGTGGCCCCGCGTGAAGAGTTGGCCAGCAAGGAAAAGCAAGAGTTGGAATCCAGAAAGCAAATCGATGAGCTAGAGCCTACGCGTACTGAAGCGTTTCAATTACGCTATCAAAAGGCTGAAGACTTAAAGAAAATGCTGACTGATGATAAGCAGCAGATGCTATCTAAACGCGGCAGCATTGTGATTGATGCCCGAACCAATACTCTGTTTGTACAGGATATCTCCAGCAAATTAGAGCAAATTCGTGCTGTGATCGGCAAGATCGATGTGGCTGTTCGACAAGTACAAATTGAAGCGCGTATTGTTGAAGCCAATGATGGTTTTAGCCGTGAGCTGGGTATGAAGCTGGGTTGGGGCTCTAGAGGTCATTTAGGCAATACGGATTTAGGCTTGGGCAATAATTTGGATAATGCAGGTAAAGGCATTGGTGTTATTCCAAGCACTACGGCAGGAACAACCGCAACAACGCCCGTGAATAATATTCTAACGATGGGCAATAATGTGAACTTGCCAGCGATTGGCTCGGGCGTGGGTGCGCCAGGCACGTTTGCTTTGATTGCGGCTAATGCTAATTGGTTGCTGGGTTTAGAAATCAGTGCTTTGGCTGCGGACAATAAAGGTAAGATTATCTCTAGCCCGCGTCTAGTTACTGCTGACCAAGTAGAAGCTTCTATTGAAAGCGGGGAAGAGATTCCTTATCAAGAAAGCTCACAAAATGGTGCAACAACCATTTCCTTTAAGAAGGCGACACTGTCATTAAAGGTAACACCGCAGATTACGCCTGATGGCAATGTCATCATGAAGCTGAATGTGACTAAAGATAGCCGCGGTACGGTCACTCTGGGTATTCCATCGATCAACACTAAGCAGATTAATACAACTGTTTTGGTTGAAAATGGCGGCACGGTGGTGATTGGTGGTATTTATACTCAAGAAGCGGGCTCGGATATTACTAAAGTACCTTTGCTTGGCGATATTCCTTATCTGGGGCATTTGTTTAAAAACACCTTAGAAAAAGATATCCGTCGTGAGCTGTTGATTTTTATTTCACCTAAAGTCATTCAATCTGACTTGTCACTACGCTAATTTAGATAATTTATAGTCAGAAAAGCGGGGCGCAAATCGCGCCCCGCTCTGCTTTCCGCTACAATGTGGGCGGCCTTACTTTGTTTAAGGCTGTTCTGCTACGGGAAAGCCGGATTTGGCCAAATTTCACGTTGATCATTTGATAGATAACTACTTAGTCGCCTCAAAAAAACATGAAATCTGTTTCAGACTGGACTTCCCCTTGTAACGAATGCTTAAGCCCGACAGGCCGCTAGCCATGAAACTGCCAGGCAATTTTTTTCTGGTCGGCATGATGGGTGCCGGCAAAACCACCGTGGGACGAGCGCTTGCTAAAGTCAGCGGTAAGGTTTTCTATGATACGGATCACGAGATCGAATCACGCACTGGCGCGAAGATTCCTATCATCTTTGAGGTAGAAGGTGAGGCAGGGTTTCGTCGCCGTGAAGTGGCTATGATTAAAGAGCTTTCCGCGCAAAAGAATATTGTGCTGGCAACAGGTGGTGGGGCAGTGTTAAATCCTGCTAATCGCGCGATATTACGACGTGAAGGCTTTGTGATTTATCTGCGCGCCAGCGTGGATGAGCTGTATTTACGTACCTGCCATGATAAAAATCGCCCGCTATTGCAAACCGAAAATCCTAAGCAGCGATTGCAGGAATTCTACGAGATTCGCGATCCTCTTTATTGCGAAGTGGCCGATTTGGTCATCGATACTAGTCGGCAGACAGTCCATTCGCTGTTGCAACTATTAATGAAAGAGCTAGAGTTGCACGCGGATTGATAACGACTTGTACAAGATAAATTTAATGATGCCCGCGCAGGCATAGAAACGCGTGGGCATGCTTGCCCACCCGACAAAAGCTGGAGCGCCATGCAAACCGTTAAACTAGACCTTGCCCACGCCCCTTACGATATCCATATTGCCCGTGATTTATTGACCCAGGTTGAGCTGATTAAGCCTTTATTGCTTCAGCTACGGGTGGTGATTGTCAGTAATACAACGGTCGCTCCGCTCTATTTGAAATCGCTGCAAGAGGCTTTAGAAGCAGCAGATATTCAATGCCACAGCATTATCTTGCCTGATGGCGAAGTATATAAAACCTCCGAAACACTCAACCAAATCTTTGATGCACTGCTTACCGAGCGCTGTGAGCGTAAAACCACGCTGATTGCCTTGGGTGGCGGTGTGATTGGCGATATGACCGGTTTTGCCGCTGCGGTATATCAGCGTGGCGTGCCCTTTATTCAGATCCCGACGACTTTACTGGCGCAAGTTGATTCATCGGTCGGTGGTAAAACGGGGATTAATCATCCCCTAGGCAAAAACATGATCGGTGCGTTTTATCAGCCTAAATTAGTTTTGGCTGATCTGGCAACGCTAGATACCCTGCCCTTGCGTGAGTTATCTGCAGGCATGGCAGAGGTGATTAAATATGGTTTGATTGATGATCTGGCTTTCTTTGAATGGCTGGAAGCGAATATCGAGCGTCTGATGGCGCGTGAAACCGAAGTGCTTGCCTATGCTATTGAGCGCTGCTGCCAAAACAAAGCACGCATTGTGGCCGGGGATGAAAAAGAGCAGGGCCAGCGTGCACTATTAAATCTAGGCCACACTTTTGGCCATGCGATTGAATCAGGCCTTGGCTACGGTGCTTGGCTGCATGGTGAGGCGGTTGCTGCGGGAATGATGCTGGCGGCTTATGCATCGCGCGAGCTGGATCAGATCAGCGATGACGATATTGCCCGGATTGAATCTCTGCTTCAAAAAGCAGGCCTGCCGGTTAAAGCGCCCGTGTTAGGCAATGATCGCTATTTAGATTTAATGGCACAAGATAAAAAAGTAGACGCGGGCAAAATAAAATTTGTGCTGATGCGCTGCCTTGGCGAGTCTTATATGGGCGAGCTGAGTAGAGAAACGATTATTGCAGCTTTGGACGCAGGCTGTAGTCCTGTGTGATTTGAGGGCGGGATTTACCCGCCCTCAATTATTTTTAATCAAGACAATATTGTTTCTGCTTTTTTCTCCGCATATTCCGCCAGCGTCATTTCTAATACACCTTTTAGCTCTTCATGGATGGTACTTAAGCCTGCTTCCAACCTGGCGGAGAGGGGCGTGACCATGGTTTCAAATACATCACGCAATGTGATGCGTTGCAGGCCTACTGCTAATATCCATTCGCCGTCGCGAGTTGATTCCACCCAGTTTTTTAGCGCCATTTCTTCGAGTAAAGAGTAGCTGGCGTCTAAACCTAGCTGTGTTTTACGCCGAAGTTTATCGATATGCAGTATTTCGCCCCGGCTATGCGCTTCGGCTAGAACCAGTAGCAGGCGAATGGCTTGTTCAAGGCGGGTGCCTTGATTCCCTTCCCAGCGCCACGCCGAGGCATGCCAGTAGGAAAGGCAGGCAGAAAGCACCGCTCCGCCTAAAATAATCACCCAGCTTACATATAGCCACATCAAAAAGATGGGGAAGCTGGCGAATGCGCCGTAAATCAGCTTGAACGTACCAAATTGCTGGATATACAGGCCAAATCCACGTTTCATCAGCTCTAAAGCGGCAGCCACAACAAGAGCAGAGATCAGGGCATGGCTGCGCGGTACATAGCAATTGGGGACGGCCAGATAAAGCAGGGTGAGCGAGCCCAGCATCAAGAGCATGGGGCCAAGCTTGAGCAGCATCAGGTTGAGCAGGCTGGCATCGCTATGCAAGCCCGTTTGGGCGTAGAGCCAAGAGGTGAGCGAAATACTGATGCCGATAATCAAGGGCCCCAAGGTGAGTGCTGCCCAATAAATAATCGTTCTTTGCAGGAGTTTTCTGGGGCGTTTGATTCCCCATACTTCGTTAAATGTTTTTTCAATCGTAAAAATCAGCAGTAGCGCCGTCACCAAGAGGCCAATCATCCCCATCGCGGTAAGGCGCTCCGCATTGTCTGAAAATTGCCGCATATATACGCTAATGACTTTGCCCGATGCATCTGGCACTAAATTAGTCAGCAAGAAAATCTTAAATTTGCTGCTGTAGTCGCCAAACATGGGGAAAGCAGAAAATAGCGAGAGCGCAATCGTCAATAGGGGGATCAGTGCCAGCAGCGTGGTGTACGTCAGGCTGCCAGCCGTTTGCAAGCAGCGATCTGCCAGTAGCCTGCGGCCCACAAAACGGCAAAAGCCAAACAGACGTTGCAAAACACCGAGGTTAAATAGAGATCTAAGAGTCACGGTTGTGCGATTAAATGAAGGATGAGCTTTATAATACCGCAGCCCCACTATTTTGGAATTGTCATGCCAGAGATCCTTGTTCTTTATTACAGCACACATGGTGCTACACGCCAGATGGCGCAGCTGATTGCCCGCGGTATTGAATCGGAGGGCGCGACAGCCCGCTTACGCACCGTGCCGCGTATTTCCACGGTTTGCGAGGCGATCGAAGCCAGTGTGCCAGATGCTGGAGCGCCTTATGCGGAGCTTGTGGACTTGCAAGAATGTATTGCCGTGGCGCTGGGCAGCCCTACTCGTTTTGGTAATATGGCCGCGCCCATGAAGTATTTTTGGGATGGCACGGTAGGTGATTGGTTGAAAGGCTCTTTAATCGGCAAGCCAGCTTGTGTGTTTACCAGTACCGGCTCAATGCACGGCGGCAATGAATCTACCTTGCTGACCATGATGTTGCCGCTGCTTCACCACGGCATGTTGATTGTGGGTACGCCGTATTCTGAAACCATGCTGAGCAGTACCAGCAGTGGCGGTACGCCCTATGGCCCTAGTCATGTGGCGGGGAGCGAATCTAATCAACCTTTGTCTGCAGAAGAAAAACAGCTGTGCATTGCTCAAGGTAAACGGCTGGCAAATATTGCATTAAGACTGGCGGCAGCAGAATGAAAAATCAGCGTTTAATTACGTTTTCGCATTGGCTATCTGTAGCTAGTCTTGTGGCGCTGATTGCGCTGTGTATCTCTTGGGAGCTATGGCTTGCACCAGCGAAAGAGGGCGGCTCTTGGCTGGCTTTAAAGGCGGTGCTTTTATTGCCAATGTGGATGGGGGTTTTAAAAGGCCGTCGCTATACTTATCAATGGGGATCGATGTATATCCTGATCTGGTTTGTAGAAGGCGTGATGCGGGCTTGGGGAGATCAGGGCTTGTCGCAAATCTTGGCGGGAGTAGAAGTCGCTCTAGCTACTTTGTGTTTTGCTGGCTTTGTTGCCTTTGCGTGGCTAACGCGCCCTTCATTGGGCAATGCCACGGCATAAATACACAAAGGCCAAAAACCAGAGGCTTAACTTTAGCTCTGGTTTCTGGCCTTTTGTTTTGAGTGTCTGCCCATCACAAGACTCGTGGCCCTGCTGTAGCAGATTAGGGATGGCTTGAGTGAAGCGTCCCTGACGGCTGGGCTGATTGGCCTGCCGTATCTCGGTTTTGTATTGAATTCTTTTTAAGTCAGCGTTTTGCGCAGTATTAAACGGGGCCTTGTGCGTTAATACGCGTTTCTTTGTTGTGCAGCTTATTCAGCGCCGAGATATACGCTTTGGCGCTGGCGGCGATAATGTCGGTGTCTGCACCTTGTCCGTTGACGATGCGTCCCAGTTTTTCTAAACGCACGGTCACTTCACCTTGGCTATCCGTACCTTGGGTAATCGCATTCACCGAATAAAGCTGTAACTCTGCACCGCTATTGGCCATGATTTCGATGGCTTTGAATACCGCATCCACAGGGCCGGAGCCGCTCGATTCTGCGCTTTTTTCTGTGCCGTCTTCGCTCATTACTATATGTGCGGATGGCATTTCACCTGTTTCTGAAACCACTTTTAAGGAAGTGAGTTTAAAGTGCTCTTGCTCAATGACGACCATTTCGTCAGAAACCAGCGCATGTAAGTCTTCATCAAAAATTTCGCGCTTACGATCGGCCAATTCTTTAAAGCGGGCAAAGGCGGCATTGAGTGCTTCTTCGCTGGATAAATCGATGCCCAATTCGTGCAGTTTGGTTTTGAACGCATTGCGGCCAGACAATTTGCCCAAAGTCAGGCGATTGGTGCTCCAGCCTACCGATTCCGCACTCATGATTTCATAGGTTTCGCGGTTTTTAAGCATGCCATCTTGGTGGATGCCGGATTCGTGAGCAAAGGCATTCGCGCCCACAATCGCTTTATTGGGCTGCACTGGGTAGCCGGTAATGGTGGAAACCAGCTTAGAGGTCGGCACAATTTGCACCGGATCAATGCCGGTTTCTAAATTAAACAAATCTTTACGTGTGCGCACCGCCATCACTACTTCTTCTAAGCTGGCGTTACCCGCTCGCTCGCCAAGGCCGTTGATGGTGCATTCAACTTGGCGCGCACCGGCTTGCACTGCTGCCAAAGAGTTCGCCACCGCCATGCCCAAATCGTTATGGCAGTGAGTCGACCAAATCACCTTATTGGAATTCGGTACGCGGGCAATCAATTCACGCATTCGCTCCGCCCATACTGATGGAATGCTGTAGCCCACGGTATCTGGCACATTGATGGTTTTTGCACCGGCCTGAATCACCGCGTCAAAAATACGGATTAAGAAATCCATGTCCGAGCGCACGGCGTCTTCGGCTGAGAACTCCACATCATCAGTGTATTCCAGAGCAATTTTGACGGCCTTTACTGCGGCATCGACCACCTGATCGGGTGTCATGCGCAATTTGTGCTCCATATGAATGGGGCTGGTCGCAATAAAAGTATGGATCCGTCCATGTTTGGCGGGCTTGATGGCTTCACCTGCGGCACGCACATCTTTTTCATTTGCGCGTGCCAAAGAACAGACGGTGGAGTGCTCGATAATGCTGGCAATGGCCTTGATGGCGTCTGCATCGCCGGGGCTGGCTGCGGCAAAGCCTGCTTCGATAATGTCTACGCCGAGTTTTTCTAGCTGGCGGGCAATGCGGATTTTCTCTTCTTTAGTCATCGAAGCGCCGGGGGACTGCTCGCCGTCGCGCAAGGTGGTGTCGAAAATATACAAACGATCGCTCATGCCAGTTCTCTCAGATGTGGGTGCTGTAGCTGAAAAGTAATACTGAATATTGAAGCTTTTGCCTTGATGAGCCGCCAGTTGCGCCAGCTTATTGGTGGCACTGAGCGGAATACTGCCGCGTTCACGCCATTTGTAGATGGCAGCGCGTGAGATGACCTCATCCGGAAACAGATTATTGAGCGCCTCACTTAATACGCTTGGTCCACCAAAATCAGCGATTAGACGTTCAATGTCTAATTCCACGGCTATCTCCTCAAGGTTTATGTACTTAAGGTTAGCCATGGTGCGACAATGTGTCAAATAATTTGTGGGTGTTATTTGTTTTTAGCGAAAAATATGTGGTTTATTGTTGAAAATTAGACTTAATGTCTAATTGTTGAGTGCGGCGGTGTAGGGTGGGCAAGTTTTAATGCCCACGCGGGCAGCACGAAGAGTGTGAGTTGCTATTAAGTAGGGCGTTAATAAAGCCAAGCGTTTTTTGCTTGGCTTTATTACGCCGCATGGTGGCAGGGGAACGCGCGGCGCAATGCGTCTGGATAAAGTCTCAGACTTATTGCTCTCTACGGTTTGTGGCATAAGATCTTAGCTTGATGCCTATAGGCGTGGGCATCGGCTTTCATCTAAGCGTTGATCGTTATGCCTCAGGAAGAGTATCTGTTGAATCTGCAGGCTTTAGTGGCTTAATCCAGCGATAAAGCCAATACACATAACCCGAGATGCCGTAGCCAATAAACACGCAAAACAGCATGAGTGGTGGCTTAGCAACGATCACCAATAAAATCAGTGTGGTAATGAGCAGGGCAAAGAAGGGCACAGTTTTGCGCATATGCAGCTCTTTAAAGCTCCAGAAGCGCACATTAGAAACCATGGATAGCCCTGCGAACAGGGTGAAGACCAAAGCCAGATAGGGCAGTGCGCCGCTGATGGGGGTCAGCTCTTCTGCATATTCATGGCTAATCCACACCAAGCCCGCCACCATGGCCGCAGCAGCAGGCGATGGCAGGCCTTGAAACCAGCGCTTATCAACCACTTCAATATTGGCATTAAAGCGCGCCAGCCTCATTGCTGCGCCTGCACAATAGATAAATGCGGTGATCCAACCTAGCTTGCCAAAATCGCGCAACATCCATTCATAGGCGACCAGTGCCGGTGCCACACCAAAGCTCACCATATCGGACAGCGAATCAAACTGCGCACCAAATTCAGATTGCGTATGGGTTAGGCGGGCAACTCGTCCATCCAAGCCATCGAGCACCATAGCAATAAAAATAGCGACTGCGGCCTGATCAAAATTCTTATTCATCGCCTGCACAATGGCGTAAAAGCCAGCAAATAGCGCGGCAAGGGTGAATAGATTGGGCAGCAAATAGATGCCCTGACGGCGGAAGTTGATCGGGCGTTTAGCTTGCATAAATCCAGCCTTGAGACATATTGAGTTTGAATTGTAGCTGACACAGTAGCGGGTCGATAGTTCATGCGCCGTGTATAATCTGCGCTTTGATTTATGCTGGGGATACGCCTGTGTCAGAGCGCCTGTTCGTTCTATTGCAACACGTCCTACCTAAACTTGCACTCACGGCTTTGGCTGGGGCAGGTGCAAATTTAAAAGCGGGGGGTCTTAGCCAGTGGGTAATTCGTTGGTTTATTGGCAAATATAAAGTCAATATGAGCGAAGCCGCAGATGCCGATCCTGCCGCATTTGCCACCTTTAATGAATTCTTTACCCGTGCTTTAAAGCCCGGTGCACGCCCTATTCACGCCGCGCGTTTTGTCTGCCCGGTAGATGGCAAAATAAGCCAGCTTGGGCCGATTAAACTAGAGCAAATTTTCCAAGCCAAGGGTAAGGAATTTAGTGCAACGGCGCTGCTTGGTGGCGATAGTGCGTTGGCTAAGCCCTTTATCAATGGCAGCTTTGCCAATATCTACCTTAGCCCGCGTGATTACCACCGCATCCACATGCCTTGTGATGGCCGACTGACGCAAATGATTTACGTGCCGGGTGAGTTGTTCTCGGTAAACCCAGTGACCGCCCGTGGCGTAGATGGCTTATTCGCCCGCAATGAGCGCGTGGTCTGCATGTTTGAATCTGACTTTGGCCCCTTCGCCTTGGTACTGGTAGGGGCGACCATCGTCGGCAGCATGGCGACGGTTTGGCATGGCATTGTTAATCCGCCAAGAAGCAAGACCGTCAGAAAATGGGATTATGCTGGCCAGGATATCCAGCTGAAAAAAGGCGAAGAAATGGGCCGCTTCCTGCTTGGCTCCACCGTAGTGATGCTGTTCCCTGAAGGCACTTGCCAGCTCAATGCCGATTGGGCTGCAGAAAAAGCGGTGCAGATGGGGGAGAAGATGGGAGATTGATGCTTGCACTAGAAATAACAAACCCGCCTCGATGGCGGGTTTGTCTTGTATTAGGTGACCACCACGGATGGTGGTCAGAACTAACCTAGTGTCATTACCAGTATGGTGGCTGGAAGAGGACTTAGCCTAGGGCTGCATGCGTAGTATATCATTGAGATAGCTAATTATTCAAACATCACAAGATGATAAGCGATGAACTGGAGTGAATTAGAGCGTCATTTCTCAGCGGCAAGATTGGGCCGATATTACCGATTTTTTGGTCAAGATGCTGATAAAGCCGCTGAAGCTTATGCCCATAATTTACTTTTAGCCGAGGCGATGATACCTATGCTGAATGTGCTTGAGATTGCGCTAAGAAATGGCATCAATACCCGATTAAGCAAGCACTATGGTCGTATTGATTGGTGGGAAGCTTGGCTTGGAGCTGCGGAGTTTAATTGGCAGAATAAAGAAATTGCGAATACAAAGGCTAAATTAGCTAGAAAGAAGGACGTGCTTTCTGCCGATAAAATCGTCGCTGAATTAACGTTTGGTTTTTGGACCTCATTATTTAATACGACATTTCAAGCTATCCTCTGGAAAGATTTGCGTTTGGTGTTTCCTTGTTGCCCAAAGTCGATCCGTCAGCGTCACACTATTTCGTCCGCACTTAACCAAGCTCGAGATCTTAGGAATCGTGTATTTCATCATGAGCCACTTTTGTGGCTTGCCCCTGCACTCATTGAGCAGTACACCGCGAGTGAAGAGATTATTAGCTGGCTTGACCCTCAGCTCAGCGCTTGGGGCTGGCTAAACACGACCGAATGCGCATGGTGTGGTTAAGTGGTCCGCTTTATGGGTGAAACATGTGGGGAATTGTTGAATTAATATGTCCGTAAATTTTAAGTTATTGATTTATTTTAACTAGGGTTTTGTCATGAGTACTGATTGCTTAGAAAAGCCAAAAAAAGTTTTGAAACTGGAATGGCTGTGGTTTTTATTATTTGCTCCTCCGTTGGGTGGGGTTGTTTTTCTATTTATAATGAATGTTCATAAAATATTTGATGGGACCGGTTTTGGAGGATCATCTCTGCCACGGGAGGAGGCTACTTCTATAGCTTATGTCTATTTGGGCATATTGATGATGTTTTATTTTCTGGGGGGATTACCAGCTCTTCTTACGGGCATACTGGCAACCCGTTTACGCAAAGTTAAGGTAATTATCTATGTGCTTGCCCTTGGTTTTGCTGGAAGTATATTTGCTGTGGTTTGTGGCTTCTGGATTACAGACTTTCAGGGGGTGAAATTGACTATGATGACTGGTGCCATTACATCAGTTGTGATTTCGATATTTTTACGCTGGTATACCCGTTAATTTATGGGTATTTTTTTAGTTTAAGTATCTTGCGAATAATATAAAGTGTATTCCTCTGCTTTATTTATTCTGGCTTTAATTTGAAAAATAATTACTATTTCTATATTTTTTAGTAAGCCGCTTGGACTGGAGTAGAGTCTTATCAGTCCAGCGATATCATCGTTATGGAGTACTTTGTTGATAAAAATGCCTAAGTTATCGCACTGTTTGATTTATTTTCTGCCACTCCCCCCTTAAAATCCCTCTGCAAACCTTATCTTCTGGCTTGCCCCATTTAATCGCGTGTTGCCGTAATACACCTTCCTGCGTAAATCCTAGTTTTTCCATAACACGTCCGGATGCCGGGTTTCTGGCGAGGTGTTCGGCGTGGATGCGTGTGAGTTTTAGCTCGGTAAAGCCAAATTCTAGGATTGCGTGACCCGCCTCGCTGGCATAGCCCTTGCCCCAGAAGGGTCTGCCTATCCAGTAGCCTAGCTCGGCTCGGTGCTCGGGCAGGATGGCAAATAGGCTGATGGCACCTAGCAAGGCTCTATCTTCTTTGCGGCGTATGGCGAGGGCTAGCGTTTGTTGTACCAGCCACAGGCTGGCGGAGGATGCGATCCAGCTTTCGGCGGCGCCATCGGGGTAGGGGTGAGGAATGGTGGCGGTGGTATCGGCAATGGTAAAGTCACCAGCGAGCTTTTGCACTGCTGGCGCGTCGTCAAAGCTAAAGGGGCTGAGGGTGAGGCGAGGGGTTTCAAGTGTGGGCATCATTGTTCCAAAAAAAAGCCAGCTCGAAAGCTGGCTTTTGCGTCTTAAATCAAGGCCAATTAGTTCTTGGTTTGGTCAACAATCTTGTTCGCTTGAATCCAAGGCATCATGGCGCGCAGTTTGTTACCGACTACTTCAATGCCGTGCGCTGCGTTATTGCGGCGGTAAGCGGTCATGGATGGGTAGTTGGTTGCACCTTCAACGATGAATTTCTTCGCGTATTCGCCGTTTTGAATGTCTTTCAGTGCTTGGCGCATGGCTTTGCGGGATTCTTCGTTGATGACCTTAGGGCCAGTCACGTATTCGCCGTATTCTGCGTTGTTCGAGATCGAGTAGTTCATATTGGCGATACCGCCTTCGAACATCAGATCAACGATCAATTTCAGCTCGTGCAAGCACTCGAAGTAAGCCATTTCTGGCTCGTAGCCAGCTTCAACCAGTGTTTCAAAACCCATTTTAACCAGCTCAACCGCACCGCCACACAATACCGCTTGCTCACCAAATAAATCGGTTTCGGTTTCGTCTTTGAATGTGGTTTCGATAATCCCTGTGCGACCGCCACCCACGCCTGAAGCGTAAGACATCGCGATATCGCGGGCTTTGCCCGATGCGTCTTGGTAAATAGCGATCAAATCAGGTACGCCGCCGCCACGAACGAATTCGGAACGTACAGTATGGCCCGGTGCTTTTGGCGCGATCATGATCACGTCAAGGTCTTTGCGTGGCACAACTTGGTTGTAATGAATCGCAAAACCGTGAGCAAAAGCCAATGTTGCACCTTGCTTGATGTTCGGCTCGATTTCGTCTTTGTATAATTTTGACTGGAATTCATCGGGGGTCAGAATCATCACTACATCGGCAGAGGCAACAGCAGTCGCTACGTCAGTTACTTTTAAGCCATGTGCTTCAGCTTTAGCAACAGTTGCCGAGCCTTTACGTAGGCCAACCACGATATCAACGCCAGATTCTTGCAAGTTGCAAGCGTGGGCATGGCCTTGCGAGCCGTAACCGATGATGGCTACTTTTTTGGATTTGATGATGGAAAGATCACAGTCTTTATCGTAAAAAACTTTCATGGCTGAATTCCTGTCTAGGTGTTTGATTTTGATCTGAGAATGGCAACGGCCACACTCAATTAAACTTTTAAAATACGCTCGCCGCGACCGATGCCAGAGGCGCCGGTGCGTACGGTTTCCAGAATGGCGGCTGGATCAAGTGCCTTGATAAAGGCATCCAGCTTTTCGCCTGTTCCGGTTAGCTCTACGGTATAGGCTTTTTCTGTGACGTCGATAATGCGGCCACGGAAAATATCCGCCATCCGCTTCATCTCGTCTCTTTCCTTGCCGGTTGCCCGTACTTTAATCAACATCAGTTCACGCTCGATGTGATCAGCCTCGTTCAGGTCGATCACTTTCACCACTTCGACCAGCTTGTTGAGCTGTTTGGTGATTTGTTCGATGACGTCTTCAGAGCCATGGGTGACGATGGTCATCCGGCTCATCGTTGTGTCTTCAGTGGTTTGCACTGTTAACGAGTCGATGTTGTAGCCACGCGCTGAAAACAAGCCAGTCACACGGGATAGTGCACCTGCTTCGTTTTCGATCAGTACTGAAAGAATATGTCGCATTTTTATCTCCTCTCAGCACAGATTGCCGTAATCACGGTTATTTTCAAAGGGCACCAATTGCATATCACGCATATGCGGTGGTAAATCCATCTGGCTCAGGCCTTTCCCGTTTTGAATCATAGGGAAAACGTTGACTTCACGGTCAGTAATAAAGTCCATAAACACGAGGCGATCTTTTAGCTTGTCGCTAAATGCTTCGCGTAGTGCAGGCTCTACATCCGAAGGTTTTTCGATTTTCATACCAACGTGGCCATAGGCTTCGGCTAGTTTTACAAAGTCAGGCAGCGCATCCATATAGGACTCGGAATAGCGATTGCCGTAAAAGAACTGCTGCCACTGACGAACCATGCCTAGATAGCGGTTGTTCAGATTAATAATCTTGGTCGGAATATGGTATTGCTTACAGGTTGAAAGCTCTTGGATATTCATCTGGATCGAGCCTTCGCCGGTAATACAAGCGACGATCGCATCTGGGTTCGCCAGTTGAGCGCCCATCGCTGCAGGCAGGCCAAAGCCCATAGTGCCCAGCCCACCCGAGTTAATCCACTGACGTGGGCGTTTAAATGGGTAGTATTGTGCGGCAAACATCTGGTGCTGGCCCACGTCGGAAGTAATGATGGCGTCGCCACCGGTGACTTCCCACAGCTTTTGCACCACAAATTGCGGCTTGATGACGAGATCAGATTGCTCGTACCAAAGGCTTTGCGGCTTGCGCCATTCTTCGATCTGCTTCCACCAAGCGGCCAGAGCATCGGCCTGTGGCTTGATACCAGTTTCTTTCAAGATGGCGATCAGGTCGATCAATACATGTTTTACATCGCCAACGATAGGCACATCGACTTTTACGCGCTTGGCAATCGACGATGGGTCGATATCGATATGCACAATCTTTTTAGTTTGCGAAAGGAAGTGCTCTGGCGAGGAAATAACGCGGTCGTCAAAGCGTGCGCCAATCGCAATGATGACATCGCTGTACTGCATGGCCATATTGGCTTCATATGTGCCGTGCATGCCTAGCATGCCAACAAAGTGCGGGTCTGTACCATCTAGCGCACCTAGGCCCATCAGGGTGTTCGTGCATGGCAGATTGAGCAATTTAGCAAGCTCTGTCACCTCGGCACTGGCGTTGCTTAAGATGGCTCCACCGCCCACATACAGAAACGGGCGCTTGGCTTCACCAAGTAACTGCGCCGCTTTTTTAATCTGGCCAGGATGCCCTTTGGTAGGTGGGGAGTAGCTGCGAATCGCTACCGATGCTGGGTAGTTAAACTCAGTTTTATTCGCTGCAATATCCTTAGGCACATCGATCACTACGGGGCCAGGGCGGCCTGTGGTGGCGAGGTGAAAGGCTTTTTTAATGGTGGGTGCTAGATCACGAATGTCTTTTACCAAGAAGTTGTGTTTTACGATTGGGCGTGAGCAGCCAACCATATCTACTTCTTGGAAAGCATCTAGGCCAATCGCATCAGTTGCAACTTGGCCGGAAAACACCACCATAGGAATCGAATCCATATAGGCGGTGGCAATCCCGGTAATCGCATTGGTGGCACCTGGGCCGGATGTAACCAGCGCTACGCCCACCTTTTTACTAGAGCGGGAGTAAGCATCGGCAGCATGTACGGCGGCTTGTTCATGGCGAACCAGCACATGCTTAAAATAATCTTGTTTGAAGATTGCATCGTAAATAGATAAAACTGCGCCGCCAGGGTAGCCGAAAATAAATTCAACCCCTTCTTCTTGCAAGCAGCGCGTAATGATCTCTGCGCCCGAAATTTCCATGGGTATTCCCTAGGTCAGAACGATAGATAAATGGATGGAGCCGGTATAAGGCCATCCATTTGCAAATGATTTACCGGATCTTCCGCCGCTATAAACAGGTTTGTGACCCGTTTTGACGACCAGTGTGTGTCCGCTGGCGGTGATCTTTCGGCGCAGGCTGACTATGTAGAGTGCCGCCTGCATTGTTGGCTGGATATTGCCCTAGAAAGTTACCGCACTGCGGTATAAATGGCAAGTTCTTCTGGTTATTAACTTATTGACTTTGTTAGTATCGCAATCTTGCTTTTATTAAGTGTGAAAATAGATTCTAGTTCTATCAACTCATTTTATGAGTGTGCCTAAGCAATATATTTATAGTATGAAATCTTATGGATTGTTTGGCGTAAGTTAAATGTTTCGTATGTTTTAAAAAAACACATCTATTCAAATATGAGCGTTGGTTTATCTTGGCTCATAAAAATAACCATGCACCACAAGGATTTTTCGTGAAGATTACAAAGGGGCCGGCCGGCTGGTGGCGACGCATGTTCGCTTTTTTATACGAGCTTTTGCTTTTGATTGCCGTGGTTTTGCTGGCGGGAGGTTTGTCTCAAGGTGTGTTTCAACTGCTAACAGGCTTGCCTGTGACTGCACTGCCTGATCATCTTTTGGCAAGTGCGCTCCATTTTACTTGGGTGATGTCGGTGGCTTTTGTGTATTTCGCGTGGTGCTGGCGCGGCGGGCAAACGCTGGCAATGCGTACTTGGCATATTTGTGTGGTGAAAAACGATGGCAGCCCGCTAGGCTGGCGTGAAGTAGGCATTCGTTTTGCCGTCGTTGTGCTTTGTACCCTGCCTTGCGCCCCCTTTTGGATCTTTGCTCGCCACCATGCCGATTTACGCATCGTGGCTTGGCTGTTAACAGGCTTATTCTTTGTGCCTTTTTTATGGGCCTTGCTGGATAAAGAACGCCGGTTTTTGCATGACAGGCTGGCGGGAACGCAGCTATTGATTGCAGCGTCTAAGATTTAACCGTGTAGGGTGGGCAAGTTTTTATGCCCAGGGGATAGCGAGGAGTGGGCGCGAACGTCGTTATGCCTATATGCGCCAAATAGGACCTTTGTCATGGCGCATGTTTACAGGGATCGGGTTATTCGTAGGGCGGGTGAAACCCGCCGCTTTTGTAGCATTTCACGCCAAAGTCTGGCGGGTTTCACCCGCCCTACAAAAAATGCACCGAACGTCATTGGCTTAAAGCTTAAATTGATGCGTATAAGGATGACAATCAGTGCGCCTGTCTAGCGCCGCCTTAGCAAGCCCAATCCGAGTAATAAGGCCCCCAAAGCAATCAGCAGCGGGTAATCCCCTCCCCAAGCATAGGGCGGCATGCCTATGCGGTTTTGCGCGGTGCCTTCCAAAATGCCCGCTGTTCTTTCCGGCAAGACGCCTTTAAACCGACCCTTCTCATCAATAATCGCCGTCACCCCAGTATTGGTGGCCCGCAGCATATAGCGGCCGGTTTCTAATGCTCGGGTTTGGCTCATTTGAGCGTGTTGCGCTGCGGCCCAGGAGCCGTCAAACCATGCAAGGTTGGATAGATTAACCAGCATGGTGGCTTCGGGCAGGGCGTTGATGATCTCCCGGCCAAACACGTCTTCGTAGCAGATATTGGCGGCAATTTGGCCGGAAGCCAGAGAGAACGGGGCTTGCTTCACTGCGCCTCGGCTAAAGCCGGAGAGTGGCATATCCATAAACTGATAGATCCAGTTAAATAGCCACGGCAGTGGAATAAACTCGCCAAAGGGCACGAGGTGCTGTTTTTTATACAGCGGTAATGCTGGGTCAGACATCACCGTGACGGCGTTGTAATACTCCGCCTCATGCTTGCCTAAAATCGGAATGCCAAGGATTAAATCTGCTTTGCGCGGTGCTACCGCATCACGCAGCATTTGTGGATACCAATCTGGTACATCGCTGATAAAAGAAGGAATGGCCGTTTCGGGCAAGATCACCAATTGGCCGCGTGTTTTTTGCGTTAGCTCCAAATAGCTTTTCAGGCTATCTAAGTAAAAAGCACTGTCCCATTTGATCGCTTGCGAAATATTGCCTTGTACCAAGCTCACCCGCACCGGCGCGCCTACCTTTTTTGTCCATTCCAGCTGGTTCAATCCCCAGCCAGCCAGCCAGATGCTTGCCACAATGCCCCAGCCCTTCAGCCACTTAGGCTTGCTGACAATCAGTGCAATACTCAGGCACAGCAGCCAGCCGATCAGATATACGCCGCCGATGGGCGCGTAGCCTGCAAGCGGCGTCATCGGGCTTTGCGAATAGCCGACGCTCGCCCAGGGGAAGCCTGTAAACAGCCAGCCACGTAGCCATTCCGTCAGAATAAATACTGTGGGCAGGAGCAAAACGCGTAGTGAATCAGGGCAGGGCAGTTTTAGTGTTAGCCAGCCAGCCAATGCGGGAAACAGCGCCATATAAGCGGCTAACACTAGAATCCCAGCCGCAGCCATAGGCGCAGGCATGCCGCCGAAGGTATTTAGGCTGATAAAAATCCAATGGATATTGGCAAGAAAAAATCCCAACCCAAAACTAAAACCACGCCACCCAGCTGCTTTAGGGGAAGGAGATTTTTGGATAGCAAAGGTGAGTGCGGCTAATGACAACCACATGAGGGGGAGTAAATACAGCGGGGCAAAAGAAAAGACACTGATCGCGCCAAACAGGGCTAGCAGGAGATGAGGCAGGAGGAGTTTAAATTTTTGCATCTGCAACACGGCTTGTGAGCGTTCCTGTTTGGGGTGGGGGTGTTTCAAGGCATCAGTATCTACACACATTAGGTGGCATTTCAGTGCTATAGCTTCCCCCTTTATCAAAGGGGGATTGAGGGGGATTTGCTTTGGTGTAGCTTTGTTTGGTGCCTTTTGATCAAAATATGCAATTCTAAATCCCCCCTAGCCCCCCTTTTTCAAAGGGGGGAACAAGTACAAAGACTTGTGTAGTTACTATATGGTTTCAAGGAGAGTAAAACATGGTGCCTTAGGGCAGGTGCAACCCGCGTATTTTTCAGCATGGCTCGCGGGTTTTACCCGCCCTACGTCTTATTCTTCAGCAGGTGTATCTGCTAATTTCTCTATCAATACAGAATAAATCCGGCGGCTGTCTGCGCGCAGGATCTGGAAGCGATAGCCGTCGAAAGCCACAATCTCGCCGCGTTTTGGCAGATGGCCAAAGTGCTGAGTGATTAAGCCTGCCACGGTATCAAATTCTTGATCAGAGAACACGGAGCCGATTTCTTCGTTTAAATCGTCAATCTCGGTGAGGCCTTTTACGCGCCAATTGCCACGTCGATCTGGAATGATATTGTCTTCGGCTTCGTCGTAATCGAATTCGTCTTCGATATCGCCAACAATTTGCTCCATCACGTCTTCAATCGTCACCAAGCCCGCTACGCCGCCATATTCATCGACCACAATCGCCATATGATTACGATTATTACGGAAGTCTTTAAGCAACACATTCAGGCGTTTGGCTTCTGGGATATACACCGCAGGGCGCAGCATATCGCGCACGTCAAATTCCTCATCGCTGGCGTAATAGCGCAGCAGGTCTTTGGCTAGCAACACACCAAGCACTTTGTCTTTGCTGCCATCGACCACAGGAAAGCGCGAGTGGGCGGTTTCGATCACATAGGGAATAAATTTGGCGGGCGCATCATTGATATCGATGATGTCCATTTGGCTGCGAGGTACCATCACATCGCGCACCTGCATATCACCTACATTGAGCACGCCTTCGATCATACCTAAGGCATCAGCATCCAGCAGCTGGCGCTCAAAAGCAGAGTGGAGAATTTCTACAAGCTGGCCTCGATCTTCAGGCTCTCGTAATAAAAAGTGGGTCAAGCGTTCAAGCCATGATGACTTGGGGGAGTTCGAGTTCGGAGATACCGAAGGGGAATCATCCATTGTGGCGTAAAGATCCAATGATAAAGATGCCCGAATGATACCGGAAGATCGTGCTTTTTGGGTTACAGCGGTGTTGGTGATATTGGGATTGTTGTAGTGAGGCTCTTGCGTACACTCTTTTGGCAAGGGAAGGCGTGTACTTTCGCTTGGTAAACAAGCCTCCCTTTGTAAGCTTTACTTCTCTTCCGAATATGGATCGCTAATGCCTAAGCTTGCCAATAGCTGGGTTTCCAGCGTTTCCATGGCGATGGCCTCATCTTCTTCAAGATGATCATAGCCTTGCAAGTGCAGCACGCCGTGAATGGTGAGATGGGCATAGTGATCGATCAGGCTGATGTTTTGCTCCAGCGCTTCTTTTTCTACCACCTGCGCACAGAACACAATATCGCCAAGCAGCGGCAGGCCAGCAATATCGGGCATGTCTTCATCAAAGGTAAAAGTCAGCACATTGGTGGCGTAATCTTTGCCACGGTAATCGCGGTTTAGTTGCTGGCCTTCTTCTGTGTCGACAATTCTGAATGTGATTTCTGCTGTGGCCACATCAGGCAGCAGCGCGGCCTCCGCCCAAGCTTGGAATTGTTCTGTGCTAGGTAGGCCGGTGGCGGCGCTTTCTATTTGATGGCAGATTTCTAAACGTTGGTTCATAAGTGATCTTTGTAAATGTTGTTGCTTAAATATTTGGCGATGCTGGTTTGATTCGGATTTGTGAACAGCGGAAATCGGCTGATCCTGTTGCTTATTATTTCAGATCAGCCTTCGGGCAACACGATTTTACGGGTGGCACAACTTACGTATAGAGCCTCGGCTCCCTTGCCTGCAAAACCTTCTGTCGACAACTCGCCATTTTTGCGCAAACGGGCCACGCCACCATTTTTTTGCGGCTTGGATTTTTTGACCGCGGCTGTCAACGTCGTCTTGTCTGCGTCTACCAGCATGGCTAGAAAAGGTGTTTCACTTTCAAACAATATCGCAGATTGCACCGGCAAGCCTTGGAAGGTATAGCCCGCTGCTACTTTTAGTTCTTTGCCCCAAACCTGATTTAGCGGCAAATTGGCCATCTGTGCCAACCATTTGGCCACCCCAGCATCGTTAAATTCCACGCTTTGGCAATTGAGGGCTTTTGCTAAATCAGGATTGAGGAAATGTTTGGCGCTGGCTGCAGGCATTGATGTGGCGCTGCCATTGCCACTTTTATATTGATAGTGACCATTGAACATTACATCGCCCCATTTGCCTGCGCAACCCTCTACCCGCATCAATAAGCCATCTTTGGCCGGGCTCAAGTTCATCTGACAATTACCTTCACTGAAATGCCAGCCATCACTCACAACTTTGAGTTTGCCTTCGCCTGATCCAGAACGGCTACTGGTTTCGGCTGACTTGCCTAGAACTTCTAGCGAAAACTGGCCATTTTCTGAAATGACTAGGGTGCGCTCAAACAGCTTGTTGTTGGCATTGTATTGCCCCGCTTTGGGCAAGGCTGTGTTGTCGGCCCAAGCGGGCAAGCTCAGGGCTAGGCTGGCAAGAACGGCTAGTGAAAGTTGGCGAGGGGTGGCATGGTGCTGCTTAAACTTTTGCATTAGAAATATTCTCCAAATTAGGTTTTTGTTTAAATATTCTTGAGCGCGCAGTTTTACTCAACTCAAGCTGATTCCGAGAACGCGACGTTTTGCTTCGGATCAAGGTTTGCAAGGTCAGAGAGGGGGGATTGATCAGATTGTCTACAAGCTGACAAGAAACTTTGATCTTCTGTATTTAACAGCAAATCATCCTGTCATATTGTCTTGCTGTGCTTGTATCAAGCTAATTGTTGTAATTTATGCTTAATTTCCGCTATTTTGCCCAAGGTAATGCGTTATTAGGGTGGGCTAGCGGCTGATCGTGCTAAGTACTTGTAAGTATCGAATGGTCTTGTGGCGCGTGAAACCCCATCCTATCAACTTAAGTGAAATGTTTTTTGTAGGGCGGGTGCAACCCGTGAGCGATGCTGAAAAATACGCGGGTTGCACCCGCCCTACGATGATTCAATGCTTGTCATTGCGGGCGTGCCATGGCTTATTGCTAAGTTGATAATGCGCTAAGACGACGCGCATGGCATTGGCGTATTTACGCCAAAGGTTTTCTCCGTGTTCTACTTTTAAACTTAGTGTTCTCTGTGTCTACAGATCTTAGGTTTTGAGAAAACCAGATGCTATCTTTTGCGTGTTGCCGATGCCGCTTCACGTTCTTGTGTTTTCTTTGCGTAGGCGTTGACGATTTTTTGCACTAGCGGATGGCGAACCACGTCTTCGCTGGTGAAATGGTGCAGGGCGATGCCTTTGATATCGACGAGTACCTCTTGTGCGTCGTTCAAGCCTGATTTTTGATGCTTGGGCAGATCGATTTGCGTTGGGTCCCCGGTGACAACGGCCTTAGAGCCAAAGCCGATGCGGGTTAGAAACATCATCATTTGTTCTGGCGAGCTGTTTTGTGCTTCGTCCAGAATAATAAAGCTGTTGTTTAAGGTTCTGCCACGCATAAAGGCCAGCGGGGCGACTTCGATAATGCCTTTTTCAAACAGCTTGGTGACTTTATCAAAGCCCATTAAGTCATACAGTGCATCGTAGAGCGGCCGCAGATAAGGGTCGATTTTCTGTACTAAATCGCCAGGCAAAAAGCCGAGTTTTTCACCTGCTTCTACGGCGGGGCGAACCAAGACCAAGCGTTTAACCAGATCGCGCTCTAAAGAATCAACTGCACAGGCTACGGCCAGATAAGTTTTGCCTGTGCCTGCTGGGCCAATGCCAAAAGTAATATCGTGATCTTGAATTGCTTTGATATAGACAGTTTGGCGGGGCGTTCTGCCGCGCAAATCATGGCGCTTGGTGCGCAGCGGCGTGGTGTTTTCTTCGACATAAGCTGGTGCTGTGTTTTGCGTGTGTTCGATAATCGATAGCTGTAAATCATCCCGCTCTAGCGGCTGTTCGGCCATGGCGTAAAAGTGCTCCAGCAGGGTAATGCCTTGCTGCAAATTTTTGGCGCTGCCGCTCACACGAAACTGCTCATTGCGCCTGACGATGGTGATATCGAGCGCGGTTTCGATTTGCTTTAAGTTTTCGTCAAGAGCGCCACAAAGATTGGCAAGGCGACGATTATCAACAGGCGTGAAATGGATGATTTGGCTATTCAAAAGAGACTCTCAAAAGGACACAAATCTACAGAGACCAGTGAGAACACAGAGCACACAGAGAAAAACTTGAAAATCTAAGGGTTTCTCTGTGTGCTCCGCTTTTTTAGCTCTGTGTCTACAGATTTTAGGTTTTTATCTTGGAATCAGAACAAGGTTTAGTGCATATGCTTTGGCACTTCGCGGCGTTCTAGCCAGAAGGTGCGGATTTCCGGGATGATATCGACCAAGGACGCGGCGACTTCGTGCTCGAATTCGGCCATATCTTGTCCGTCGCTTTCCAGATTGGCACGGCCTTCGTCGTCGGCGCAAACCAGAATCGGGTAGACAAGCTGGGCGTATTCTTCGTCGTCCATCATTTCTTGCCAAGCATCTGGGTTCATCGATGTACCCAGCGTAAAGCCATAGCACCATTGCTGCGAGATATC
The DNA here is from genome assembly GCF_042664895.1 of Iodobacter arcticus. NCBI lineage: Bacteria > Pseudomonadati > Pseudomonadota > Betaproteobacteria > Neisseriales > Chitinibacteraceae > Iodobacter > Iodobacter arcticus. The sequence goes on from NZ_JBHTBQ010000031.1 coordinate 41,889, forward strand.
TTGGCCGCTCTCTTCGTCCACATACACAATCGGGCTAAATGCGTTTTCAGCGTCAGCCAGCTCGTCCATCAGCTGGTTATATAGACGCAGAATCAGGCCTTCTATTTTCTCTTGCTCGGCTACAGAAGCAAATTTCGGGCGTTCGCCATTTTCGCCCCAAACTTGAGCAAACCATTTATCTGCAGCGATTTCTTCTGGGCCAATCAGTTGCGCAGTTAAAAAACCATGCAGCATAGATAAATCCATTGCTTGTTCCGGGGCCGCATCAGATTCTAAAAAATCGGCCAATAGGTCGAGGTCGTCGTCGCTTAGTACGGCAAAAAGTTCAGCATCTTTTGGCGATAGCATGGTGTTTTCCTTGGGTAATGCGTATTAGGGTAAGGCTTGTAGGACTACATCCTAATACTTTTGGCGGGCGCGTTGATGACACGCGGTAATTAATATCTGAAAAGTCATTGTAGGGCGGGTGAAGCCCAACCCTATCAAATTAAAGTCAAAAGTGGTCAAAGTCTGGTTTTGTATAGGGTGTGTAAGTGGTTTGTCTTGCGCACCGTTTTGCATAATTACAAGTATTAAATCATCGTAGGGCGGGTGAAACCCGCGTATTTTTCAGCATGGCTCGTGGGTTTTACTCGCCCTACGAAATACATTTCATCTAAGTTGATAGGATTGGGGTGAAACCCGCCGTATGTTTAAATAAGAAAAAATGGCGGGCAGGGCTTACTTCACAACAATCTCGCCCTTCAGACTATGCGGAAAGGTTTCAGTAATCAGCACTTCTACAAACTGATTGATCAGGCGTGGATTGCCGGCGAAGTTGACGATGCGGTTGTTATCCGTGCGGCCTGCTAGCTCTTGCAGCTCAGGATTTTTACGCGCCATGCCTTCTACCAGCACGCGTTGTACGCTGCCGATCATGTTTTTGTTTACGTTTAGCGCCAGCTCGTCGATACGCGTTTGCAGGCGTCTGAGGCGAGTGAGTTTTAGCTCTTCAGGCACATCGTCCGGTAAATCGGCAGCAGGCGTGCCGGGGCGACGGCTGTAAACAAAGCTGAACGAGGCATCAAAGCCCACATCGTTAATCAGCTTCATGGTGCGTTCAAAATCGTCTTCGGTTTCGCCAGGAAAACCCACAATAAAGTCAGAGCTAAGGCAAATATCGGGGCGGGCATCTTTAAGTTTGCGCACCAGCGATTTGAATTCCAGCGTGGTGTAACCGCGTTTCATATTCACCAGTACGCGGTCCGATCCAGCTTGCACCGGCAAATGTAGGTGTGAGACGAGTTTGGGCAGGGTGCGATAGCAATCCACAATTCGCTGCGTCATTTCACGCGGATGGCTAGTGGTATAGCGCATGCGCTCGATGCCGGGAATCTCGTGCACGTATTCGAGTAAGGTAGCAAAGTCGGCAATTTCGCCGTCTTCCCCTTCTTCAACAGCCCCGCGATAGGCGTTGACGTTTTGCCCCAGCAGGGTGATTTCTTTAACACCTTGCGCGGCAAGGCCAGCTACTTCGGCCAGCACTTCTTCAAACGGGCGGCTAAATTCGGTGCCGCGTGTATAAGGCACCACGCAGAACGAGCAATACTTGCTGCAACCTTCCATGATCGATACAAAAGCCGTGGCACCTTCGACGCGCGCTGGGGGCATATTGTCGAATTTTTCGATCTCAGGGAAAGAAATATCCACCTGAGAAATACCGCTGCTGCGGCGCTGAGCGATTAGCTCAGGCAGGCGGTGCAGAGTTTGCGGGCCAAATACCATATCTACATAGGGCGCACGTTTTACAATGGCCGCGCCTTCTTGCGAGGCCACACAGCCACCTACACCAATCAATAGATTAGGATTTTTAAGCTTGAGCTCTCGCACACGGCCAAGATCTGAGAAGACTTTTTCCTGCGCTTTTTCGCGCACGCTACAGGTGTTAAACAAAATCACATCGGCTTCTTCGACATTGTCGGTCTGAGTTAAGCCTTCGGATGCGTGCAGTACGTCAGCCATTTTGTCCGAATCGTATTCGTTCATCTGGCAACCGAAGGTCTTAATAAATACTTTCTTACTCATTATTGCGTGCTCTGCGTGTTAAGTTTTACATCAAGTTCACTGATACGAATCGTATTCTTTAGTGCTTTTTTGATTTTGTAGGTTGGGTTAGCTGGTTTATCCGCCGATTAGGGGGGGTATATCGCGTAACCCAACATTTAGGAGCAAAAGAATGTTGGGTTACGCGATATATCGCTGAACGAGGTAAACCTCGCACGCAGACCGCTAACCCAACCTACAAATTCCCTGTAAATTGATAGAACTGGGGCGAAACCCATGCACTTCTCCGTATTGCTCGCGGGTTTCACCCGCCCTACGAGTCATGCCAGTTATTCTGTAATGATCGCTTTCGGACGCGCTTTTAAAGTGGCTACTTCATCATTGCTTAGCAGCCAAATTCGCCAGATATTGCCGGAAGTGGCTTCGAACTGATACCAGATCGATGCTTTTTGTGGGGTTTGATTTTGCATAATCAAGGCATTATTGATGCCGTAGATTCTAAGTCCCGGTGCGGTGCGGTAGAGCTTGCCATCAATTTTGACTTCAGGCAGTGCAGCGGCTTCTAGATCTCCCAACAGGCCTTGGTTGGGTAGGCTACGAGCGGCATAACTATGGCTGCTGATTGCAAGCGCTAGCCAAAACAAGAACTTAGGCATGGGGATTCTCGCCAGTAAAAGCTGCAATGCTAACAAGCTAGCGGGCGTATTGAAAGCGCAGACTGATTTACGTGGGTGTGAAAACTGGATTTTTGTGCTGATTAAGGGTTTTTTGATAGTAATGACAAGAGATGTTACGCGGCAAAACCCAAATCTTGAAATATCAAATTCATTAAAAACATGGTGTTTCTACTGTAATGCCGTTCACTTAAGGTATTGGTTTTGCTTCCCCCTTAGAAAAAGGGGGATTGAGGGGGATTTGCCTTGAGTTTTTTGCTTATTTTAAGCCCAACATCAACTGCAAATCCCCCCTAGCCCCCCTTTACAAAGGGGGGAACTCAAACAAAACCGCTTAAGTGAACGGCATTAGTGTTTCTACTGGGTGTTGGTGGTGATCACTTAGGTAAACTTTGCGCCAGCTTAATGATGGCTGCGATGTTTCTGGCACAGAGCCTTACATTTTCTGCGGCATCAGCCAGTGCTTCTTCAATCGATACTGCGCGGTTAAGCACGCTGAATACGGCCTCAATGCCCTGCTGATGCACCACGCCTACATCGGGGCTGAGGCAGCCTGCAATTCCGATAACGGGGATATTAAATACCTTGGCCATTTGTGCCACGCCCATCGGCGTTTTGCCGTGGATAGTTTGGCTATCCATGCGGCCCTCGCCAGTAATCACTAAATCGGCGCCTTGCAACAGAGCGGCAAATTGCACGGATTCCAGTACGATTTCTACGCCGGGGCGCAGGCTGGCATTTAAAAAAGCCAGAGCCGCCGCGCCCATTCCACCTGCCGCACCAGCGCCCTTGGCGTGTGCCACTTCAATGCCTAAGTCCTGATTGATTTGCTTGGCGTAATGGGCAAGACCAGCATCGAGCAGGGCGACCATTTCAGGCGTGGCGCCTTTTTGCGGGCCAAAGATGGCGGCTGCACCTTGCTCGCCAATGAGCGGGTTATCTACATCGCAAGCCACTTCAAATTTGCAATCCTCAATGCGTTTATCAATGGCGCTAAGGTCAATGTGTGCGAGTTGGGTCAGATCTGCGCCGCCAAAAGCCAGCGGTTTACCTGCCGTGTTTAAAAATCGCCCGCCTAAAGCCTGGATCATGCCCACGCCGCCATCGACCGTCGCGCTGCCACCTATGCCCAGAATAATATGCCTTGCTCCATGGTCTAGCGCCGCCAGAATTAGTTCGCCGGTGCCGTAGCTGGTGGTGAGCAAGGGGTTGCGTAATGCGGGTGGCACGAGGCTTAAGCCGCTGGCCGCCGCCATTTCGATAATCGCCGTATGGCCGTCGCCAGATAGGCCAAAGAATGCCGGCACGCATTCACCCAGCGGGCCGGTGACGGTGTGCAGAATAATCCGCCCACCCGTGGCAGCGACCATCGCTTCCACCGTGCCTTCGCCGCCATCAGCCACCGGCACTTTTATATATTGCGCATCGGGCAGTACTTCTTTGAAACCCGCTTCAATTTGCGTGGCTACTTCAAGCGCGGAGAGGCTTTCTTTGTAGGAGTCGGGGGCAATTACGATTTTCATGATCAGTAAACCTTAAAATTTAAACACACCAAAAATCAGCGTAGAGACAATCGTAATCGACAAACCAACCGCTGTTTCGTAAGGAATGACTTTCAGCCGCTCGGTGATGCTCATATTGACCGCACCGCCCGTGGCGTGGAAGAAACTACCGTGTGGCATATGATCAAACACGGTAGAGCCTGCATGGATCATGGCGGCGCCGGCAAGGGCAGGTACGGCTAGCTCGAGCAGGGTGCTGTTGAATACTTGCGACGCAACCACAGTGCCTGCGGTGGTGGAGGCGGTGGCCAGCGACATCAGCGCACCAGATATCGGGGCCAGCATATAGGCAGGCAGGCCCGAGCTTTGCAGCGCCTCGATCAGCACCGTTTTAAGGCTGGACGCGCCGATAATCCCTGCCAAAGTACCGGTGCCCAGCAGCATAATCGCAACCGGAGCCATGCGGCCCAAGCCCGCTACGGCAAATTGATTGCTGTCTTTAAAGCGACCCATCGCCAGCGCACCGAGTAAGCCGCCGAGGGGTAGGGCGAGCAGAGGGTCGATCACTATGCCAAAGATAGGTCGAAGCGAGAGCAAAATAATCGCCACTAGTGGAGCAACAATGGCTGTGGCAAACGAAGGCAAGGTCTTGCGATCAAAAGCGACCACTTCGGCAGCCTCTACTTTGCTGCCTTTATTGACCAGCTTTTTAGCAATGAAATAGGCGACCACAAGGCCAACCAAGCCTGGCACTATCCCCGCTGCCATCACCGAGGTCAGCGGCACATGAAAAGCATCGGCCGCCGCAATCGCATTTGGGTTGGGCGACATCACATTGCCTGCTTTGCCGCCGCCTATCATCGCCAGTAAAATCGCCATTTTGGATAGATCGGCCTGCCGCGCAATCGCGAGGGCAATTGGGGCCACGGTAATCACCGCCACATCAATAAACACGCCAACGGCAGTTAAAATCATGGTGGCGATCGCTAAGGCCAAGAGCGCGCGGGTTTCGCCTACTTTTTTGACGATGGTATCGGCAATACTGGCCGCAGCGCCCGATTCGATCAGCACCCCCGCCAATACCCCTGCAGCCAGAATCCGCATGACGGCAGGGATAATTCCTTTTGCGCCGCCCATCATTAAATTGACGGTGCTGGATAAATCCACTCCCCCAACAATCCCGCCAACCAAAGCGCCGACAATCATGCCGTAGGCGGGGGGCACTTTTCGTAAAATCAGAAAAATGGCAACAACGAGCGCACTGAGCGCGCCTAAAGTGCTGACTTCCATCGCTTGAAACTCCTGTTCAGGCTGGGTATTGCGGATAGTGGATGTTGAACAGGATAAACGCTTGTCTATGTCATATCTTCGTGCGGATGCCTATAAATTAACGAGGTAATTGCGTTGTTTTAAGTGCTTTATCACAACGAATGGTTTTGTCCGAAATAACTTCCCTGTTTTCGTCATTCCCGCGAAGGCGGGAATCCAGTAGCACTGGGCTGGATCCCCGATAAAATCACTCGGGGATGACGGCTTTCAAACTCGGGAAGTCATTTCGAGCCGTAGTAAAATGCCGGCTTCAGCCTATTTGCAAAGCGGCATAGAGTAAAAATCGCTCGTCCGTTTTGTTGAGATTCAGGCCGGTAATGGCCTCAATCCGGCTTAGGCGGTAATCCAGCGTGTTGCGATGAATATGCAAAAACTGCGCTGTTTCTACGGGGCGGGTATCGCAGGCAAACCATGCCTGCAATGTTTTACGCAGCTGGCCATTGCTATCTTGGCGCTCAAGGTTTTTAAGCGGGATACGCAGCTGCGCGGCTTGCCAGCCTGAATTTAACCCGGCCAGCAGCACCGGTAAGCTTAAATCCTGATAAAAAAAGCAGGCCTGCTCCGGCTTGCGTGTTTTGCCTATTTGCAAAGTGGTGATCGCGCTTTGATAAGACAGGGCCACGGCATTGGCGGCGCTAAAATATTGCCCTAGCGCAATGCGTACCCCTAGCCTACTTTTGCTGGCGACCCGTGTAAGTAAATCGTGTACGCGCAGCCGGTGCTCTTGCGGATTCCAGCGGCCTTGATGATCTAGCGCTGGTTTGAGCACTACTAATTCGGTTAAAGAAACGGTGGCAACCAAGTTATCGCGCTCTGGCGTGCTCAGCAGGGTTTGCAGCTCTTGTAACTCAGCCAATGCCGCATCAATACCCAGCGTGCCGCTGTCTACTTCAATCACCGCCACCACGCGCGGGCGCTGGATATCTACGCCCAACTTCTGCGCCCAAGCTTCCAGGTCTGAATGCGGCGCGGCTTCGCCTTTGATTAGCTGCAAAACCAGCTCTTCGCGGTAGCGGGTGTCACGCCCTAGTGCCTGAATCAGCCTTGCTTGCTCTAAGCTCATTTCAGCCGTCATCCGCACCAGCTCGCCATAGTGGCGCACCGCATCGGGCTGGCCGGTGATACCGACCACGCCCACAATTTGCCCAGCAAGGCGCAAAGGTAAATTCACCCCGGGACGCACGCCATGCAACTGCTGCGCCATTGCATCGTCAATTTCTACCGTGCGCTGCTGAGATAACACCAGCAAAGCGCCTTCATGCTGCTCGCCCAGCCGCTCTGCATCGCCACTGCCAATCATCGTGCCCGAGGCATCGATTACATTTACGTTGCTACCGATAATCGCCATGGTGCGATTGACGATTTCTTGCGCAAGAGCGGCATTGAGTAGAGACATAGAGGGCCTAGAGGTAAGGGGTTTACACGGTGATGCCAAATAAATCTTTCATGGCGCTTTGTCCTGCACGGCTGATTTGCAGGCGGCGGCTATCTAAATCTTGTTCTACCCAGCCGCGTTTTTTTGCCAACTGCAGATTATCGCCTGCGCGTGGCAGCGGTGACGCGGGATTATGGCTTGAGTGCGCGCGATCAGGCCAGCTTGATCTTGCACGGCTGAATGGAGGTGTTTTGTCGTGAAAGTATGTAGCCGTGCTACTTTTTTACGACAAAGAATGATTGCATCGAATGTTATGCTTGCCGTCTTGTTTTATCTACTTGCTGGAAGAAAACGCGATGGCTTGGAAGTTTAAACGTTGGTCTTGGTTGCGGATTGCAATGGTTTTGCTGCTGCTGGCTTTGCTGGGCTGGGGAGTAAAAGCGATTTTCTTTCCAAGTAAGGCCGCTCCTCAGTACACCACGGCGAAGGTTGCAAAAGCTGATTTAGAAAGCGCGGTGCTGGCGACGGGCACTTTGCAGGCTTTTCGTAAAGTGGACGTGGGTGCGCAGGTTTCCGGACAGTTGCAAAAGCTGGACGTTGAGCTGGGGGACAGGGTAAAGAAAGGTCAACTGCTGGCAACGATTGATCCAGAGCTGGCGCAAAACGAAGCGCTCAATGCAGAGGCTTCTTTGGAAGGATTGCTCGCGCAGAGGCAATCGACGCTGCTGCAATTAGAGCAGGCCAAAATAGATTTGGCCCGCCAGCACGCCATGCTGAGCCGAGAAGCCACATCCAAGCAGGCGGTAGAAGATGCGAGCTTAAAGCAAAGAACGCTGCAATCAGATTTGGCACAGCGCGATGCCGATATCAAAAAAGCCAAGCTCACGCTTGATTCATTTAAAACCCGCCTTGGTTACACCCGTATTCTTGCTCCGATTGATGGCGAAGTAGCGGCGATTACTACGCTAGAGGGCCAGACCGTGATTGCGGCCCAGCAAGCGCCTAATCTTTTAACCTTGGCCGATTTAGACACCATTACCGTTAAAGCACAGATTTCTGAGGCGGATGTGATGAAAGTCCACGCCGGCCAAGCGGTGTATTTCACCACCTTGGGGCAGCCGGATAAGCGTTATTACGGAAAGCTGCGTGCGATTCAGCCAACCCCAGAGAAAGTAAATAATGCGATTTTTTATAATGCTCTGTTTGAAGTGCCCAATCCAACGCACGCGCTACGTCAGGATATGACGGCGCAGGTGGCGATTGTGCTGGAGCACGCAAAAAGTGTTTTAAGTATTCCCACCATTGCCTTAGGGGCCAAGGCTAAAGATGGCCGCTATACCGTGCGGGTGGTGGGTGTGGATGGCATTGCGGTCGATAGACAGGTCAAAACTGGCCTAAACAATAATGTGCAGGTGCAAGTGCTCGATGGCTTAAAAGAAGGCGATCTGGTGGTTACAGGCGATGCGGCCTTGGGCAAATCAGAAGCGTCTGTAACAGTTGGAGGCTAGCCGTGCGTAAGCCTCTTTTAGAGCTCGCCAATATTGTGCGCAGCTTTCCGGCTGGTGATGATGTGGCCGTGGTGCTGGATCAGGTGAATCTGTGTATTCATGCCGGTGAAATGGTGGCGATTGTGGGCGCTTCCGGCTCGGGAAAATCCACCTTAATGAATATCTTAGGCTGCTTGGATAAGCCGACTTCGGGCACTTATCTGGTGAATGGCCGTGATGTATCTGGCCTTGATAGTGACGAGCTGGCAGGGCTGCGGCGGGATCGTTTTGGTTTTATTTTTCAGCGCTACCATTTATTGCCGCATTTATCGGCGCAAGGCAATGTGGAAATGCCCGCGGTTTATTCGGGGCTGGCTAAGGATGCGCGGCAGGATAGAGCCAAAGCGTTGCTTAGCCGCCTTGGTTTGAGCGATAAATTTGAGCACCGCCCCAGCCAGCTGTCCGGTGGTCAGCAGCAGCGGGTAAGTATTGCCCGCGCTTTGATGAATGGCGGCGAAGTGATTCTGGCCGACGAGCCAACCGGCGCGCTCGATAGCCATAGCGGCGAAGAAGTGATGAATATCCTGCGCGAGCTGCACGCGCAGGGCCACACCGTGATTATTGTTACCCACGATCATAAAGTAGCCGATTGCGCCGAGCGCATTGTAGAGATTAGCGATGGCCGCATTATTAGCGATCGCAGTAAGCCGGTTGAAGTATTGGTGGAAGGCAAAATTGCGCCGCACGGGCGGGAAGTTAAGTCACTGCGAGTGATCTTTGATCGCTTCGGTGCCGCTTTAAATATGGCTTGGCGGGCAATGTCGGCAAACCGGATGCGTACCTTGCTTACTATGCTGGGCGTGGTGATTGGCATTACTTCTGTGGTGTCGATTGTGGCGATTGGCGAGGGGGCTAAGCGCAAGATTCTGCAAAATATTGGTGAAATTGGCAGCAATACGATGAATATTTTCCCCGGTAAAGACTGGGGAGACGATAGGGCGGGCAGTTTGCGCTCCTTGCTGCCGGGGGATATTACCGCGTTGCAAGCCATGCCTTTTATTGATAGCGTAACCCCAAGCACCAGTGCCAGTTTGCGCTTGCGCCATCGCGCCTTGGATATCGGGGCCAGCGTGAGTGGGGTGGGCGAGTATTATTTTCGGGTCAGTGGCTTGAAGCCTGCGCTGGGGCGGTTTTTTAATAGTGAGGATGTGGCCGCCCAATCGCAGCTGGTGGTGATCGATCACAATACCCAGCGTAAATTATTCCCCAATGCGGCAGACCCGCTGGGGCAGGTGATTTTAGTGGGAAATCTACCGGCCACCGTGATTGGTGTGGCGGCAGAAAATAAGAGTGGCTTTGGCGGCGGCGGGCAATCTTTGCAAGTCTGGCTGCCATTTACCACTACGGCTAATCGCCTGTTTGGCCAGCAATATTTTAACAATATCACCGTGCGGGTAAAGGACGGCCAATCGTCTGCCGCCGCCGAGCAGAGCATAGAAAAGCTGCTCACTTTGCGTCATGGCAGCAAGGATTTCTTTATCTACAACATGGATAGCATCGTTAAAAAAATCGAGCAAACCAGCCAGATGCTGGCGCTGTTGCTATCGATGATTGCGCTGATTTCCCTTGTGGTGGGCGGGATTGGCGTGATGAATATTATGTTGGTGTCGGTTACTGAGCGAACGCGTGAAATTGGCATTCGTATGGCGGTGGGTGCGCGGCAAAGTGATGTGATGCAGCAGTTTCTGACTGAATCTGTGCTGGTTTGCTTGATTGGCGGCGTGATTGGCGTGCTGCTCTCCTTGGGTATTGGCGCTTTAGTGCAGTTTTTTGTGCCCGATTGGCAAATGATTTTCTCTCTAGGATCCTTTATCGCCGCCTTTATCTGCTCGACCCTGATTGGTGTGTTCTTTGGCTTTTTGCCCGCCCGCAATGCTGCGCGTTTAGACCCGATTGAAGCCTTGGCGCGAGAATAAAAATGAAAAGTAAATTAATCCTATCTGCTATGTTTTCAACGGTTTTTCTAAGCGCTTGTGGCTCCTTGCTGAGTCCCAGCCCCAATGCACCTTTACCCGCCGTGCCAGCCCAATGGGCTGAGCAAAATCAGTCGGCTAGCGTGCATCAGGGCGCGTGGTGGCTGGCGTTTCATGATGCAGCGCTGACTCAACTAATCGACGATGCTTTGCAAAGCAATGCTGATTTATCTGTGGCTGCCATCAGGCTACGCCGTGCGCATCTTAGAGAGGGAGTCAGCGAACACGCGGCTTTGCCGGTCTTGGGTGGCGTTGGCGGGGCGAGTGTGAATCGCAGCTTTGATCCGGTGGTTAATCGCCAGAGCTACAACCTATCGGCCACGGCCAGCTATGAGTTTGATCTGTGGGGGCGTTTGGCGAGTGACAGAGCGGCTGCCAGAGAAGAGCGGATTGCTACTGAGGCCGACAGGCAGGCGCTTAAATTATCGATCTCTACATCGGTAGCGAGCCAATATTGGACGATCGCTTTATTGGATCAGAAGCTCGCGGCTAGCACACTTAATTTGCAGCAGCTAAGGCAGGTGTTGGCGATTGCTCAGGCTAAAAATCAGGCCGGGGCATTGGCAAAAAGTGAAGCGCTGAGTGCCGAGCAAAGCTTGCTGAGTGAAGAAGCGAATCACACTCAGCTTTTGCAGCAAAGGAAAGCTGCATTCTATAGCCTGAGTTTATTGTTTGATCGGCCACCGCAGAGCTTTACCTTGGCAGGGGCCAGCTTGCCACAGGGCGATTTACCAGCGATTGCGGCAGGTTTACCCAGCGAAGTGCTCGGCCGCCGCCCCGATTTGCAAGCGATGGAGGCCAGATTAAGGGCGAGCTTGGCGCAAATTGATGTGGCTAGAGCGGCGTTTTACCCCAGCTTTTCGCTCACCACCAGCCTAGGTAGCAGCAGCTCGGCCTTAGCCGAGCTATTTCAGAACCCAATCGCATCTGCTGGGCTGAATTTGGCGCTGCCTTTTTTAGATTGGGAAAAGCATCAGCTGAATCTGGATATTAGCCGCACACAGTATGAAGAATCGCTCACTACCTTTAGGCAGGGTCTTTATAAAGCGTTGGCCGAAACCGAACAGGCGCTGGATGCCAAAGTCCGCCTCGGTGAGCAAAATCAGCAGTTGGCTCAATCATTGCAATTGGCGGCGAAGCTGGATGGTATCGCCCAAGCTCGTTTTGAGGCTGGGGCCACAGATATTCAGCCTTGGCTAGACGCCGCTGCTCGTCGCCGTAGCGCCCAAACTAGTCTGCTACAAAATAATTTCGATCAGGCGAGTAATTTGCTGGCGATTTATAAGGCTTTGGGTGGGGCGGTGGAGTAGCAATCCTATCAACTTAAGTAAAACCAAAGGGAAATGATGCTTTTGTAGGTTGGGTTAGCGGGGGTGTTCGCCGATTTTGGGCGGGCAACCCTGCGTAATCCAACACTTAGGTGCCAAAGAATGTTGGGTTACGCGATATATCGCTGAACGAGGTAAACCTCGCACGCAGACTGCTAACCCAACCTACGAATTCACCTTAAGTTGATAAGATTGGGTTATAGGGGAGAGTTCTTTTAGCATTAAACCAAATGAAATTGCTGCATTTCTACAGAGAGTGCTTTGGATAGCTCTCGCAGGCGGCGGGCGTTGCCAGCTGCTTTTTCTACTGCACTGCTGCTGGCAGAGGCGAGCTGTGAAACGCGGTCGATATTATCGACCACCTTATTTGCCTCTTGTGATTGCCGGTGCAGCGAACTGCTGATATCACTGATCACATCTCCCATTGCTCCTGCATCGATACGTATGGTTTCAATGGCTGTGCCTGCGCGGCTGGCTAGCTCAACGCCTATTTCTACTTTGTTCACGCCATTATTCATATGTACTGCCGTGTATTCGGTGCCTTCCTGAATTTTGCGCACCTTTTCGGTAATTTCTTGGGTGGAGCTGGCGGTACGCTCAGCGAGTTTTCGCACCTCATCGGCGACGACGGCAAAGCCTCGCCCTTGTTCGCCAGCCCTTGCTGCCTCGATGGCGGCATTTAAGGCGAGCAAATTGGTTTGATCGGCAATGTCTCTGATGACTTGCACAATCACAGAGATTTGCTGGGCATGGCCAGTGAGCATCGCTACGCTGCCAGAGGCTTCCTGCACGGTGGCGGCGATGGTTTTGATGCTGTCTACCGTTTCACGGATAACCTGATCGCCACGAGTCAGGGTATGGCTAGAAGACTTGGTCATATCGCTGGCATTGTTGGCGCTGCTTGATATTTGATTAATGCTGGCCACGAGCTGCTGTACGGTTTCACGCATGGCGAGCATCGAGTCGGATTGATTTTTAACCAAATCTTCGGCTTCATCGGAAGCATTGCCAATCGCATCTGCGCCCCGTTCTATTTCCTGGGCGGCATGTGAAACTTGTTGCATGATGCGGCTAAGTTTGATTTGCATATCGCCCATCAGCGCCAGAAAACTATCGGGAATACGGCCGCTCATTTCTATGCGATGAGCAAAATCTCCGGCAGCCATATAGGAAATATGTTGTCTGGCTTCTTCTACTGTGCCGCCTATCGTATTGCGCAAGGCTACAAAGGTGCGCCACAGCATAAACAGAGTGGCCAGGCCGACTAAAATAAAGGTGATTTTGGCGATGCTCGCTAGCTGATTGGCATCAAGCACAGCTTTTTCGGTACGTGCCTCAAGCAGGGTATAAAACTCATCAATGGGCTGCATGATTTTGGCTTTATTGGTGTGGTAGGTCTTGTCGTGCATCATGGCCCGCGCCTTGGCGTAGCCTTCTTCAGAGCCTTCCCCTGTTTTTTTGACTAAGCCCATCGCTTCTACTTCGGTATTCACTAGGCCATCGGAGTTTTTCTTGGCTTCAGTGAGCTTGCCAAACTCCTCATCGGTAAAGCCCAGCTCTTTCATCATTTCTAATAGAGGGCGTTTTACGGCGGAGTCTGCTCTTGGTGCGGTCCCTGTGGCGGCTACAAAGTCCCAGTAGATACGGTTGTAGTTTCCTGGTCGTGCTTTTTCGCCATTACGAATCGCCAAAATATCCATATATTGCTTTTCATAAGCAGGATCGCGCGACACTACATAGGTGCGGGCCAAGCGGGTTAAATCGTCGGAAGATTGGCGCAGCTCATCGGCGAGCAAATAGGACTGATAGCGCTGCAAATTAGCTTCATCCACCCTGAGATGCAGGCTGACATACACGGCAAATAAGATAACTAGCGTGATCAAACAGCCGATAGACGCCATCAGGTTTTTTTGGAAGGAAGACATTGCACACCACCATTGTGATTACTGTTCATATTTACTATGGATGAGCAGGCGTCACAAAGATGCCAAGCATCTATCTTTGCTGACAGTAGGTCAATAAACGGTGGCTTAGAAGTGGATTATTTTTTGTAGGAAGCTGTGTTTGTTTGCAGTAATGCCGCATCAATACGCTGTATTTTTTACTTACACGGAGTTTTATGTGTAAGCAGAGTTTGACTTTTACAGCGGGTGCATCGCCCTGTCTTGAAAAAAACTAGCTAAGGTAGGGGGAGTTTTGCTATAGATGGGCTGGTTTTTTCTGAAAATAGAGTGTTGCTAGGTGTTTTAGTGAGGGACTTGGCCCGAGCGCTGATTAAAACGCTTTCTAACTTTATTGGTGGGTGATGAAATCTTACGTTAAACCACGCTATACCTTCATAGCATGGCTTAAGCGTAAATCTTAGCGCACGTTTAACCACTCTAAAGCGCCTAAACCAGCTTGCCTACCGCTGGCAAGACAGGCGGTAATAAGATAACCCCCGGTTGGCGCTTCCCAATCCAGCATTTCACCTGCGCAAAATACACCGGGGATTTTTTCCAGCATCAGTGCTGGGCTCATTGCCTCAAAGCACACGCCGCCTGCGCTGCTGATGGCTTCATCTATTGGGCGTGCGGCGAGTAGTTTGAGTGGCAGGCCTTTAATGGCTGCGGCAAGCTTATTCATATCGTTAAAATCATTCCGTGAAATTTCTTCACGCAGCAGGCCCGCTTTCACACCCTCAATGCCTAATTTGCGGCGCAAATGGCTGGCCATGGAGTCGGCTCCGCGTGGGCGTTTTAGGTCTTCTAAAACACGTTCTAGTGATTTGCCTGGGGCCAGATCCAGCAGAATATCGGCACTGCCATTGGCTTTGATTTCATCACGGATGGCAGCTGAAAAAGTGTAAATCAAGCTGCCTTCCACGCCGCCCTTAGTCAGCACAAATTCACCTTGTTTACGCACGCCTTTAAATTCAATGGCCACGGCTTTCAGTGGTGAGCCGGCAAAGCGCTCGCTTAGGTGATCGCTCCAGCCAATATCAAAGCCGCAATTAGCAGCGCTTAAAGGCTCGATGACGACGCCCTTTTCTGCCAGCAGTGGTTGCCACAGGCCATCAGACCCTAGCTTGGCCCAGCTTGCGCCACCCAAAGCCAGAATGGTGGCGTTGCTGCTGTGGCTGATTTCGCCATCTGGCGTTGCAAAGCGCATTTGCCCGGCTTTATTCCAGCCCAGCCAGCGATGGCGTACATGAATGCGCACGCCGCTGCTACGTAATCTGGAAATCCACGCGCGTAATAGGGGGGCTGCTTTCATTTCTTTTGGAAACACCCGGCCTGAGCTGCCTACAAAGGTTTCAACACCCAGCCCATGCACCCATTCTTGCAAGGCTTCGTTACCAAAGGCTGCCAGTAAAGGCTGCAACTCGCTACTGCGCTTGCCATAGCGCGCTAAAAATGGCGCGGCAGCTTCGGAGTGAGTGATATTCAAGCCGCCCACACCGGCTAGTAAAAATTTACGTCCTACCGATGGCATCGCATCAAAAAGATCTACGTCTACCCCGCCTTGGTTAAGAATCTCGGCGGCCATCAGGCCTGCAGGGCCACCACCAATAATGGCGACAGATTTGCGGGGAGTAGAAATAGTGGTCATGGCGAGCCTTACGGTAAAAGCGCCCAAAGATTAAGGGCGGGCAGAGCGGAGTAGGGAGAGCGATACAGATGTTTAAAAGCGATTGCTTCAGACTTATTGCATTGCATGAATTTGCTGCATTTTAGCAGATTAGCGCTGTGTATATGGCGGGTATAGTGAGTATTGCGTGTTGCGGCAGGGCTGGCTTAGGCTTGTGAATTAAAGCGCGCCTTTCAATAGTGCCATCACCATATAGGGTGTGGTATTGGCTTGGGCCAGCATGGCCGTGCCTGCCTGCTGCAAAATGCGGGCACGGGTGATGCTTCCGGTTTCGGCTGCAAAATCAGCATCCCGGATGCGGCTGCGCGAGGTGCTTAGGTTTTCTAGCGAGTTTTGCATGCTCGATACCGCCCACATAAAGCGATTTTGGTAAGCCCCTAAGGCGCTGCGGGCGCTATTGACGCTATCTAATGCACTATCGAGTGAGGAGATGGCTTTTTGCGCGCTGGATGCCGTTAAAGTGTTTACCGAAGTAATGCCTGCGATGGTGGCGATTGCGGTGGCGAGGGTGATACCGGCGGTTAACCCTGCGTTTTCAGGGGCAGTTCCGGCAACGCTCAGGCCCTCTTCGCTAAAGCTTGTAAGCGTAACCGTGCCGCGATTGCTGGCTGCACTGCCACTGCTGGTTGTTGCCCCCGTGATATTGCGTGTGACTGATCCACTGCTACTGGAAATGCTGGTGCTTGAAGCGCCGGGCGTATTGTCATTAAGCACCACCGTGCCGCCACCATCCAAAACACTAAAAGCACTCAGTGCGGCAGTTGTCAGCCCATTGCTTTGCGCCATCGATATGGCACTGCTGAGCGCCGATGAAACCGTTGCCGCATTATTGCTCGCGCCAACGATATTTAAATCCACATGGCTGGCATCAATCACTGCCGATGCCAGTGCCGAATTGCGCACAGTAAAGCTGATTCCATTCACTGCAAACTGAGCACCCGCCCCTACACTGGCGGCAATATTAAAGGTGTTTTGAGCCGCCACCGCCGCCGTTCCCTGCGAGCCTACAGCTCCAGCTGCCAAGCCCGTTTGGCTAAGAAACGCCGCTTTATTGGCGGCTGCGGTTGCTGCATTAGCTACTGTGCCATTTAAGCCAATATTAATATTGCGGCCATCCGCAGCGCTGATCGTCATAATGCCGGCACTGGCGCTTGCTGTTACACCGGTTTGCGCTGCAAAGCCTGCAATTGCATTGGCAAGGTTAGTGCCTTGGCTGCCGGCATCCGTGCCCGCGCTCACCGAGCCAATATCAACGCCATTGATACTAAATGCAGCAATATTGCTAAATGAGCTAGGGGCTGCGCTGATTACTTTTGTGTTGGCGCTAGCGCTAGTACCTGACGTTGCGCTGCTTGCATTAATGGCCGCTGCAATTGCAAAAGCACTATCAGCCGTTTGCCCAGCAGCTGCGCCCAGTGTTGATGCGTTGACCGAAATATTATTTAGCAGCAAATCTCCAGCACTGAGCGTGGCCATGACCGCCTCGCTTTTAAGTGTTGCCTCAAAGGAGGAGCCGGTACTGCCTAAATGCGTGGTTTGCATATTGCTAATCGTGCTGATGCTAATTGCATCGCCTGAGTTTGCACCAACATAAAAGGCGTGCGAATTAAAGCTCCCATCCAGCAACTTAATCCCATTGAAATGGCTAGAGCTGGCAATGCGTTGGATCTCTGCGCTGAGCTGCTGCACCTCAGCATTAATCAGTTTGCGATCTGAGCTAGATACCGGCGCGTTGGCAGCCTGCACGGATAGCTCGCGCATACGCTGCAGATTGTCGCTGATACCGCTTATTGCCCCCTCTGCGGTTTGCAACAAGGAAATCCCATCATTGGCATTACGAACCGCTTGGCGAGTGCCTTTGATTTGCGACGTCATACGGCTGCTAATCGCCAGCCCTGCAGCATCGTCTTGAGCATTATTGACGCGCAGGCCGGATGAAAGGCGATTTAAGGAAATAGCCAAAGCACTTTGCGACGTACTCAAACTACGCTGAGCATTCAATGCCATAAGGTTGGTGTTGAGATTGACAGCCATTGTTCTAATGTCACAGTCAGCATTTTTTCAAGACGAAATTACACTCATAGCCATCTGCTATATCGGATAAATTGTGGCGTACTTTAGTTTTGAATTAGACGCGGCCGAGGTGAATGAAAACTGAGGAAATATGGCTGTGGATGGTTGTGTGCTTGAGCTGACTCAAGAGGCAGATTTTGGGTTGAGTGTAGGTGAGGGGCTAGCGTTATAACCTAGCCATGCGAAGGTTAAATTTGATATATAGGACTGGGTGCGAAATAGCTCCCTGAAATGATATGTCCATCATCCCCGAGTGTTTTTATCGGAGATTCAGCCATGTTATTGGATTTTCGCTGATCCGAAGTGAAGATTTAGGGGCGTAAATCTGAGACATAGTCTCTTCTGCTATACGGCTCAAGTTATCGTCACGCCCGCATTTTTGCCTTTAATCTTGATGTGATTCAAGATTGGCTCAATTGATCATGGGTTGCTCACGTCGTAATTGCTGAAAACGCAGTGCCAATTCATCGCATTGCGCCGGTGTTGCCCCCGCATATTCACGCACCCAAGAGCAGAAAAATACCTCAAATGGGGTGAAGTAATCGCCGCCGCGTATGCTGCGTAGGGTGTTATTTGTTTTCATATCAAAATTAGCCGCTTCATCTTGTGGATTGGGTAGGCAGCCATTGGTATGAAAGGCCAGCTCACAGGCCCATGCCACATCGTTGATATGCGTTTGCACGCTACGATCAATGCCAGAGGTAAAGCTGTATCGGTCACGTTTTAGTATCTGAGTAATCGCAGCAGTCGCACCTACGTCAGATAGCCAGCTCACATCCTCATTAATCCACAGCAGCAAATTCACCATCCGCTCATAAAACTGCTTCAACAGCGTATCGCCATCGCCTTTTTTAATGCCCCAGAACACCATAGCAAAGCGCGTTTCACGCTCCATCACGATAAATACATTATGGCGGGCCACTTTGATAGCGTGTAGCTGCCATGTCCATGGGCTAGCCGCTTCGGGCGCGGGAGTCGCCTCCAGCCATGATTCAACCTTACCCTTGCGGCGTGTTTCCAGCGCTTCTGCGGCTGCTTTTGAACAATAAAACTGCATGTATAACTCCTCCTTTCCTAAAAACGACTCAAGCTTAACTTCAGTTTACGGTATTGATTTTATCAAGATAAGTTACGAGTCTATTTTTCTTTAAAAAGCTCATTAGGGTAAAGCCGCAAAGAGCGGCTTTGTTGAGGAAATTAGTTGAGGAGTAAGCCACCCAAGTGGTGTGCGATAGACGAAAAAAGCCCCGCAATCGTTAGATTTGCGGGGCTTCTCTCTCTGGCGCTAACCAGAGAAGTATCTGGTGGCTATGGCGGGACTCGAACCTGCGACCCCAGCATTATGAGTGCTGTGCTCTAACCAACTGAGCTACATAGCCTTAAAGAGGGACGCATTATGGTTTCTTTTATTTTAGCTGTCAACACCGTTTATGAGAATTTGGCGATATTTTGTTGTTTTATTTTTTTGTGCTTTGCGGCGAGGTGGGGGCTTTGGTGATGGCTCTGCTGATAGCGGATTGAATTTGTTCAAAATTAAATGGTTTTGCGATGAAATCATCCATGCCTGCTTCAAGGCAGGCAGAGCGATCATCGATAAGTGAATTTGCGGTGAGGGCGATGATCCATGGCTGTCCATAGCATTCTGGTTGTGCGCGTATGGCTCGGCAGGCGCTTAGTCCGTCCAGAACGGGCATGGATAAATCCATTAACACAACTGGGAAACGAATGATTTTTAGTATTTGCAGCGCCGCTTCGCCGTTGTCCACCACGGTGGCGCGTGCACCAGCTTGCTCAATACAGCGCTGGGCTACAAATTGGTTGACGGCGTTGTCTTCTGCAATGAGTACATGTAAATCAGAAGGCAATTGGGTGGGGGCGGTTTTGCCTGAGCGGAGAGGCGTGGCGCTTTCGCTGCTTTGCAGCGGTAAATGGATTAAAAAAACGCTGCCGGATCCGTATTCGCTTGTTAGCTGGATATCGCCGCCCATGAGTTCGATGATGCGCGAGACAATCGCCAGCCCTAGGCCGGTGCCTCCGTATTGGCGGGTGATCGTGCTATCGGCTTGTGAGAAGGGTTTAAATAATGTGGTGAGCTGTTCTTGCCTGATGCCTATACCGCTATCGCTAACCTTGAGCGTGAGCGTTTTTTGTGATTGCTCTGCATGGATGGAAACGTAGCCGTGGGTGGTAAATTTTATTGCGTTGCCTAAGAGGTTTTGTAAAATTTGCCTTAGGCGTAGCGGGTCGCTTTTGATCCACTGCCCTACATTGCTGTTTATTTCTAATGTGAGTGATAGTTGTTTTTTGCTGGCGATAGGGTGGTAGAGCTTTACGATGTCGTGCAGTAATTCTGGCAGGTTAACTGGGGTGGATTCCAGCGTCATTTGGCTGGCTTCTAGTTTGGAGTAATCCAGAATCTCGTTAATGAGCGTTAAAAGGGAATCGCCGCAGCGGCTGAGTGTGGCCAGCATACTGGCTTGCTCTTCGTTAAGCGGGCTGTGTTCCAATAATTGAGCAATGCCCAAAATGCCATTAAGCGGCGTGCGAATTTCGTGGCCCATGATGGCCAAAAAGCTACTTTTGGCCCGCGTGGCTGCCTGGCTGGCCTCAAGGGCGGCTTCAAGCTGCTCTGTTCTTTGTGCTACCCGTGCTTCCAGCTGATCGGCTAGTCGTTGCAAGGCTTGGTTGGCAGTGTAGAGATCTAGGCTTTTGGCTTCGAGCAGCGCTTCGGCTTCTTTGCGGGCCAACCTTTCTCTTTGGTTGCGTTTTTGTAGCCGCTGAAGTTCTTGTTCATCCATGGCGGCTTAATTTAAAAAGATCGTAATCAGCGTGCTTTTCTGTGTCTAAAGTAATGGGCTGGCCAAAATAGCGGATACAGCCTGTGAGCAGGCCTTGGGCAAAGTCGCCCATTTTTCGTGGTGAATTGTATTTGAGGGTGAGGGCGTTTGGGCTTAAGCGTTCGGCGCTAAAGTGGGGTAGCTCCGCATCGGGATAAAGCTTCAGCACTTCGGCATGAATAATTTGCTCTATGCCTTGTAAAAAATCTAAAGGGTCTTGTGCATCGGTAAAAAACGAGGGGTAGAGTGCTACAAAACGGCCAAACAGATGCTCGCCAAAAATCTGTAAGAGCTTAGCGACGGGTAATTGGGATTTCTCGCTTAGCGCGTTGACTAGGCTGATGATTTCGCTGTGCTGATAAGTGCCCACCGCCGTATAAATACCGCCGGATGGCAAATCAGTTTCATCCAGCAACTGATCTGCCATTGCATCGCCCCAGGTTTGCTCAACAAGCTCTAGAAACTCAGTAAAAATAATACCTTTCATGAGAGGGGCTCCGTGGTTGCGTCTCCTCAATATAGGGGCAAATTTTACTTAAAGCTCGCCCGAGCGATCACGGCCGCCTAGGCCCGGTACGGTTTTGCCTTGCAGTTCTTTGGAGAAGGCGATGACTTTAAAAAGCTCGCCCATTTCGGCATTGCTGGTGAGTTTTTGTAGGGCGGTCGACATTCGCAGGTATTCCACGCTGCCGATTTCCATTTGTGCTGCGCGGTCTAAAATGCCCGCGTCGATCAGGTAACTAGCTTGCGAGGTGTAGCCTTCAAGGCTCAGCCCCGCTTGATCTGCAGCATTATAAATCGCCGAAAAATCAACGTGACAGGTGATATCCGTTAGACCGGGTAAAAAGAAAGGATCGTGAATGCTGTGGTGGCGATAATGGCCCATCAGCGTGCCCATGCTGCGCTCTGGGTGATAAAACTCGGAGGCTGGAAAGCCGTAATCAATCAGTAAAATCATGCCAAATTGCAGGCTGGCAGCTAATGCATTAATAAAGCCCTGAGCTTCCAGCTGGATTTCGGTGGTGTATTGCGGAATATGCGGAAAGCCTTCACAAGCGACTTCTAGCTTTAAATTTTCGATGGTGCGGTGTTCAAAAGCCAGATCACCATTATTATCAACCACACCACATTGCAGCCAGTTATAGCCGTCAAAACGTACTAGCTCGCAAGGCATGGCGTCGAGCACTTCGTTGCCGACCATGACGCCTACAAATTGCTTAGGTAGCTCATCCAGCCAGCGGGTTTTGTGTGCTAGATGTGGTACAAGGGTTTGCAGCGTTTTACGCTGCCGCTCGCGTAATTCGCCTGATAGCTCCAGAATAAAGTATTCACTGGGTAGGGCATCAAGACGCTCTAATTCTAGTAAGATTTGTGCGGCAAGCTGTCCAGTACCTGCGCCAATTTCTAAGATATCACCACCGCATTCTTGCAATGCATGGGCCAGTGTATTGGCGATGCAGGTGCCAAATAGCGGCGATATTTCTGGAGCGGTAACAAAATCGCCTGCGCCGCCAAATTTGGCCGCACCGCCGCTGTAATAGCCAAGGCCCGGTGTATACAAGGCCATACGCATGTAGTCGGCAAAAGAAATCCAGCCTCCCGATTCTTTAATCTGTTGGCGAATATGTAAGATTAAGGCTTGGCTGGCTTGCAGCGCATCAATGGATGGCGTGGGGAGTTGCGGATTAGTCATCGGGGCGGGAAAATCGCGGGCATAAAAACAATATTGTATGGGGCGAGGGAAGAATATGCAGCACAAAGTGGTATTGAATACCGTTGGAGCGGGAAATAG
The DNA here is from genome assembly GCF_042664895.1 of Iodobacter arcticus. Classification (NCBI taxonomy): domain Bacteria; kingdom Pseudomonadati; phylum Pseudomonadota; class Betaproteobacteria; order Neisseriales; family Chitinibacteraceae; genus Iodobacter; species Iodobacter arcticus. Next base: position 63,992 of record NZ_JBHTBQ010000031.1, read on the forward strand.
AACGTGGGTCGAGGGCTGTATGCAGTGCCAAGTCGCTGTTAAAACGAGCGCGGCGAGAAATAGAGTTTTGGGCAAGGAGTGGCTATGCAGCAAAAAGTAGTATTGATTACCGGAGGGGCAAAAAGAGTCGGCGCAGGCTTGGCTCGATATTTACATACCCGTGGCTGGCAAGTGCTGCTGCACTATCGTTCATCCGCCATGGCCGCACAGCAGCTGGCTGATGAGCTAAACGCTATCCGTCCTGCTTCTGTAGTGCTGGCGCAATTAGATTTACTCGATACGCATCGCTTGCCCGAATTGGTAGCGGCTGCAATTGCTGCGTTTGGTCGGCTAGACGCTGTGGTGAACAATGCTTCGTCGTTTTTCCCAACCCCGATTGGTGAATTTAGCGAAATGGCTTGGTTGGATTTACTTGGCTCCAATTTAAAAGCCCCGCTGTTTCTAGCCCAAGCTGCTGCTGCGGAGCTTAAAAAAACGGGTGGTGCGATTGTCTCTATCACCGATATCCACGCCGATCGCCCTTATAAGAATCACACTATTTATACCATCGCCAAAGCGGGCCTTGTGGCGATGACTAAATCTCTGGCCAGAGATATGGCCCCCGAAGTGCGCGTTAACGCCGTCGCCCCCGGCGCAAATATCTGGCCCGAAGGTGAATCTGTGTTTGATGACGCTGAGCGTGAACGCATCATCGATACCATTCCTCTAGCCCGCAACGGCAGCCCCGATGATCTGGCGCAAGCCATTCACTTTTTGTTGGAAGCGCCTTATTTAACCGGGGTGATCTTGCCGGTGGATGGGGGGAGAAGCGTGGTGTTGTAGGGCTCGTCGTTACGGTGAGAATCTGGCCTTCGTCTTTGTGTTGCGTAAATAAAATCCCCGCAATATCTACGGCAATCCGCTCTAATCGGGTAAAATCCGCATTAATTCAAGAATCTACAGCAGGGCGCGATGCGCCCTGCTCTGCATTGGTGCCCCGTATGACTGATTCAACGCTTTCCGAAGTCGAAAAAAAACAGCAGTACAATTTCAATAAGCTCGCTAAACGCTTACGCCACAATGTCGGCGATGCGATCAATCATTTCAATATGATCGAGGAAGGCGATAAGGTGATGGTTTGCCTGTCTGGAGGCAAAGACAGCTATACCATGCTGGATATCTTGCTGGGCTTACAAAAATCTGCGCCGATTAACTTCAGCATCGTTGCGGTGAATTTGGATCAGAAACAGCCGGGTTTCCCAGAGGAAATCTTGCCGACGTATTTGGCGGGGATTGGCGTTGAGTACCGGATTATCGAGGAAGATACTTATAGCATCGTGACTCGGGTGATCGAAGAAGGCAAAACTACCTGTAGCCTGTGTTCGCGTTTACGCCGTGGCATCTTGTACCGCGTAGCAGAGGAAATTGGCGCGACTAAGATTGCCTTGGGCCATCATCGTGACGATATTCTCAGCACACTATTCTTAAATATGTTTTACGGTGGCAAGCTAAAAGGTATGCCGCCTAAGCTGGTGTCGGATAACGGTAAGCATGTGGTGATTCGCCCGCTGGCGTATTGTAAAGAAAAAGACATTATTCGCTACGCGGATGCCCGCGAGTTCCCTATTATTCCTTGTAATTTATGCGGCTCTCAGCCGAACTTACAGCGGCAAATTATTGCGGACATGCTGCGCGATTGGGATAAGCGCTTCCCTGGCCGTTTAGAAACGATGTTTACTGCCGTATGCAATGTGGTGCCTTCGCATTTGGCGGATCCTAAGCAGCATGACTTTGCCAATATCAAGGCCGATGGCCAGCCGCGAGCGGACGGGGATAAGGGGTTTGATAAGGAAGTCTTTAACGATCCGGCCCGCATTTCGATTATGGATAGCCGGGACAGCCGCAAGCCGATCCAAGTTGAAGCCGCCTGTGGAGAAGCCTGATGCTGGGTAGACGCACTCCCCGCCGTGGTGGCGATGAAATTATGATCGATGTGTCTGAATCGCAAGGCGTTCGTAAACTGCATTTTGGTGCGGACGATACGCAAAGCGCGATGCGGATTTCTGATCCCAATGAAATGATTCTTTCCTATTCGCGCTGCATGTTTGGCTATTTACTGTTTACGGATCAGCCTAAAACAGCGCTTTTGATCGGCTTAGGCGGTGGATCGATTGCCAAATGGGTGCATCACAAGCTAGTCGATACGAAGCTGACCTGTGCCGAGCTGCATCCGCAGGTAATTTCGGTGGCGCGCTCTATGTTTTGTCTGCCGCCTGATGATGATCGCTTAGAAGTGTTGTGCACAGATGGCGCGGCCTATGTCTACAATATGCCAGAGGATTCAAGCGATCTGATTATGATGGATGCTTATTCTGCCACCGGGATTGCCGAGCCGCTCGCTACGGTCGATTTTTTTAACGCCTGCAAGCAAAGGCTGACAAATAATGGTGTGCTGGCGGTGAACTTATGGGGCGCAGACCGACGTTTTAATCACTATTTAGAGCGTTTAGGCGAAGTTTTTGAAGGCCGAGTGCTGTGTTTACCTGCAAGGCAGAAGGGAAACGTGATTGCTTTTGCTTTTCGCTGTGGGCAAAGCAATCCGACGTGGGATAAGCTGGCTGAGCGTGCTAAATTACTTGAAACCCAACTGGGGCTTGAGTTTCCGGAGTTTGTGAGTGATCTTGCAAGGATGAATCCGCACAATGACAGAAAACTATTTATATAAATTCTGCGATTAAGTCACTGTTTGGGCGCAATACCTGTTTCCAAGCAGGGTAGGATGTGGAAAAATCAGTTAACTAAGCAATTTACGCAGGTAAGGATATGCTCGATCGTGATGGCTATCGGCCTAACGTCGGCATCATCATCATCAACCGGCAAAACCAGGTGTTCTGGGGTAAACGAGTGCGAGAGCATTCGTGGCAGTTTCCGCAAGGCGGTATTAAACAGGGTGAAACACCCGAACAGGCGATGTATCGCGAGCTGATGGAAGAAGTTGGATTAGGCCCTCAGCATGTTGAAATCATTGGCCGCACAAGGGACTGGTTGAAGTACGATGTGCCGACAAACTGGGTTCGCCGCGAATGGCGCGGTACGTACCGGGGGCAGAAGCAAATTTGGTTTTTGCTTCGCCTGACAGGGCACGATTCTGATGTGTGCTTGCGCCGCACTACGCATCCTGAATTTGATGCGTGGCGTTGGACTGAATATTGGTCACCACTGGATTCGGTGATTGAATTCAAGCGTACGGTGTATGAATCAGCCCTTTTTGAACTGACGCGTTTCTTTGAAGAAGCACCTGAGCGTGTGGTACGTGCCATGCGTTTTTCAGGCCACTAGCAGCCTGTTGGACTTAGGACTGATCTACTGCAGAAAAGCCGGATTTGGCCATATTTCACGCATTTTTTCGTTAAATAGCCAGCTATTCGCCTCAAAAACGCATGAAGTCTGTCTCAAAACGGTCTTTTTCTCGCTAAGATCGCCTAAGTCCAACAGGCGGCTGGTGTAACTATAACGCGGGCTAACGATCTACTCCTAAGCCCGCGTATCTCCCTCCGCCCCCATGCCCAATACCTCCTCCGCTTTTCATACCGAGATGCACTGGCGTTCTTTAGCGCTGCTGAATGTTTTTCGCATGCTTTCTAATATCGGCATTTTTTGCAGTGTGCTTTGGCTGGCTTATAAGCCGCTTTCGGATATCAGTACCTGGCATTCTTTTTTGATTCTGGCAGGGGTAGATACCGTACTGGCTTTGTTCTTTGCTTGGGGGATTCGCTATCGTAAGCCCGGTTTTGAAATACAGCTAAGTCTTCAGGTTGCCACTGATGTGCTGTTTATTGTGGGCTTGATGCATTTATTTGGCGGCTTGCGCAGTGGGATCGGCACTTTGCTGCTGCCTTATCTGGCGGCAGCAGGATTAATTTCCCGTGGGCGAATGACGCTATTTCATGCCGCGATGGCGAGTATTGCCTTATTAAGCGAGCAAACATGGCAGATCTGGCAGGGTAATGCCTCGGCCAGTGATTATCTGCCGCCGGCTCTATTGTGTGTGGCTTCATTTGCGGTGGCATGGTTGGCGCATCGCTTGGCACGTTTTGCACAAGCCAGCGAGGCTTTGGCCGAGCAGCGTGGTGTGGATCTGGCCAATTTGGGCCAGCTTAATCAACGTATTTTGCAAGATGTGTCTGATGGGGTATTGGTGGTTGATGCCAGCGGGGTGATTCGTCAGTGCAATGAGCAGGCGACTCGCTTAGCGGGGATGCGGCCAGAAGGTGTGTTGCTGCATGCTATGCCGGTGATTGCTGTGGCGCTGGCTCGCTGGCGGGCTAATCCTACAGATAATCCTAATTTGATCACCACCGCATTGACGCGTAAAACGCTGAGGCCGCGGTTTATTTCGCTTTCAAATGATTCACACGGCAATGTGCTGATTTATTTAGAAGACCTAGATAAATTGCGCCGTGAAGCACAGCAATTAAAATTGGCAGCATTGGGGCGTTTAACCGCTAATTTGGCGCATGAAATCAGAAACCCTTTGAGTGCAATTACCCATGCGGCCCAGTTATTAGGGGAAGAGGCAGAAGACAATGCTTTGATGAGACGTTTAACCCGCATCATTGATGATAATAGCCAGCGCTTAGAGCGTATGGTGAAGGATGTGTTAGAGCTTAATCGCCGGGATCGTGTACAAATAACGCAGATTAAACTGGCAGATTGGCTAAGAACATTTATTGAAGAATTTAGCGTACAAGAAGAGATTCATGTAACGCTGGCGCTTCAATGCCCTACCAGTGTAGAGATTCGGTTTGATCCCGGGCATTTACATCAGGTGATGTGGAATTTATCGCGTAATGGCTGGCGTTATTGTGAAAAGAAAGCGGGCAGTCTGAGTTTTACAGTATGGCTTGAAAACGAGCACTGGGTGCTTGATGTGCGTAACGATGGGCCCCCTGTGGCAAGCGACGCGCAAACGCAATTGTTTGAGCCTTTTTTTACGACTGAAACCAAGGGGACTGGTTTGGGTTTATATATAGCGCGTGAAATTTGCGCAGCAAATGGCGCGGTTTTGGAATACGTCGCATCTCCACCTCTTGGAACTTGCTTCCGTATTGTCTTTGGATATACCTATGGCCAAAAAATTTAATAAAAATTGTAAGCGTGTGCTGGTGGTGGACGATGAGCCAGATCTTGCTGAGCTACTTGAGCTCACCTTGCTGAAAATGGGCCTGGATGTCGATTGTGCCTACGGGGTGAAAGACGCGTGCACACGGTTGGATAAGGTGTCTTATGATCTTTGTCTGACAGATATGCGCATGCCAGATGGCGAAGGCATAGAAATTATTCAGCATATTCAAAGCAACGGCCTTGATGTGCCCGTGGCCGTGATTACGGCGTATGGCAGTACGGATAATGCAGTGGCGGCGCTTAAAGCAGGGGCGTTTGATTACTTAGCCAAACCTGTGGCCCTAGATCAGCTGCGCTCCTTGGTTAAATCTGCTTTGGCGCTCGATGATGCGCCTATGGTAGAGACAAATGATCGTTCTTTGCTGGGCGAATCAGCAGCCATGCAGCATGCTCTGGAGCTGATCGCTAAATTAGCCAAAAGCCAGGCCCCTGTGTATGTGACTGGTGAATCCGGATCGGGTAAAGAGCGCGCTGCCAGGCTGATTCACGCTAGCTCTAGCCGGGCTAAGCAGCCTTTTGTGGCGGTGAATTGCGGTGCTATTCCAGAAAACTTAATGGAAAGCGAGTTTTTCGGCCACAAAAAAGGTGCTTTTACCGGCGCAAACGAAGATAGAGATGGGTTTTTTCATGCAGCCAATAGCGGCACCTTGTTTTTAGACGAGGTGGCCGATTTGCCGTTGGCGATGCAGGTTAAGCTGCTTAGGGTGATTCAGGAGCGAAAGGTGCGCAAATTAGGCGCAACCGCAGAGGAAGCCTTGGATGTACGAATTATCTCTGCCACGCACCAAAGCCTGAGCCAATGCGTGGAAGCGGGGCGCTTTAGGCAGGATTTATACTACCGCCTTAATGTGATCGAGCTGCGGATGCCTGCTTTAAGAGAAATGGGTAGTGATGTGCTGGTGATTGCGCGCCATGTGCTGGCAAGAGTGGCTAAATTAAACGGGCAAAAGCTACCTGATTTTTCTGCAGATGCGCTGACTGCACTGCAGCGTTATGATTTTCCCGGTAATGTCCGTGAGCTGGAAAACGTGCTGGAGCGGGCACTGGCTTTGGCCGATGGTCATGCAATTACGGCGGCAGATTTGCAGCTCAGCATCGCCGATCATGAGGTAGAAGAAGGCCATGATCTGGGTGATAAATTTCCTTTGCAAGATTACCTAGATCGGGTCGAAAAACAGGCGATCTTAGAAGCATTGGAAAAAACGCGTTTTAACCGTACTCAAGCTGCCAAAATACTGGGTCTTACTTTCCGCAGCCTGCGTTACCGCCTAGATCGTTTGGGAATTCAGTAATATATTTGAAAGCCGCTGCTTTGTTTAAGCGATCGGCGAGTTGATTAGGAATTCAATCATGCAATTTGATGCTCAGGGCTGGTGCAAGCAGGCACGTAGCGTGCCTAGCCCTAATACGGATGCTCGCAGCGAGGGTATGCCGGTTGATATGGTGGTGATTCATAATATTCATCTACCTCCGGGCCAGCCCTTTGGTGGCGATGATATTGAGCGTTTATTTACTAATACCCTGGATATAAATAAACATTCTGAATACGCAGCGCTCTCTCAATTGCGCGTATCGGCGCATTTTTTAATTCGGCGTAATGGTGAATTGTTGCAGTTTGTCCCCTGCTCGCAGCGAGCCTGGCATGCCGGGGTATCAAGCTGGCAGGGCAGGGAGCGCTGCAATGATTTTTCGATTGGCATTGAGCTGGAAGGCTCAGATTTTACTCCGTTTGAAGTCATTCAATATGCGGTGCTAAACAACTTGCTTGAGGCTCTGCTACGCACTTATCCGATTAAATATTTGCTGGGGCATAGTCAGATTGCACCGGGTCGAAAAACAGATCCGGGTCCTTTTTTTGATTGGGCTCATGTTGCACTGCCACAAGTTTTGTCCGAAAAGTCAGCGGCTTTGCAAAAGCCGGCGTTATAATTCGGCGACCTTCTGTTGAGCTTTAAAAATATATGTCTATTGAATCTTCTTTGGATCGTGATCCAAAAAAAGTAGCCGGTTTGGCGATTGGTGCAATCGGTGTCGTCTATGGCGATATTGGTACCAGCCCACTCTATACGCTTAAAGAATGTTTTCACCATGCAGAGCTGAGCTTAACCAGTTTTAATGTGCTGGGTATTTTGTCCCTGATTTTTTGGGGCTTGATGTTAGTGGTTTCTTTAAAATATGTCGTTTTCATTTTGCGTGCGGATAACCGCGGTGAAGGGGGCGTATTATCCTTGATGGCATTAGCGCTGCGCTCAGCCGTGCCAGGGTCACGCAAATACGCCATCATTGTGGGCTTGGGTCTGTTTGGGGCCGCGCTGTTTTATGGCGATAGTATGATTACTCCCGCAGTATCGGTGCTATCCGCCCTAGAAGGGATTGGGGTGATCTCGCATAAGCTGGATGCCTATATTATCCCCGTTACTATTATCGTGCTGATTGCCCTATTTATGATGCAGGCTAAGGGCACGGCCAGTCTGGGTAAGCTTTTTGGCCCGATTATGGTGCTGTGGTTTGTGGTGCTGGGCTCCTTGGGGATCTGGAATATTTTAAAATCCCCTGATGTGCTGGCAGCGATGAACCCTAGCCATGCCGTGCATTTCTTTGCGGCTCAGCCAGGTTTGGCGTTTATTTTATTAGGTGCGGTGGTTCTGTCTTTAACAGGGGCAGAGGCGTTGTATGCAGATATGGGCCATTTTGGCCGTCCTGCAATTCGCTATGCTTGGTTTTTATTGGTCTTGCCTGCCTTGGTGCTGAATTACTTTGGCCAAGGCGCCTTGCTTTTGCATACACCTGAAGCGATTAAAAATCCCTTCTTTATGATGGCACCGGGCTGGGCTTTAGTGCCGCTGGTGGTGTTGGCAACGTGTGCCACGGTAATCGCCTCTCAGGCTGTGATTTCTGGCGCGTATTCCATGACCAGCTCTGCGGTTCAACTGGGTTTTTGCCCGCGTATGGATATTCAGCACACGTCTGAAAATGAAATCGGTCAGATTTATATCCCGCAAATTAATTGGTTTTTATTGGTATCGGTCATTATGCTGGTGCTGGCATTCCGCACCTCGAGCAATTTAGCGGCAGCTTATGGCTTTGCCGTGACCTGCACCATGGTGATCACTACCTTATTAGCTTTTGTTGTACTGGGGCGCGATGCTTCAGTGGTGAATCGTGTACTGGTTTGGCTGGTATTGTCGTTTTTGCTGGTGATCGATCTGGCGTTTTTCTCTGCCAATTTGCTCAAGTTGCACGAAGGCGGCTGGTTCCCCTTAATGATTGGCTTGATCGTATTTGCAATGCTCACAACGTGGAAGTATGGCCGCAAGCTGCTTAGCGAGCGTATGCACGATGGTGAGTTGCCATTGGAAGGTTTTGTAGAGGCCTTAGAAGCCAGCCCACCGCAGCGTGTAGAAGGCACGGCTATCTTTATGACGGCAAGCACGGATTCAGTACCGCATGCTTTGCTGCATAACTTAAAGCACAATAAAGTGCTACACGAGCGCGTTGTCTTTATGACCGTGCTGACCACCGATATTCCTTATGTGGCCGCGCGTGAGCGAGTGGTAGTGCGTAAATTGGGTGAGAGTTTCTGCCAGATTATTGCTACTTACGGCTTTAAAGAAGAGCCTAGCGTGCCTGCTATTTTGGCCCAGGTAGAGCAATTACAGCCCGAGTTAGAGTTTGATAGCATGCAAACGTCTTACTTCTTGTCGAGGGAAACGATTGTTGAGGCCAAGTATCCGGCGATGAGCTGGTGGCGTAGAAATCTGTTTAGCATCATGAGCCGTAATGCGGCCCGAGCGACGAACTTCTTTAAGATTCCACCTAATCGTGTGGTTGAGATGGGGATGCAGGTCGAGATGTAAGGCTTGAGTGGCTGAAGCCTGCTACAGCTTTGTAATGTTTGTTAATAAAAAAGCGCGGCCCCTTTGGGTCGCGCTTTTTTTATCTAAATCAGCCGTGGTTTAGATTTCAACTTGCCTTGGCACGGGTGGGTTGCTGAAGTGGCTGCCTGCCAATAGTTTTTTATACATCTCCGGGTCTTTCCATTCGGCTTGGCATTGCTCAGAAAACACCACATCTTTTAAGCGAATAATACCCATGCGCTCATTCACGGCATCAGCCCGGAAAGCCTGTGCGTAGCCGGTATCGGTTTCGTGGGCGATGATCGAGTGGAGCGTGACATCGGCTTCGCCATTAGCCATCACCGTTTGCTGGAGCAGCGCATCAATAATTACAAAAAACATACGGGCAAATTGTTCCGCTGAAGGCGATACCGGCATGGCAATCCAGCGGGTAGAAAACTGTTTGCACAGGCGGATATATTCCGCGTCGTCCTTATCCCAAAAGCAGACCGCATGATCGAAGGCATCGACTACATCACGAATGGTGCCTTTCATAAGACCAAAGTCGTACACCATCTGGCCATGATCAAGGGCATTGGCTTCCAAGAGGACTTCAACCCGATAGCTATGGCCGTGAATCGAGCTACGGCAGCGCTCGCTAGAGCAGTTGCGCACGATGTGTGCGTTTTCAAATTTAAACAGTTTACGAATCAGCATAATGAATGGCAGGTCAAAGAGTCAGTTCGGTTTCTATCAGATGTAGCGCAGATCAGCAAGGTATTGATCACAATCGCTTTTTGGATAGATCCACTTCATGGTTTACGGCAAGCCGATTCGGCCATTTAAGTTTGTTGCGTGTAAGTATTTTAATGGTTATTCATCTATCAATGTTGCGAAACCATGCTCGAAAGTACTGAGAAAGTTTCTTAAAGGCTAATCATAAGGTTAACCCTGTATGGGCTCGTTTTTGTATCAAAAATGTCTTTTTTTTTATGATAATTACTACAATTATCTTTTTTAATAACTACGATTTTTTAAAATTATGCTGCTTTGCAGTGCTGGTTTTTTTTGTATTTTATTTATATAGTTCATATGCTTATGTTTTTTTTGTTGCTTTGCATTAATTGCTTGCTGAGGAAGGATGTAGTTTTTTTGTATGGTGAGTGCATTTTTCATCAGGTTTACGATGGGTGAGCATATTGGGCTATTGACACGGGAAATGCCGTAGTGACTAATCTCACTAACGTATCTTAAAGTCATTTGCGAAGTGGTTCGCAACTGGATTTCTTACGTTTTGATTACAAAAATAATAAATTCGTATTTGCTGCGTTAATACCACTTTATGCGTGCAGATAACGCCAATTCACAAGATGGATGGAGAGTTAAAACTATGTCTCAATTTAGTCGCTTTATGTTGGCAGCGATTCCGGCTGCCTTTGTTGCTGCTCAAGCTTTTTCTGCTCCGGCATGGAATGCTGCTAGTTCCTATACCGGCGGGCAGACCGTAAGCTATGCAGGAAAAGACTGGAAGGCCAAGTGGTGGACACAGGGTAATGTGCCCGGTGCCGAGCAGTGGGGCCCGTGGGAGTTGGTTGCAGGTGGAACACCTACGCCAGCTCCTACTCCTGTACCAACACCAGTTCCGACTCCTGTGCCGACACCAATCCCTACTCCGGTACCGACCCCCGTTCCTACGCCAGCTCCGGCAGGCTGCTTTTTAGCATGGTCTGCCAGCACCGCTTATTCGGGTGGACAAAGTGTGACCTATGCAGGTCGCAACTATAAAGCGCAATGGTGGACTCAGGGTGATGTGCCATCTAGCAATGTGGGCGCAGGCAAGCCTTGGCTAGATTTGGGTGTTTGCGGTTCTACACCGACTCCAGTTCCAACGCCGGTACCGACACCGGTACCAACACCGGTACCAACACCGGTACCAACACCAGTGCCTACGCCGGTTCCAACACCGGTTCCAACACCGGTTCCAACACCGGTTCCAACCCCAGTGCCTACGCCGGTACCAACGCCTGCACCTAGCGTTGCATGCCAGCCTGAAGGCTTGGTTACAGAAGTCGCGAATGTTCCGTATTGCGATGTGTACGATGCTAATGGCCGCGAAAAGCTGCCTAATGATATGAAGCGCCGCAGCATCGGTTACTTCACTAGCTGGCGCAGTGCTGGTCCCAATGCGTATCTGGCTGCGGATATTCCTTGGAATGATGTCACTCACGTGAACTATGCCTTTGCTCACGTTGATGCCAATTGGAAAGTATCGGTAGGTGATACAGCTAATCCAGCCAACTCTGCTACAGGCCTGACTTTTGCTGATAAAAACGGCAATCCTAAGTACGCGCTAGATCCAAATCTGCCGTACAAAGGCCACTTTAATATGCTGCAAAAGAATAAAAAAGCGGGTGTGAAGCTTTTGATGTCGGTTGGTGGCTGGGCAGAAACCGGTGGTTTCTTTAATGAAGCAGATGGTCGCACTGTAAGCGGTGGCTTCTATGCACTGACCACAGATCCTGCAACAGGCGCGGTTCGTCAGGATCGAATCGATATTTTTGCTAAGTCGGCGGCTGAGTTCGTGACCAAGTATGGCTTTGACGGTATCGATATCGATTATGAATATCCAACCTCAATGAGCGATGCGGGTAATCCGGAAGACTGGAAGATTGGCAATGCAAAACGGGGTGACTTGTGGAAGGGCTATATGGCCTTAACCAAAACATTGCGTACCGAGTTGGATAAGGCTGCAGCGGCCAGCGGTAAGTATTATATGTTGACCATTGCATCGCCATCATCTGGTTATTTATTGCGCGGCATGGAAGCAATGCAGGCGGTTAAATACTTGGATTACGTCAACATGATGACGTATGACTTGCACGGCGCATGGAATCACTTCGTTGGCCATAATGCACCGCTCTACGATACGGGCAAAGACAATGAAATCGCTGATGCCAAGATTTATTCGGGTGGTGACGCGCATTATTACAATTCGCAAGGTTATTTGAATATTGACTGGTCTTATAAATACTTCCGCACCGCGCTTGCGGGTGGACGTATTAATATCGGCTTGCCGTACTACACTCGTGGTTCGCAAAATGTAGCGGGTGGCACTAATGGTCTGTGGGGGCTTTCTGCTCTGGCTGATCAGAAAAAATGCTATCTCGGCACTGGCGGTAATCTAGGCCCAGATGCATTAAGCGCAAAAGCGGGTGCACCTTGCGGTTTGGGTGCCCAGGGTATTGATAATCTGTGGTTCGATAAAGACGCTGCAGGCAATGAAATGTTTGCCGGTGTAAATCCACTGTGGCACGTTAATAATCTACGTGATGGCCTGAGCGCACCTTACTTTACTCAGTATGGTCACGATCAAAGCCGCCCAGAAGCCAAAGTACGTGGCACATATCAAGAGCATTACGATGATGTGGCTAAATCCTCTTGGTTATGGAATCCAACCACCAAAGTGTTCTTGTCGACTGAAAACGAGCAGTCTTTCGCTGCCAAAGTTCAGTACGCAATTGATCAAGGCGCTGGCGGTATCATGTTCTGGGAAATGGCAGGGGACTACAGCAAGCCATCAGAAAATGGCCTAGGTTATTACTCAATGGGTAGCACGCTGACTAAATTGGCTGCGGCCAAGCTGCGCTCAGCTGCACCATATGGCACTAAAGCCGGCGACGAGAAGTTTGTTCGCCCGGCAGATTTGCTCGATGTATCAGTAGATATGGTTGGGTATAAGCCTAAGGGTGATGATAACTACCCACTCGCTATTGGCTTGAAGTTGAAAAATAACTCAACTGTTAACCTAAGCGGAGCCAAAGTTTCATTTAACGTCGCACCATCAACACCGCTGATTCCATCTGAAGTTCAATACCTCAAACCTAGCGATCCACCAGCAGGCAATGGCGTAGAGAATTTAGTAGATATATATAGCGGCGGTACATGGGCAGCCACAACAGCCGGTACAAAAACCGGTAATGTGGGCGGTCTACCAGATGGCTTCCATCGCTTAACTTATGCGATGAAAGAATCAGGCTGGGGCGTTGCAGACTTTAGTGCTGGAAAAACCATCACCATCGGCATGCGTGTATTTATGCCGCTGACTGTACCTAGCGATATCACCATCACCCTGCCAAATGGCAAAGTGTATGGAATCAAGCGTTAAATCAGCAGTGATTTAAGTGCTTGAAGTAACAAAAACGCCGCGAGTGAATCGCGGCGTTTTTGTTTTGTGGTAAAGGAGGCGTTTCTTATTGTTATTGCTTCTTATGAAAATCAACTACTTAGCCTATTACTACGATTTTATTGCGCGCTAGTGGTTGACCAAGTACGGCAAGGCCCGTATATTTCGGCCTCTCGCTGCAGCACACACAGCAACACAGTGTTCTAGCCGCAGCGAATGATCTTTAAAAAAATACAGTCGATGAGTGTGAGTGCTTGATTCGGAAGCGAAACAAGTGCTTACATGAGTAAGGCGCATTCAGCGAT
>NZ_JBHTBQ010000032.1:0-4278 GCF_042664895.1 Iodobacter arcticus
GCATGATGATTTGGACTTTGGCTTATGCTTCCGTTGCCGACGGCCAACCGATCCGTGCCGCACTACGAAGATTGGATTGAACGACTAAGCGATGAAACGGAGCAATGAGAAAAAGAAGTCACGGGGTCAGGTCTTAAAGAAGTCACGGGGTCAGGTCTTACATTTTACATAAGATAAAATTTACAGTGGTTTGCAAAGCAGCTTAAATTGATTAATTCAATGTCAAATGTAATACCTGACCCTATGGGTTCCGTTTTCTCCACGGAGTCTCCTAAGCAGCTAACGATTAGGTTAACAGATTGGTTTGAGCCGTTTCTTAGGCTTTTGCACTACATTAGCTTCCGCTTTTTGAAATACTTTATGTCGCTGGCCGATAATTTAAACCACTCACCTTTTAGCCTTTGCTCTTTGAAGTAATTGTGCCAATACGTTTCAATTCCTGCAGGGTCGCCAGTTGTAATCGTGTGTATTATTTTTCCTTCGTATGGCATCTGAGTTTTTATTTCTCTGAATCGCCTCTCAACGTTATTGCTGGAACCGATTTTGTACTCTTGGCCAAACTGCAAAAGATACACATAGGCATCCTTGCGGTACGTAATACTCTCGTGCGGAGTTGAAATGGGGTTTTTATTGGTAGCTTTTTCCAGAATTTCAGCTAAATCACTATAGGCATGATTTTTCTGGCAGAAAATATAAAGCTTATTAAGTAATTGTTGCTTCGAGCCGAGGCGAGAGAACGTGTTATGGCTTGGAAATTCGGAGCCGTTTCTTGCTCTCATTTTTACCTCTGCTGAGGTGGGTATATACCCAAGTTCTCTCACAAGCAAAGCATAGTGCTCAAGTAGCTGCTCATCAGGAAATGCATTTTGCATTTTGTTCGCTGAGTATCCAGACTCCTGAATTGCGTCACTCCATTTCGTCCAGAATCTTCCGATCCAATCGGATTCTTTTATTCCTGTTTCTTGCAGGAATCTTTGTCGACCAAGTGGTACGCCGCCGTTTGTTTCGGCGGTACGCTGAATTTCTTTGATAATTTGATCTTTGTTCATGACTTGGCCGAATTGGAGTCTAACAAGTAAAGTCACGGGGTCAGGTCTTACATTTTACATAAGATAAAATTTACCGAGGTTTGCAAAGCAGCTTAAATTGATTAATTCATGTCAAATGCAAGGCCTGACCCTATTCGTTCTCATCGGTTTCTAGGTTTCCAGCGAATTGTTATGCGGCAACTGATGTTTCATGCCGCTTAAATACAATATAGCGAAGGCATGGAGCCTTGGGGGCTGGGATTGCCAAATACTCCTAGCTGATTGTGTAAGGCTCGCGATAATCCGCGAGAATTTCAGTCGCCGCGCAACTCAAAAGATCTTTGTCGTCTTCGGTTGGATCTCCATCAAAGACAAAGCAACACGCGATATCCGTGCCTCGATACTCGATAGACGCACTCCGTAAACTGTGCGGGACGTTTCCCAACAAGGCACGCTGCGCGCTGAGCCTAAGAAAGTCACGGGGTCAGGTCTTACATTTTACATAAGATAAAATTTATCGTGGTTTGCAAAGCAGCTTAAATTGATTAATTCATGTCAAATGTAAGACCTGACCCTATAGGTTTCTTATAGGTTTCTTATTGGGCTTGGCTGAGCACTTTGTGTTTTACAACGGCGAGCGATTTCACCAGTCTTTGGGCTACCAAACACCGAATGAGGTGTATGAAACCTGCGTCCGCGGCGGAGCAAAAATCGCGGATTATTTTAGAGACAAGGGTGAGTGAAATAAGGATTCTTCGAGCGAAGAAATGGGCCAGCGCCAATCCGCTGCAGCAGAGGCGACACCCTCTTAAATTAGATGAATATTTGTCTGGACATAGGGAGCCACTTTATTGACGAGGTAAGGGTGGTCGAGTAACGTCATTTTCCACTGCCCTAGGTTGCAACTCTTTGAGGGGCATCATCTCAACGACGCTTCAATTTTGCTAAGGAACTTCCAAATGCTTACAAGGGATTTTACGCCGCAAAAAAAACTCGTGTGTCTTACCGTTTTTTTTCTTCTTATGTTCTTGAGTGTTAGTTCCTCAGCCAAGCCTATTCGAGTCATGACACTTGGGGACTCGATCACTGCTGGCCTTGCGCTGGATAACTATCGCCTATCGCTTGGGACGCAAACTCGCTCTGTTGGTTGCGATGTGTCGCTTGTCGGTGCAAGTAGTACTCTGCCACCAGACGCTTTGCCGCCATTTCCGTCGCGCTACGCGGCAGTCTGGGGCATACAAGCCCTACAGGTCGATCAGCTTTTCATCAATAGCTGGATGCAAGACGCAAAACCGGATGTGGTCTTGATGCACTTGGGCACCAATGATAGCTGGGCTGGCGGCAGACCGGCAACTGACACTATTGTAAGTCTGGGCGGCATCATTGACAAGATGCGGTTGAATAACCCGCATGTAAAAATTTTTATTGCCCAATTAATTGGGACATCGCTGGATTTTAATCCCGTAATAGAAAAACTCAATGCACTGATTCCTGGGCTGGCAGCTCAAAAAACCACGCCTCAGTCACCAGTGGTTGTTGTGAATCAATCAAGTTATTTCAATCCTGCGGTTGATACGTATGACGGAGTTCATCCGACAGTGGCCGGTAACGTCAAAATGGCTTCTAAATGGTTTGATGCTATGGTGGTGCATGGTATCTGCCCAGCCGGTCCTAAGCTGGTCAACGCGGTTCTGAACAAACCGATGGTTGCCTCTCCTAGTCCTTGGGGTAGTGGGTCACCAGAGCAGGCAGGTGACGGGAACGTGCAATATGGCGGTTGGAGTAGTGTGGTTATTGACAATGTGCCGCAGATTCTTGAGGTGGATTTGAAGGGAGCCTATAGTCTGACTTACTTCGAGCTAGGCCACTATTTTGTTTTTCCGGATGTGGAAAATCCATTCAACACTCTGGCTTATCGTATCCAAACCAGCATGGATAAATCCACGTGGTCCACTGTGGTCACGGTTGCCAACAACTATGCAGGCCAAGCCACGCACGCCATTGTCCCCACCAATGCTCGTTACCTGCGTTTGGTTGTAGATCCGCCCTTTTACGCCAACCAGCTGACCGTACGTGAGTTCAGAGCAATGGGCGTGCCGCAGTATTAGCAGGATGCTGAAATACTCCCCTCCAAGGCGAGCCATCCTTGCCGAGCGGGGGGCGTTTTTCAGAAGTACAGAAGTAACGGGGTCAGGTCTTACATTTTACATAAGATAAAATTTACAGTGGTTTGCAAAGCAGCTTAAATTGATTAATTCATGTCAAATGTAAGGCCTGACCCTCTAGGTTTTCCATAGGTTTTCTCACAGCTTCTCTTAGCGGGTTAACGTCAAAATTAAGCAGCTGGCCTACGCTTCGTTTAAACAAAAAGTTGTACGTTCCGGTCAGTCTGCTTGAATGCCATGCTAGGCGTATTGCCGCTGCACAAAAAAATAAAGCCCCGTTTTTCGCAGCAAACCACAAAACTAAATAATTAGGCCATGAAAATAGAGCTAATGAATTAAAAAAACGTATTAATTAATAAACAGCGTAAGCAGAAAGCTGTGAAGCAGAATAAAAATATCAATACGCCGCCATACAAACTACCACTACAACGCGCCAACTAAAAAACAAAACAATGGGTCCGCTTGAACGATGGGTTAGGCTTCAAAGGGCCGATCGCGAAAGCTATTCTCCGGTTTCGGAGCCCGTGCCTTGATTTTTGGGATATGGTTCCAAGATGATCGATATTAATTTTCCATCATCAACGCAACATTGCACATCTCGCACGGGCAGCTGGCATGCAAGAAGGATTCACCTTTTTCCACAGAGATTTTCTCATTACAGTTTGGGCAGCGCTGACTTAATGCAGTTCCATTTTCGAATTCATACAACGTTTCTAGTGCTAGCTTTTCTGCGATTTGCCTTTGCTGTTTCTTCTCACTTCGCGCTTTCCAGTTGAATATGTTTCCAAACACGCTTATCGCCTCAGTGGTTGAAGTTTGTGCTTCTGGGCTCCATTAGAGCCGCAGTGTATTAGTTTGTAGAAGTAACGGCGTCAGGGCTTACATTTTACATAAGATAAAATTTACCGTGGTTTGCAAAGCAGCTTAAATTGATTAATTCATGTCAAATGTAAGACCTGACCCTATAAGTTTCTATTATAAGTTTCTATAAGTTTCTCTATGGGTTTCTTTAACGTTTGACATGAGCGGCGGCTAGAAGCGGGCCAAGCTCGCTGGAAGACGTCCGCTCAATGAAAGGGTTAGAC
>NZ_JBHTBQ010000033.1:0-132136 GCF_042664895.1 Iodobacter arcticus
GCGATAAAGACCTAAAAGTGACGGCTTGCAAGGGGCTGCTCAGTGTTTCGGCTAAAGATGAAATCTTAGTCACGGCAGGTGGCGGCTATATCCGGCTAAAAGGCGGCGATATCGAGATCCACTGCCCTGGGGAAGTAAGTATTAAAGGCGCTACTCATGATGTGAGTGGCCCGGCTAAAATGAACCCCACATTGCCTATTTTTCCAGATTCATTTTGTAAATCTTGCATGCTAAAAGCGAAAGCTGCAGGTAGCCCATTTGCGAAGAAATCATCATGATGATTAATGCTTATTCTCAAGACTGTGCCCAAGTATTGCTTGCACAATTGGCTACTTACCTTTCTGAATCAACGCAAGTCTATGCTTTGCTGGACCATAGTTTCGATCCTCGTTTGTTAAAGAAAATGAGAAATCGGATTATATGGACTTCACTTTATCAAGATCATGGGGCTGAAACAGATGTTTCCCCGCTGCTTTGTGAGTTAAATAGCGAGGATCAAATAACGTTTAATGAGCAAATAGAGTTACTATTGAAAATCACCAATGGGCAGCCCATGCTTAGTTTTTATTTAAGCACTCTGGATAGAGAAGCCATCTTTAGCCATTTTGATCAGTATTTTGATGTCACTATTCTTCCAGAAAAATTAAGCTATATATTGCGCTACGCGGACACACGTATTTTGCCCAATCTGCTTGCGCAACTTAGCCCAGAACAAAAAGCTGCATTTTTATCTCCATTTAGCAGCGTGGTTTATTTTGATCGGGCCGCTCAAATTGTACAGCTTGAAGGCGGAGGGCAAACTCAAATCACAAATCAGGCGCTGGTACTGACTGAAGCGCAATTTATAAAAATGATGGATTGGGCTTTGCCTGATCAAATTTTGCAAAATATCCAATTGCTCGGGCTTCAGTCTCTGCTGCCCATTGAGCCTTCAAAAGCCTATGCGCAAATAAGTGAGCTTTGCGATATAGCATTGATTCAGGGTAGCCGTGATGATGAAATTCTTAGTTTTTGTGTTGAGTATTTACACGGCGAAGCAGCATGATGGCTGAATGTTTGGGAAAGGTGTTTTTAATGGGCAAAGTGTTAAATACGTAAAAATATTTTATTACTTAATTTGAGTTTTTTATAAAGGTTTATCAATGGACTTACCAGAAAAAGCACCAGAGCAAACTGAAATTACAGATGCTGAGCATGGATTTAATTTATTTATGATTGTGGTGTCTTGTTTGAATGCCTATGCCCTGTACTTGGCCGTGACAGGCTCGGGCTATGGCCCTGCTTATTTGATGGTTCTTTCTCTTTTTGGATTGTTTTTGAGTCATATCGTGGTACTTATTTGGGCGAGTAAAGTAGAGGCAAGATTATGGCTTGTGTTTAAGCATTCACTCATGATTAATGGCCTTGTTTTTATTGCGATGGGCATTGCAATGAACGGGCCATCTGCCCAAGCTAAAAATGACGCAGCGAATGAGTCAGGCAATACGGTTTCGGCCTCTATTGATTCGGTCAATTATATGCATGATTGGGCTGTGAAATACACATTGACTGATCTGCGTAGTAATCAGGCCATAGGTGGCAGTATTGTTGATTTTTTAGACGGGCCGGGTGGAAAAAATTGCTGTATTAGCTTGCCGAAACAATGGCAGCCGGGAATGTACGTGAGTGTTGATTGGCAAGAGGCGGATAAAACACATACTAAACCCGATAAATATCATCGTGAATTAGAAATACCCCGCTATCAGCAGGCCGGTGATCTTTATGTCTTGTTTCATCCTGGGCAGGAAGTGGAGCTGGTCGTATCCAAAGTGGAGCCAGGTTATCCGGCTTGGCCGGGAAAAATTAAAAAAGACGCAATGGCCGCATGTGTTGAGCGGCTTTCGGAAAAAGAATGTAAGAGGAATTTGCCGAAATATACTCCTAATTCCAATGAGAGCATTGCGCGTAGTTATAGGGAGGGGTGTACGGAAAAGGGAATCCTTTCTGCTGGTGTTCCAGAAGATAATCGCAAAGCCTGCAAAGAATTGATTGAGGACTGCAGAAAAAATTGGGACATATCGGATAAAAAAATGTGCGAATTAGATTACAAGGAAGACTAGGCATGTCAGCAAGATTTTCATCTGAGTGTAGGGAAGATCCTTTAAAGCTAGTTGGGCCTGAGGATAGCCAGCGTACAAAAACTCAAAATCGCCCCAAATGCCTGCCATGCGAGCAAGACATTTACCTAGGTTTCTTTTTTGACGGTACAAATAATAATAAATACCGTGATACCGATGCTTTTGCTCATAGCAATGTGGCGCGTTTGTATGAGGCGTACTCTGGTGAACCCACCGTTGCTAAATTGAAAGTCCTTAAACAAGCAGCTAAAGCAGATGCCGCCGCAGCGTGGTCTTCAGTTATCCCAAAGGATGAGAAAAAGTATTATCGTAAAACGTATATTCCTGGCGTCGGCACGCCCTTTATTGAGCTGGGTGATACTGGGGAGGGGGCGGACAACACCTTGGGCTTGGCCATGTCGAAGCATGGCGAGGTCCGTATTAATTGGGCCTTATTGCAAGTCAGTAATCATATTCATGCGGCCATTATGGGGGCGCAGTTCAGTGATCCTTTAAAAGATGATGCTGAGTTGGCGACAGAAATGCTGGATGAAACAGCGAGAGATCGAGGGTCTCAATATTCAATCCGCGCACCTAGCCGAGGCCGCGGTTTTATTTTGCAGGATAGGTCGCAAAAGCTAGCTAAAGCCATTGCACCGATTGTTCGAGGCTCACCCACTATTCGCTCTGTACGTCTTTCGGTGTTTGGTTTTTCACGCGGCGCGGCCGAGGCTAGGGTTTTCTGTAGCTGGCTGCAAAAATACTACAGCGATGGTATTGCAGGTATTTCTTTAAAAATTGATTTTTTAGGCATTTTTGATACGGTTGCCTCGGTTGGTTTGGCTAACTCTGTGCCGATTGGTGGTGTGGAAGGGCACTATGTTTGGGCTAGTGTGGAGAACTTGCAGGTCAGTTCTGCGGTTAAGCGTTGTGTGCATCTGGTATCGGCACATGAAGTGCGTGGCTCGTTTCCACTTGATTCAATTGGTAGTGGTGCACAGTGTAAAGAGGTGGTCTACCCCGGTGTGCATTCGGATGTAGGTGGTGGCTATCCGCCAAATGATCAGGGACGCTCTATTGGTGTGGCGGCGGCGGGGGATGCAAAAAAGCTTTCGCAAATTCCTTTGGCACAAATGTACCGCGAAGCCTTGATTGCCAGTGTGCCCTTGCTAGGTCTAAAAGATTTTAATGATTTTCATCAAAGCAATTTCAAGATTGATCCAGGCACGGTTAAAGCCTTTAACGATTATATTGCGGCCACCCGAGTGGGTAGCGGCAAGCCATCGGGGGTAATGTGGCTTACAGAAACACAGGTTGAAGAGCCTCTGTTGCAGATTATTCATCGTCACTATGGCATTTTCTTACGCTGGCGAAAAAGCATGTTGGGCAAAGTTCATTTGCTAGCCGGTATGTCTGCTTCGCTGGATAGTGCACCAAAAAAAACGCAGGACCGGCATGATTTACAAACAACTGATCTGGCTTTGCAGCAAGAATTAAATATGTTGGAAAAATACACACCGCTTGTTTCTGAGCTCTCTATCTGGCCAGCCAAAGTGGCCGATTGGAATGAGGGTGTTTTTGCAGAATGGACGAAGCAGGAGGCGGTGTTGCCAGCGAGTAAGGTGTTATTTGAAACACTGGTTCATGATTCCAGAGCATGGTTTAAACCCAGCAATTTTAGCGATGATGATCAGGTTTGGTTTAATGAAGGTGGCATGGAGAAAACACGAACAAAAATGATTAAAAGTATTGAAGCCGAACAAGAAAGGGTTCGTTCGCCCTATCGTTTGAGCGATGAGCAAATGAAGTCGGTTGATAATAAAGATTACCAAGAGAATATTGAACGAATTGAAAAGCTGAAAACCAATAAAACATACCCGGTGAGAAGCGGGGGGCAAGAGCCGATCAGGCTTTATGGCTATTTGCGCTGGCGGCATGTTTTTGGAGCTTCTGCTCTGCCTGCTTCGCCACAGGATCCGCTTAGCAAAGAAAAAGCACGTAAAAGAGAGCTTGAAAATCAGCAGCATGAGAATAATCTGCAAAGCTTAAATCAACAAAATAGCAATGCTAAAAAGCGCTATCAAGAAGGGCAAATAAATGCCCAAGGTTACGGAGAAGCTTTGCGGGATCAGAGCTTGCGTATGAGTGCTGAGCGGCAGCGGCATGCTGCAGCAATAGGTGCATTAAAATAAGATGTAAGCGTTTTTTGGGTTATTGTCTGCTCGTGTTTTTTACTGATGTTGCATATAAGGCGGCAATAATTGCCGAAGCCTTGCTTGATTCCCTTCTAAAGCCCGCTGAATGCGGGCTTTTTGCTTGGCATACTTCCTGCTTACAGTAGTGTGAGATTCGATGAATAAGGAGTTTGGCTATGTTAGGACGTTTGGACGATTACTTCCGCCCGCAAGCAACGGCGTTGTCGCTGCGCAGCCAGCGGCAGGAAGTTTTGGCTTCAAATATCGCTAATAACGATACGCCGGGCTATAAGGCGCGCGATTTTGATTTTAAAAAATCGTTTGAAGCCGCCCTGCAAAAAAATCCAGTCAAGCCCTTACAAAGTACGGATCCGCGTCATTTGCAGCCTAAAGACAGTGTTGATCCCTTGTCTAGAGCGTTGCTTTACCGCAATCCAAGACAATCCGGCATTGATGGCAATACGGTGGATATGAATGCAGAAATGGCCGCGTTTTCAGATAACGCGATTCGCTATCAGGCGAGCATTACCTTTATGCAAAAAAAGATTGAAGGTATGCGCACCGCGCTGACTGGCCAATAAAGGACTAAATCATGTCGATGTTCAGAGTGTTTGATATTGCTTCTTCTGCAATGCATGCGCAAACCACACGTTTGAATACGGTGGCGTCTAATTTGGCGAATGCAGAATCGATTACCAGCTCAAATGGCCAGCCTTACCGTGCCAAGCAGGTGGTTTTTCAGTCGGCTCCGATTGCAGGCGGCGGAAAAGGGGCTGTGGGCGTCAGGGTGGCCGACGTGATCGAAGATCAATCACCGCCTAAGCTCGTCTATGACCCTAGAAATGTGCTGGCCGATACCAATGGCTATGTAGCGATGCCTAATGTGAGTGTGGTTGAAGAAATGGCTAATATGATTTCAGCGTCACGCTCGTATCAAACCAATGCCGATGTGATGAATACGGCCAAAACCCTGCTGCTGCGCACGCTAGCGCTCGGTCAGTCTTGATAAACGCTCTGGAGAGGCATCATGGTTCCCCGCACAACGATTAATTCGACGACTGACTATTCGGCAATTAATAAAAAAACAGATAACAAGGCTTCTGCTGCAGACCAGCAGCAAGATCGTTTTCTTAAGTTGCTGGTCAAGCAGTTGCAGAGCCAGGATCCGATGAATCCGATGGATAACGCGGCCACCACCAGCCAGATGGCGCAGATCAGTAGCGTGACCGGCATCGAAAAACTCAATACCACCATGCAATCGATGATGGCGAGTTTTGCTTCGGCGCAAAGCTTCCAAGCCGCGGCCTTGATTGGTAAAGAAGTGCTGACTGTTGGTAATCAAATGAAATTTGATGGCACAAAATCAGCCGATGCTAGGGTGGATCTGCCTGCGGGCGTGAGCAATATCAAAGTGACGATCACAGATAAAAATGGTGCTGTGGTCGACAACCTTACGTTGCCGCAACAAGCTGCCGGTGCTGCGGGTGTGCTTTGGGATGGTAAGTTAGAAAACGGCGAGAAGGCGGCGGCTGGCGATTATTTTATTTCTGCGCGCGGTGTGAAAGATGGCAAGGAAATTGCTTTAAATACCCTGACCTGGCAAATAGCAAGTAGCGTTGAGCTGGCAAAGACCGGTGTGAATGTCATGCTATCCAACCAGACAACAGTGGCGTTTGGTGATGTGAAACAAATCCGCTAGCGCTAGTTTGCTGTTAAATCAGCCGGGCTGTTAGTCGTGGAATAGAACAATTTGAGGGTAAGGTTATGGGTTTCCAGCAGGGCTTGAGTGGTTTGAGTGTGTCGTCCAAGAGCCTGGACGCAATTGGCAATAATATTGCCAACTCCAGTACTGTCGGTTTTAAACAGTCCCGAAGTGAATTCGCTGATATGTATGCTAATTCTTTCGCTACCTCCTCGACGATTACCGGGATGGGCGGGCGCACTGCTGCGGTCACTCAACAATTTGGTCAGGGAAATATCACCTCAACCAGTAATCCATTGGATATTGCGATTACAGGTAATGGTTTTTTTCGCATGGTTGACGATATTTCGGTGAGCTACACCCGTAATGGCCAGTTTCAAGTGGATAAAGAAGGCTATATCGTGGGTGCCAGCGGTAAAAAACTCACTGGCTGGCCCTATGATATTGATGCCAACACCTTGAAAAAAGGCGGCACACCTTCTCCTTTGCAATTATCAGTGGGCAATATCGGTGCTAAAACCACAGGCTGGACTGAGGTAGCAGGCGGCGGTGTAAGTGCGGGTCTTTCTCTGGGTATGAATTTAGATGCCAGCCAGTTGCCCAAAGACCGGACCAACCCCCTTGCCACTAATTATGTTGGGGCGCTTAACCCGGCAGATCCTAAGACATTTACGAATTCAACTTCGGCAAAAGTCTATGACTCGCAAGGTGTTGAGCACAATCTCACCATGTATTTTACCAAGACCGCACCTAATACTTGGGAGGTGCGTACACGCTTTGATAGCGATCTGGTTTCTGTGCCCAATGTGGCTGGTTTGCCTTACCCTGATGTGACTTTTGATTCGAATGGTAAATTAGTGAGTAATACGCCCTTAGCGTTTTCAACCGCGCTGACTTCTGGCGCAACAACGCCCTTTGCATTTCACGTTTCTCTGGATGGTACCAGCCAGTATGGTAGCCCTTTTGGGGTGAATTCTATTCAGCAGGATGGTTACCCTGATGGTACTTTGACCGGTATTTCGGTAAGCCGCGATGGCGTTGTGCAAGGTAAGTATTCAAATGGTCAGTCTAGGCCGGTAGGGCAAGTCACTTTAACTAACTTTGCAAACGTGCAAGGTTTACAAAATTTAGGTGACAATCGCTGGGCAGAAACCTTTACCTCGGGCCAGCCCAGAACCAATGATCCGGGTACCAGTGATCTGGGGGCCTTGCAATCGGCTTCGGTGGAAGATGCAAACGTTGATCTCACCGGGGAGCTGGTTAATCTGATTACCGCACAGCGTACTTATCAGGCCAATGCGCAAACGATTAAAGCGCAAGATACCATCTTGCAAACGATTGTAAATCTGCGTTAATAATTTGTAGGGTGGGTGCAACCCGCGTTTTTTCCGCCTTACATGAAAAGTGAAAATCAATGGATCGAATGCTCTATGTAGCGATGACGGGTGCTAAGCAAACGATGCTAAGGCAAGCGTCTGTCGCTAATAATTTAGCGAATGTAGCCACGCCGGGTTTTAGGGCCGAGCTAACGGCAGCGCGTGCGGTACCGGTGATTGGCGGCATAGGTGTACCTAGCCGTGCTTATGTGGTGGAGCAGACTACGGGCGCTGATTTTACTCCCGGTATTGTGCAGCAAACTGGCCGTGCTTTAGATGTGGCGGTCAATGGCGAGGGCTGGCTGGCCGTGCAAACGCCTACAGGGGAGGCTTATACCCGCAATGGTGGCTTTGAAATTGATGCGGCAGGCCTCTTAAAAACGCGTAGTGGTTTGGTGGTGCAGGGTGAAAATGGCCCGCTGACTATTCCAGAAAATACGCGTATTACCATTGCAAAAGACGGCACGATCAATGGTGCGCCGTTTGATAACCCAGCTCAGGCGGTAGAAATTGGCCGGCTAAAATTGGTCAACCCTATTGAAAGTGAGCTGGAAAAAGGCAGTGATGGTTTGTTTCGCCAAAGAAATGGCGAAGTGGCGCAGGCGGATGCTGGCGTAAAACTTGCTTCAGAATCACTGGAAGTGAGTAATGTGAATCCGGTAGATCAATTGGTGCAAATGATTAGCGCGCAGCGCCAATACGATTTGCAAATTAAAATGATGCAAACCGTCGATCAAAACGCAAGAAGTGCCTCGCAGCTATTAACGCTGACAGGTTGATTGGATTGCAAGTCGCGCATAGAAAAATTGATTAAACAGCGTGTTTCACAGATTAAAAAAGCGTGGTTCTGCCTAGTGCGTACCATCGCATATCAAACTAAAAATAATAGGAAGTACGCATCATGATGCGCTCGCTGTGGATTGCTAAAACCGGCATGGATGCCATGCAGATGAATGTCGATGTTATCTCGCATAACTTGGCCAACGTCAGCACCAATGGCTATAAGCGTGAACGTGCGGTGTTTGAAGATTTGCTCTACCAGAATTTACGCCAACCCGGTGGCTCGACCAGCGCGCAAACCCAGCAGCCTACTGGCTTGCAGTTGGGAACGGGGGTGCGGCCAGTGGCCACTGCGCGTATTCATATGCAGGGTAATTTGCAGCTGACTGACGGCACGTTGGATGTGGCGATTAATGGCCAGGGTTTTTTGCAGATTTCCATGCCCGATGGCACAACGGCCTATACCCGCGATGGCTCTTTTCAAGTGGATAGCCAAGGCGCGGTGGTGACATCCAGTGGCTATGCTTTGCAGCCTGCTTTGCAAGTGCCAACCGGTACGACTAAGTTGACGATCGCTAAAGATGGTACGGTTACGGCCATTGTGAATAATGATGGCGCGGCCCCGGTGCAGCTGGGCAATATTCAGCTGGCTACTTTTATTAACCCGCCCGGCTTGCAATCGGTTGGGGAAAATTTGTATATGGAAACCACGGCCTCGGGTGCGCCAACGGTCGGTACGCCAGGCACTAATGGCTTGGGTGCGCTCAATCAGGGCTATGTAGAAACGTCGAACGTGAATGTGACTGAAGAGCTGATTAATATGATTCAGGCTCAGCGCTCTTTTGAGATTAACTCGAAGGCGATTAAAACATCTGATGAAATGCTGCAAAAACTGACGCAGCTTTAGTTTTAAAAGGATTGAAATGATTGCTCGTCTTGCCGTTGCGGCAATGATTGCCGTGTTGCTTGCCGCTTGTACCACGCCACCCTCAGTGATTACTCAGCCGACCACGGCAAGGCCTGCCCAGCCGGTCGTGGCTAGTATCAATAATGGCTCTATTTTTCAGCCCAATAGCTCGCGCTTATTGTTTGAAGAAAGAGTGGCCCGCAATATCGGTGATTTGCTCAATATCACCATCGAAGAAAACCTCGCTGCCGTCAATACCTCCAATAGCAGCAGCAATAAAGCCGGATCGCTTGATTACAGCACCAAGGGCAATATTCCCCTGTTGCCTTTTGATATTGAAAAATATTTTGCGCGCGAGGGCGAGGCTGCGGTTAAGTTAGCAGGAACGAATAAATTTGAAGGCAAGGGCGCGACCAATAGCACCAATACGTTTAAAGGCACGATTTCAGTGACGGTGGTTGATTTGCTGGCAAATGGCAATTTGATTGTGGGTGGTGAGAAACAAGTTGCAGTGAATAATCAAATTAATACGCTACGCTTTACAGGTGTGATTAACCCGCTCGACATAAAGGCTGGCAATACCATTTCATCCAATAAAGTAGCCGATGCGCGTATCGAGCAATTGGGCGTTGGCTCTATGGCCGATGCCAATACCATAGGCTGGCTGCAGCGGTTTTTCTTAAATGTGATGCCGTTTTAAAATTTGTGCTTTGGTG
Source organism: Iodobacter arcticus (assembly GCF_042664895.1). Taxonomy (NCBI): domain Bacteria; kingdom Pseudomonadati; phylum Pseudomonadota; class Betaproteobacteria; order Neisseriales; family Chitinibacteraceae; genus Iodobacter; species Iodobacter arcticus. Next base: position 9,773 of record NZ_JBHTBQ010000033.1, read on the forward strand.
TTTTTAAAATGTTGTCTGAATAGGTTGTGTGTATGTCTCGCTTTGCCCTGATCTGCTGTTTTTTATTTGCGCTGGTGCCTGCTCATGCTGAAAAGCTCAAAGAGCTGGCATCGGTTGCTGGCGTGCGTAATAACCAGTTGGTGGGCTATGGCCTCGTGGTAGGTCTGGATGGTAGTGGCGATCAAACCACGCAAACGCCGTTTACCGTGCAGTCGGTAGTGAATATGCTGACCAATCTAGGGATTCAAGTACCGAGCGGTGGCAATTTACAGTTAAAAAATGTGGCAGCGGTAACCGTCACCTCCACTTTGCCTGCGTTTGCAAGGCCGGGTCAGCCCTTGGACGTGACGATCTCCTCGATTGGTAATGCCAAGTCTTTGCGCGGCGGAGCGCTCCTGATGGCGCCGCTGAAAGGGGCCGACGGGCAAATTTACGCTATGGCTCAGGGGAATATTATTGTGGCTGGGGCGGGGGCATCGGCGGGTGGATCAAGCACTCAGGTTAACCAGCTGGCAACAGGCCGTATTCCATCGGGGGCGACGGTTGAAAAATCAGTGCCTACTTTATTAGGCAATGGCGAGTTTATTCAGCTGGAGCTATTGACGACCGATTTTACGACCGCCAATCGCGTGGTGAATGCGGTGAATGCGCAGTATCCAAGCACGGCTGTGGCTTTGGATGGGCGAGTGATTCAAGTACGTGCACCGCAAGATAATAATTTACGCGTGGCGTTTTTATCACGCTTAGAAAACATTGATGTCACCCCCGCAGAATCCAGCCCTAAGGTGATTATCAATGCGCGCACGGGCTCGATTGTGATGAATCAGGCGGTTAAGTTGGATAGCTGCGCCATTGCGCATGGCAATTTAACCGTGACGATTACGGCAGAAAATACCGTGGTGCAGCCTAATCCTTTGGCTGGCGGTAAAACCACTAAAGTGCAAAATGCCGATATTCAGATTCAGTCTGATAAAGGGCCTATCGTGCGTCTGCCAAAATCCAGCACCTTGCGCGATGTGGTACGGGCGCTGAACGCGGTAGGAGCAACGCCGCAGGATTTATTGGCGATTTTGCAAGCCATGAAAGCGGCAGGCGCTTTGAAGGCTGAGCTAGAAGTGATTTGATAGCTGATGAGTATTTCTTAATCATTGCTTGATCAGGGGATACTTTGAATTACGCTTTCCCGACTCCCGACTCCCGACTCCCGACTCCCGACTCCGGCATAGTTATTGCTTCATACCTGCTTAATACTTTTATTAAGCGCGGCCCCGTATGATCTCCTCTGCTACTCCATCCAGTAATGAGCTTGCCATTGATGTGCGCGGTGTAGACAGTCTGCGCCAGCTGGCTCGTCAAGATCCAAGCAAGGCCGCACTGGCGGTAGCGCGTGAGTTTGAAGCATTGCTGACTAATCAGATGCTTAAATCCATGCGGGAAGCCACACCTCAATACGATGAGATGGAATCAGATACGGCCAATATGTTCCGTGGCATGCACGATCAGCAGCTTTCTCAAATGTGGTCTAAGCAGGGCGGGGTGGGTTTTGCTGAGTCGATTGTGCGGCAAATTGAATTGCAGCGTGATCCTTCGCTCTATCAAAAATCTTCGCCTTCATTTCATAACAGTTTGCCTGCGGCAAAAGCCGCCGAGGTTTCGGCAAAAGGTGCCGTTTTAAGCGGTGATTCTTTTGCTTCTAAATTGGCGGCTAATGCAGAAGGTGCTGCGGCATCGCTGGGCGTGTCACCGCATGTGCTTGTGGCGCACGCCGCTTTAGAATCGGGCTGGGGTAAAAAGCCGATTAAAGATGCTGCGGGGAGCGATAGCCATAATTTATTTGGCATTAAAGCCACTAAAGACTGGAAAGGCAAAACCACAGATATTGTGACAACAGAGTTTGTGGGTGGGCAGGCACAAAAACGGATAGAGACTTTTCGTGTTTATGATTCTTATGCCGATGCTTTTCATGATTATGCCAGCCTGATTAAGCGCCGCTATAGCGATGCTGTAGGGCAAGGGGCGAATGCGCAGGGCTATGCCAAAGCCTTGCAATCGGGCGGCTATGCCACTGATCCACAATATGCCAATAAATTAACGCAAGTGGCTGAGCAATTACGCCGCCAGCTTGCGTAAGCAATTAAACCTGAGGCTGCAAAAACCACAGGTTTTGAGCTGCCTTTAAGTATTGGCAGTTTGTGCCGATAAATAGTAGCAAAGGAGTTGCATCATGGGCGCCAGTGTATTTGGTATTGGTTTAAGTGGCTTAAACGCAGCCAGCTTGGGTTTAAGTACGACAGGTCATAATATTGCGAATGCCAATACGCAGGGCTATTCACGTCAGAGCATTAAGCAAAGTGCGCCTTATCCGCAATATACGGGCAGTGGCTTCACCGGGCTTGGTGTGCGTGTGGATACAGTGCAGCGCTCATATGATGAGTTTTTAACCAAGCAAGTGCAGACTGCCGTATCGCAAGATAGCTATTACGGTACGTATCAGGCTGAAATCAAACAAGTGGATAATCTGGTGGCCGATCCGGCAGCGGGTGTATCGCCTGTTTTGCAATCGTTTTTTAGTGCGGTGCAGGGGATTGCCACCAACCCGGCTTCTTTGCCTGCCCGTCAGTCTTTAATGAGTAATGGACAGGGCTTGGTAAATCGTTTTCAGGTGTTTGATCAGCGTTTGCTGGAAATGCGGCAAGGGGTGAATGGCAGTTTGGTAAGTGCAGCAGATCATGTCACCGCGCTTTCTAAGCAAATTGCACAAATTAATGGCCAGATTGCGGTATCAAGTAGTGGCGGGCAGTTTCCTAATGATTTATTAGATCAGCGCGATCAGATGGTGCTGGATTTAAACAGCTTAGTGAAGGCAACGACCATTAAGCAAAGCGATGGCACACTGAATGTATTTATTGGTAATGGGCAAAACTTAGTGGTGGGGGGGACGGCATATTCAATTGCGGCCAAGCCGTCGGCTAGTGACCCGCAGCGGCTTACTATTGTGTATACCCAAGGCTCGCTTGATGCAGAAATCCCTGAAACAATGCTTACTGGGGGCAAGTTGGGTGGTTTGTTGGAGTATCGAAACAAAACACTGGATGCCGCCGATAATGCCATCGCACGGATGGCCTTGGTGCTGGGGCAAACCTTCAATGCCCAGATGCGTCAGGGGCAAGATTTATACGGCAATATGGGGACGAATTTCTTTGATTATCAGCAAAGTAATTTGTCATTAACCCATACCGTTGCAGGGGTAAGCACTGTATTTGCTACCGTGAGCTTACCAACGGGCGTAAAAAGCGTGGCGAGTGATTATTCGCTGACGTTTACCGGCGTAGCTGGAAGTGAATACAGCATCACCCGTTTGTCAGATAACGTAAGCCAAACAGTGAGCGCTGCAGTGATGGGGACCAACCCAACTGTTTTGGGCTTGAACTGGGGTGTGCCGGGCGTGATGGCTGCGGGTGAAACAGTGGGAATCAGCATGCCTCCTGCTGTGGGTAATGTGTTGTCTAATCGGAATAATACCGTGCCTGTGCCGCCTTTACTTGCCCCTTTATTGGGGGGGTATATTGAGGATGTAAGCAAAGTTCAGGCGAGTGATTACGAAGTGTTTTATGACGGTGCGGATTATCAGATTACCCGCCAGTCTGATGGCCAGCGAACCATGATTACTGGCGCGCAGTTCACGGATAATGCCAACTCCCTCAGTATTGATGGATTGCGTCTTCGTTTTTCACAGGGCGCACCAAGTAGCGGCGATCGCTTTATGGTTCAGCCTTTTGCTGGCTTTAGCCGTGGCATGGCGATCAAACCCACTGATCCACGTGTGTTGGCCGCTGGTGTGGCTATTATTTCGGATACCCAGCGCACTAATACAGGTACGGGTAAAATTGGGCAGGTTGCTGTGGATACGCCGTCTGCGCTCACAACGACCTCGGCAGCGAACCCTGCATTAAAAAATCTGGTAAATATTACATTTACTACACCCACTACTTACACCCTTACTGATACCGTTACAGGGTCGGTTTCTGCCCCGACAACTTATACAGCAGGACAAACAATTTCATTGAATGGCTGGAATGTAAAAATTGATGGGCAGCCAGCGCAAGGGGATAAATTTTCGATTAAACCGGGTACAGCTCAAGATGCTGACGGGCGAAATGCTTTGAAATTGGGCGAATTGCAAAGCCGTAAAATTATTGATGGAAATCGCTCTAATTATCAGGAAGCGTACGGGCAGATGGTGGCAGTGATTGGTGCAAAAACCAATGAAGTGAATATTATGTCTACGGCACAAACTGAGGTGCTGAAACAAGCCGAAATCTCTCGTGATTCTGTTTCGGCGGTGAATCTGGATGAAGAAGCGGCTAATTTATTGCGCTATCAACAGGCTTATCAGGCATCCAGTAAAGTGATTCAAATTGCTCAGCAAGCTTTTGATGCCATTGTGCGGATTGGTGGTTAAGGCGGCGTTATCGCGGCCTACCGGTATTTATAAGGAATAAATAGCATGCGTATCGCAACGACCACCATTTATAAGCAGGGTGCTGCGGAGTTGCAGCGGCATCAGAGCGTGCAAGCAAAGTTGCAAAATCAATTGTCAACCGGGCGGCGTGTGCTGACACCGGCTGATGATCCTATTTCATCGGCAAAAGCCTTGGACGTGATGCAAGCCAAAGAGCTGAATGATCAATATGCCGTGAATAGTAAAACGGCCGATTCAGCCATGCGCTTGTCTGAAGCCACCATGCAGCAAGTGACCGAGTTATTGCATGATATTTATTCTCTGGCGGTGAAAGCGGGCAATCCTTCGCAAACCGTTGCAGAAAAAAAGCTGCTTGATGCAGAGTTGCAGGGTCAGTACAAGCAAATGATAAGCCTTGCCAATGCAACCGATGGCACGGGCTCTTATCTTTACTCCGGTTTTAAGGGCACAACACAGCCTTTTACTGAAACATCATTTGGCAATGTGCAATATTTTGGGGACGACGGGCAGCGTCAGATGCAAATTTCTGGCTCCCGGCAGATTCCTGTGTCTGAATCGGGCTATCAGATTTTCCAGGCAGCCCGCACAGGTAATGGTAGTTTTGTGAGCTCGGCAAATGGCGTCGCGCCTGGCAATAGCGGTAGCGGCGTGATTAGCCCCGGCGAAGTGGTTGATTTAACCAAGTGGAATGACCCCACTCATTCGCAAAAATTTAAAGTTGAATTTCAATCCGTGAATGATCCGGCTAATCCGGGTAAGCCACTGATTAGTTATGATTTAATTGATAATCAGCCTTTTCTTGCGGATGGCGTAACGGCGAATACTAATTTTAATAAATCCATTGTGGATGGCTACGATTACACCGCTGTGCCTGTCAGACCGGCTATTCCCGGTACGCTGAATAATTACCCCCGTGCCTATTTGCCAGGCGGAGATATTGAATTTAAAAAAATTGCGAGTGATCCTATTGCAATGCCTGCATGGGATTACGGTATTAAGATGAATGTTACTGGTAAACCCAGTGTGGTGATTGGCGCGCTGGGTAGCAATGCTACGCCAACCGGATCGGTGTCTAGCAGTACTTTGGATTCATTTAATATTGATCCTAGCCGTAATAATGGCGATATTTTCCAAACCATGAAGGTGTTTTCTGATGCTTTGAATGCGTATCAGACTAGCCCAACAGGGATGGCTAATTTTCAGAATCAGCTGAATTCTGTTTTGCAAAATACCAGCAATGTGCTGACTAATGTGTTGTCTTCTCAAGGAAGTATGGGGGCGCGTATGGCTGAAACGCAGTCGGTGCAAAACACCAATGGCGATCTTAAAGTGCAGTACGGGCAAACATTATCCGGCTTGCAGGATTTGGATTATGCCGAGGCGCTGAGCGATTTCTCCCTTACCCAGACGCTGCTCGAGGCTTCACGCAAATCTTTTTCACAAGTGCAAGGCTTGAGCTTATTTCAGTACATTAGTTAATCAGTGAAGGCGAGGCAGGTGTGCCTCGCCTATTCTGAGGCTGCCCGATTATCCCCGTAGACACCTCGCCACTGACTCCCTGTATCATCTGGCCTATGGCTAAAATCCGATCTTCTTTTATTTGTCAGCTCTGTGGTTCTGCTTCTCCCAAATGGCAAGGGCAATGCCCCGGCTGCGGCGAGTGGAATACCCTGCAAGAGGGCGTGGCAGAGACCGCGCCCGCTACTCGCTTTCAGTCTTTGGCGGCTGATGGCGCAATTCACCAGCTCATTGATGTAGAAGCCGCAGAAATCCCCCGAATTGCAACGGGCATGGCCGAGCTTGATCGTGTATTGGGTGGCGGCTTGGTGCCCGGTGGCGTGGTGCTGATTGGGGGTGACCCCGGTATTGGTAAATCAACGCTCTTACTGCAAGCGATGACTTTGCTTGCGGCTGAACGGCCGGTTTTGTATGTGTCGGGTGAAGAATCCCCACAACAAATAGCCCTGCGTGCCAAACGTTTGGGTTTGCCTGCCGGTAAAGTAGCGCTTTATGCTGAAATTGGCTTGGAAAAAATTCTGCTTGCGCTCGAAAAAGTCGGTCCGCAAGTTGCGGTGATTGACTCGATTCAAACGGTTTATTCCGAGGCGCTGACTTCTGCTCCGGGTAGCGTGGCGCAGGTGAGGGAATGTGCTGCGCAGCTCACACGCTATGCCAAGCGCACAGGTACAACCATCTTTTTGGTGGGGCATGTCACGAAAGACGGTGCCATTGCCGGGCCGCGTGTGCTTGAGCATATTGTCGATGCGGTGCTTTATTTTGAAGGTGATACGCACTCCAGTTTTAGACTGATTCGTGCGATAAAAAATCGATTTGGCGCGGTGAACGAGTTAGGCGTGTTTGCAATGACCGATAAAGGCCTGCGCGAAGTGTCTAATCCTTCTGCTCTATTTTTGTCGCAGCATAAGGAGCCCGTGCCGGGAAGCTGCGTCTTGGTGACGCAAGAGGGTACACGGCCCTTGCTGGTGGAGATTCAGGCGCTTGTGGATGATTCACACTCGCCTCAGCCTAAGCGTTTGGCGGTGGGGGTTGAGCAAAATCGTTTAGCCTTGCTGCTGGCGGTATTACATCGCCACGCAGGGATCGCTGCATTTGATCAGGATGTATTTATTAATGCGGTGGGCGGCGTGCGGATTGCCGAGCCTGCGGCAGACTTAGCGGTTTTATTAGCGATTGTGTCTTCTTTAAAAAACCGCCCGCTACCAGAAAAATTAGTCGTATTTGGTGAGGTCGGGCTGGCAGGCGAAGTGAGGCCGGTGCAAAGGGGGCAGGAGCGTTTGCGTGAGGCGGCTAAGCTGGGGTTTACCCACGCGATCGTGCCTAAAGGCAATCGCCCTCGGCAAAATATTGAGGGCATGACGGTGACGCTGGTTGAGCGTTTAGACGAGGCGGTTAGCGCAGCACTGTAAGTTTTCTAGTACAATGGGCTTGAAAAAGATCAGCTCGCCCACATCAATTAAACATTGCTGGCTACTTCTTCCTTCGTCTAGGATTCGATGAGTCTAGTCTTTGAATGAACCCCATTCCCCCCATGCTGGAGATTTTAATATGAGTGAACATATCGCGCAGGTTACAGATGCCACGTTTGATGCTGAAGTATTACAAGCGCAAGGCCCTGTTTTGGTTGATTATTGGGCTGAATGGTGCGGCCCGTGCAAAATGATTACTCCTATTTTGGAAGAAGTAGGCGCTGAATATGCAGGTCGCCTGAAAGTGACTAAGCTTAATATTGATGAAAACCAAGCCACTCCGCCTAAATACGGCATTCGCGGCATCCCAACACTGATGTTGTTTGTGGGCGGTGAAGTGAAGGCAACAAAGGTAGGCGCGTTGTCAAAATCGCAACTCACTGCATTTCTTGATAGTAATATTTGACAGCACTAAGTAAACCCATATAGGCTTATGGGTATTCAACTGGGCCAGCCGGATATTCTTTTCGGCCCGCCCAGTATATTAAATTCTATTTTTCCCTTCCTGATTTACTCAAGCGCGCCCTCCCTATGCACCTGTCTGATTTAAAACACCTCCACGTTTCCGAACTTGTTGATATGGCTACGTCTTGCGAAATCGACGGTGCAAACCGGCTACGTAAGCAAGATCTTGTTTTTGCCATTCTGAAAACAAAAGCCAAGAAAGGCGAGAGCATTTACGGCGATGGAACGCTGGAAGTGTTGCCCGATGGTTTTGGTTTTTTGCGAAGCCCGGATACTTCTTATCTGGCTGGCCCTGATGATATTTATGTCAGTCCAAGCCAAATTCGTCGCTTTAATCTGCATACGGGGGACACCATCGATGGCGAAATTCGTACGCCTAAAGATGGCGAGCGCTACTTTGCGCTGGTTAAAGTCGATAAGGTCAATGGCGAGTCGCCAGAAAACGCCAAGCATAAAATCTTATTCGAAAACTTAACGCCACTATTTCCGAATAAGCGTTTGCATCTTGAGCGTGATATTCGCGCCGAAGAAAACGTCACTGGCCGCATCATTGATTTGATCGCCCCTATCGGTAAAGGCCAGCGCGCACTGTTAGTTGCGCCGCCCAAAACCGGTAAAACCGTGATGTTGCAGCATATTGCCCATGCGATTAGTGCCAATCACCCGGAAGTGATGCTGATTGTGCTCTTGATTGACGAGCGCCCTGAAGAAGTAACCGAAATGCAGCGCTCAGTGAAGGGCGAAGTGGTTTCTTCTACTTTTGATGAGCCAGCAACTCGCCACGTACAAGTAGCTGAGATGGTGATCGAAAAAGCCAAGCGCCTAGTTGAGCACAAAAAAGATGTAGTGATTTTGCTGGATTCGATTACCCGTCTGGCCCGCGCCTACAACACCGTCGTGCCGGCCTCAGGCAAGGTACTGACGGGTGGTGTGGATGCGAACGCATTGCAGCGTCCTAAACGCTTCTTTGGTGCCGCACGTAATATTGAAGAAGGCGGTAGCTTAACGATTATTGCTACGGCATTGATCGATACCGGCAGCCGAATGGATGATGTGATTTACGAAGAATTCAAGGGTACGGGTAACAACGAAATCCACCTTGATCGTCGGATGGCAGAAAAGCGCACTTATCCAGCACTCAATGTAAATCGTTCAGGTACGCGCCGTGAAGAATTGCTGATTCAGCAAGATCAATTACAAAAGATTTGGGTTCTGCGCAAATTACTTTATCCAATGGATGATTTGGATGCGATGGAATTCCTATTAGATAAAATCAAAGGCACCAAGAATAATATGGATTTCTTTGATTCGATGCGTCGATAAATACCTAGCAGCCCATTGGACTTAGCATCAGTCGGCTGCAAAATCACCTGATCGGCCCATATTTCACCGTATTTTTGACCAATAACTCGTTATTGGCACTGCAAATCCGGCAAAATCTGGTCTCGATCAAGCGATTTTTCGCTTCGACCACCTAAGTCCAGCAGGCTGCTACAGCGCAGCTTGTTCAAACTGCGCTTTTGTGCGATGATCTCGTTTTTATGGCTAGTGTTGGCACAACCCCAGCACGCTAACAAATAAAGGGAAGTAAAATGAAAGATGGTATTCACCCAGAATATAAAGACGTTGTATTTCATGACACAGCGGCTGATTTCAAATTTATGAGTCGTTCTACTCTGACAGCTAAACAAACTATCGTTTGGACTGACGGCAAAGAGTACCCACTGGTTAAGCTGGATATTTCTTCGGAATCGCACCCATTCTACACCGGCAAACAAAAGATCGTGGACACTGCTGGTCGTATCGACAAGTTCCGTCAAAAATACAGCATGTACGGCAGCAAGGAATAATTGTTCCTGCGCAGTATCTGAAAAAGGCAGCCGCGCGCTGCCTTTTTTGCATTTAAAAGTCGTCTTTAAAAATCCAATACCCGCTATTGGATTCCTGCAGGCCTTGGGCAAATACCATGTTGACTTATATTCCTTCTATCGAGCGCGAACCGCTGGCTGCAGGCACCGAAAAGCCTTGGCTATTGTTGCTTCTTTGCTTGGTCTGGTTGCTACCAGGCCTGATTGGTCATGATCCTTGGAAGCCGGATGAGGTTGAAACGGCGGCAGTGATTCAACAGTTTATGCATGGGGCTTATTGGTCGGTACCACAGTTTGCCGGTCAGCCTTATTTAGAGCATGCCCCTTTGTATTATTGGAGCGCTGCCTTATTGGCCTGGCCTTTGCAAAAGCTGGGTATGGCAGTGCACGATGCGGCCCGTTTAACGACGGGCATTTGGATGGCGCTCGGTTTATGGGGCGTGGGGATGGCAGGCCGAGAGCTGTATGGCCGCCGCTTTGGCCGTGTGGCAGTGATTACCCTGATTGGCTGCATTGGTTTGATTATCTGGGGCCATCATCTGTCCCCGCAAGTGTTAGTGCTGGCCGGTTTTTCATGGCATATTTATGCGCTTGCCTACGCACTCCGCCAGCCGCTAAGTGCTGGGTTTGTGTTGGGAGTCGCTTGGCTGTTATTGCTTCTGGGCGGGAACTGGGCTGAGTTTATTCTGGCATTTGCATCGGCTTTGCTGCTGTTTCTATTTAAGCCTTGGCGAAATACTTCTTATGGCGTGAGTTTACTATCTGCTTTGGTGATCGCTGTTCCGCTGAGTGCAATCTGGCCTATCGATCTTTATCAGCATGCCCGCCCGGTTTTTGATTTATGGATTAATCAATATGCTTTAGGGCCATTTGGCGGGCTGGCTGATTTTAAAGCGTTTCATGCTTTTGGCTTTTTCTCATCCATCGTATTGTGGTTTGCTTGGCCAGCTTTGCCTCTGGCAATTTGGGGTTTATGGGCAAATCGTCGCCAGCTGATTCAGCCAAAGATGCTATTGCCTAGCGTGTTGCTACTATTGCATGTGCTTTGGTTTGTGATGGCAGGTGATGCGCGTGAATCGCATGCGCTGATTGTTTTACTGCCTTTATCGATTCTGGCCGCCAGCGGAGTAGATGATCTGCGCCGAGGTGCAGCTCAGGCGCTCAATTGGTTTGGCATGATGACCTTTGGCCTGTTTACGGGCCTGCTCTGGCTGGGTTGGCTGGCTGTGCATATCGGAGTGCCTACTGGAATGGCAAGAACGCTGCGTGAGGCAAGCCCGGCGTATATTGCGCAGTGGGATTACTTAGGTTTGGTTTTTGCGTTGTGCTTAACGATCATCTGGTGCTTTGTGATTGCACGTAAACGCCCGCCAGGGCGCTTGGCGGTGACGAACTGGGCGTGTGGTGTGGCTTTGGTTTGGGGCGTGCTGATTAGCTTGTGGCAGCCTTGGCTGGATGCTCAAAAAAGTTATCGGGCGGTTTCTTATTCTTTGCGTGATGCCATGCAAGAGCGCAAGGATTGTATCGATGGGCGCAATATTCCTTCAGCTCCTCTTGCTTCATTTGAGTATTTTGCCGGGATTACTCTGAAGCAGGGGGCTAAAGCGGAGTTGTGTTCTTTACGGATGACCATTGGTGGCGAGCCACTGGGCAGCACGGTGCTATGGCGTGGCAATCGCGCGGGGGAGCATAAAGAGTCTTTTGCTTTGATTACGGTGCAATAAGCAAAAAAGGATCGCTTACATAAGTAAGCGATCCTTTAGATGTTTTATTTTTAGAGTGATGATTGTTTTTTTGTGTTGTTCTCAATTCTTTTTTCGTGTGCTGCTGTTTCTTCGATCACTTTGCGCCGAACGTAGAAAAAAATATACGCGGCCATTCCCAGAATAAATAGAATAGTAAATAAGCTTAATAAGCCAATATCAGAAGTAAACAGCGCTTGCAGAGGTGTGTTTTCCATGATGATCACCATGTATTTATATAATGCTATATAAATACAAAGCGTTGCTCTGAGCATTGATGAAAATCAAGCTTTGTATGTCTTTATCATTTTTTGTGCTTATTCGGCGATTTTGCTGTAAATAACCGTCTGATTTCTACCCTCGTTTTTTGCCTGATAAAGTGCCAGATCTGCACGCTTAAGGATGCGATCAAGTTTATCATCGTCGGCGCAGAGTATGCTTAGTCCAATACTGGCAGTGAATTGCAGCGTTTGCTCGTTTGCTAATGAAATACGCTGTGCTTCAATGCGCTGACGCAAGCGCTCTGCAACCGGATAGCCTTTTTCTAAATCCGTTTCGGGTAATAAAATGGCAAATTCCTCACCGCCAATACGACCAATAATATCGATATCCCGTAATGTGGTGCGACAAAGCTCGGCCAGGCTTTGAATCGCTTTATCACCAATATCATGCCCCCAGTTATCATTAATACGCTTGAAGTGATCAATGTCGAGCATGATCACAATCAGTGGCTGCTGATTACGTTTGGCACGTGCAATTTCATGATTTGCGCGTTCGGTAAAATAAGCACGATTAAATAAGCCAGATAAGCTATCAATTGTGGCTTTATGTTGCAGATCGGCTTCCAGTTGTTTTTTGCTGGTGATATCGCTGATACCAATCATAAGCGTCGTGATTTGGTTGGTTTCGTGCATAGACATTGAAAGATTACCCCAAAACGGTTGGCCATCTTTACGTTGCAGCATTACTTCAATATTGTGCTGGCATTGCCCTTGTTGAATTTTTTGAACTTGCTCCATAAACATGGGTTTGGATTTATATAATTCAAAAGCGCGTTGCGATAAAGCGCCTGCCTGTGTTTGGTCAAATAATTCTGCGGCCTGATGATTGATATAAGTAATAAAGTAATCCGGCATACGGGCAAGCACAATGGCCACAGGACTGGTTTCAATCATTTGCCTGAAACGTGCCTCGCTTGCATTTAAGTGTTTTTCTTTTTTATGCAGATTTTGAGTTAAACGATGTGATCGCCAAAAGAAATAACACATTAGCAAAGCCATAATCAGTAGCGTTCCACCACCTAGTAAGTAATACAGGGTGTTGTTTCGCCAACGTAATAAATAATCGTCAGATGAGGCATTCACAATCACAATAAAAGGCGTTTCTTTTATTAAATGATAGCTGCTGATGCTTTGGGTGGGACTGATGTGGTTAACTAATATTTTACTTTCTTTACCTGCGAGCAAATCTTTGATGCCTGCCTCGTCTAAGGGTAAGGCGAGCGCATTGGGTGGGTATTTTGCAAGGATGTTTTTATTCTGATCGATGAGCTGAATGCTGCCGTGCTTGCCTAAAGGAAGCGCACTTAATAAACCATCTAAATAGCTGCGGGTCATGCTGGCGACAATTAATCCGGAAAATTCAGCAGTCAACGATTCAACCCGCCTGGCAACAACAATGCCTGTATTCTGACTATGGCTGGCAAGGCGAGCATAAATTCGCTCTTGATAGCGATTGTTACGAATCAGCTGAAAATAAGCATCGTCCATTAATTGCCCGTGGCCGGGTGTATCTAGCGCACGATGGGTGATACTGCTATTGCTGCTCACGAGGACGATATTGTCCGCTTGGTGCACTTGAAGCAGTTTATCTAATAAAATATTTTGTAATTCTGCATTGCGGCTGTCGCCTTGCTCTGCATTCAGAAGGTCTTGAGGGCTGATCCGATCGCTTAAATCTTTAAGAACAATATCTATTTCTCTTAATGCACTGCTGATTTGATTGGCTACTTCGCTGGATTGGTGAGTCACGTTCAAACGGGTGCGTTGCACCTCAATCCTGTAAGAGCTATTGACTTGATAGGCAAGAATAAAAATCATCCCCAGGCCAAAAAGCATGGCAAGCAGGGTGATAAAAGCAGATTGGCGAGTGGTCCAGTTCATGGCGTGGGCGGCAACGATCTGCCGCCCTAATCCTCAATGATTAGTCGCGGAAGTTTTGGTACTGTAATGGAAAATCAGTAATTGATTTACGCATTAATGCGATGACTTCTTGCAAAATATCACGCTTGGCACCCGTTACACGCACGGTATCACCTTGAATGGCGGTTTGCACTTTTAGCTTTTCATCTTTAATCAGTTTGATGATTTTTTTTGCTAAGTCTTGATCAATCCCAGCCTTGATTTTCATTTCTAGCTTTACTTTGTTACCAGATATTTTTTGTATTTCGCCGCTTTCTAAGCGCTTACTGCTATCGGCTTCTTTTTTCTCTAAGGCTGGAAATAAAATATCTTTAATCTGATCGAGCTGCGCATTGGAATCGCCATGCAGGGTAATGGTTTCGTCTTTTTCGTTTAAATCGACTTTGGCGCTGGTTCCTTTAAAATCAAAGCGATTATTGATCACACGATCAACCGCATCAATCGCATTTTTGAGGGCAACCATATCGAGTTCGGAGCTAATGTCGAAAGAAGGCACAGGCTTCTCCTTTTTGTAAGTAGTTAATTAAATCTGTTTGGTGTTTTGTGGTTTAAGCAAAATGACAAACATAATGCAGTGTTTCCAGTGTTTCAATGCTAAAGCTAGAGTTGGCTGGCACATTAAAGCTTTGACCTGCAGTATAGGGGGTAGCCTCTGATTCACCGGCTAGTTTTACATGGCAAAGGCCCGCAACGATTTCCATGATTTCTGCTGCCCCAGTATTAAAGGTTAAAGCCGATGGCAAAATAACGCCGACCGTTTTCTTTTCACCACTGGCTAAAATCAGTGTGTGCGATACACATAGGCCGTCGAAATAAACATTGCCTTGCTTGAGTACAGATACATTATCAAATTGTGACATAGAGAATTCTCTTTATTTTTGAATGACTTCGGTGAGCACTGTCTTAATAATAAAGCCGAATACGCCAAACCCTAGCGTAAAAAATAAAACCAAGGAACCGTATTTTCCTGCTTTAGAATCTGCGGCTAAGCGATAAATGATAAAGCCCATATAAATGATGAGGCCGGTACAGAGGATAGACACCGATAACGTGGTGAATGTTTCCTCAGACATATTTTGAAGCGCCTCAAGCATGATGGTTTCCTTTGACGAACAAAGCCGGCTCGAAGCCGGCTTTGTAAAATAGCGATAAGCTTACTTACGTAGTTTGGCGGCAATTCTCATGCGCAGTGCATTGAGTTTAATAAAGCCTGCTGCATCTGCTTGATTATAAGCCCCGCCGTCGTCTTCAAAGGTGGCAATGTTGGCATCAAACAGTGATTCTTTAGAATCACGGCCCACCACAATGACATTCCCTTTGTAGAGCTTGACGCGTACCCAGCCATTTACATGGGTTTGACTTGCATCAATCATGCTTTGCAGCATCAGGCGCTCTGGTGCCCACCAGTAGCCGTTGTAAATCAGGCTGGCGTATTTAGGCATCAGTTCGTCTTTAAGGTGAGCCACTTCCCGATCAAGGCAGATTGATTCAATGGCGCGGTGCGCCTTGAGCATAATCGTGCCACCTGGGGTTTCGTAGCAGCCACGGCTCTTCATGCCTACAAAGCGGTTTTCGACCAGATCAAGACGGCCAATGCCGTGCTTGCCACCGAGTTTATTCAGCGTGGTTAATATGGTGGCAGGGCTCATCTTCACGCCGTTAATGCCGACGATATCGCCTTGCTCGTATTCAAGCTCTACATACTCAGCCGCGTCCGGTGCTTTTTCCGGGCTAACCGACCATAACCACATGTCTTCTTCTGGCTCGGCAGCTGGGTCTTCCAGTGCTTGGCCCTCGTAAGAGATATGCAGCAGATTGGCATCCATTGAGTAAGGGCTGCCGCCATTTTTTTTCTTGGCAATATCCATGCCGTGTTTTTCAGCGTAATCAAGCAGCTTTTCACGGCTGTTTAAATCCCACTCACGCCACGGTGCAATCACTTTAATATCTGGGCGCAGGGCGTAATAGCCTAGCTCGAAGCGAACTTGATCGTTGCCCTTGCCTGTGGCTCCGTGGCTAACGGCATCTGCGCCGGTTAAATTAGCAATTTCAATTTGACGCTTAGCAATCAGCGGGCGGGCAATGGACGTGCCCAGCAGGTATTCACCTTCGTAAACCGTGTTTGCGCGGAACATGGGGAATACAAAGTCACGCACAAATTCTTCGCGTAAATCATCAATAAAAATATTTTCTGGCTGAATGCCAAACTGCACCGCTTTTTGGCGAGCTGGCTCAAGCTCTTCGCCTTGGCCCAGGTCTGCGGTAAATGTCACCACTTCGCATTGATATGTATCTTGCAACCACTTCAGAATTACCGAGGTATCGAGGCCACCGGAGTAGGCAAGAACCGCTTTTTTTACATCAGACATGAGAACTCCAAGAAGGGAGAAAGGCAAGGATTAGTGAATAAGAGCAAGCCGCGCACCAAAACTGATGAAAAGTACACCGGTCAGGCGAGCCAGCCAGCGGCCCAGCCACTGTTTGCCTGCTAGCCGCCGAGAAAGGCCAGCGCCAGCAAAAATTAAAAAGGTCAGATAAGCCAAACTTACGGCTTGTACGATCATGCCAAGTACTACAAACGTCAATGGAACCCGATCATAAGTTGGATCCACAAACTGGGGGAAGAATGCCATAAAAAATAATATAGCTTTCACATTAACCAGTGAAATTGAGAGTGCCTGCTTAAAAATATGACTAGATGGCACTTCAATAGGGGTACTGCTTGTTGCTTGCGGTTTGGCAAGCAGCATTTTTAAACCCATCCAAGCTAAGTATGCCGCACCTGCATAACGAACCATATCAAAGGCTGCCGGGTGAGTGCGCATTAAAGAAGCAACACCAACGCTGGCTAATAGCATCAGGATAAAGTCACCCGTTACAATGCCTGCCGCAGCGGCATAGCCTGCACGCACGCCTTGTTTGGCTGCAACAGAAAGTGCAAAAATGGAATTGGGTCCCGGCAATAAGATAATAAAAATAGTGCCGAGTAAATAGCTGCTTAAATCGGTAATGCCAAACATTAAGGGTGATCCTGTATCACGGGGCTGGAAATAAGCAATGTGTGCCCATTTCTGGGTAGTTAGCTATTTAATCCTCTACTTTACCGAGTAATAGGTATTCAATCACTGCTTTTTGTGTGTGCATACGATTTTCTGCTTCATCCCAGACTACCGATTGTGGGCCATCGATCACTTCCGGGTCGACTTCTTCGCCGCGATGCGCAGGTAGGCAGTGCATAAACATCGCGTTTGCCTTGGCTTGCAGCATCACTTTTTCGCTGACTTTATAGTGCAAAAAGTCTTTTCGGCGTTGCAGGGTTTCGCGCTCAAACCCCATTGAGGTGCAAACGTCGGTGCTGACGATATCGGCATCTCTGGCCGCTTGGTACGGATCATAAAAGGTTTCGAAATGGTCAATGCCGTATTTCTGGCCGTCTAAAACCGTCATTTCATAGCCGCGCGGGCAGGCTTGATTGAGTTTGAAGTTAAAAATCTTTGCTGCTTGCAGCCAGGTGCGGGAGATATTGTTGCTGTCCCCAATCCAGGCTACAGTTTTGCCTTCGATCGAGCCATTTTTTTCGATATAGGTAAAAATATCGGCCAGAATCTGGCATGGATGATACTCATTGGTCAGCCCGTTAATCACGGGCACTAATGAATTATCGGCAAAGCGTTCAACAATGCTTTGCTCAAAAGTGCGAACCATCACGATATTGGTCATGCGGCTAATCACTTTAGCCACATCTTCGATCGGCTCGCCACGGCCTAACTGGGTGTCTTTGGATTGCAAAAACATGGCATGGCCGCCGAATTGCGCCATACCCGCTTCAAAAGAAACACGGGTACGGGTGGATGATTTTTCAAAAATCATGGCCAAAACTTTACCGATCAGGGGCTGATAAAGTTCGCCTGCAGCTAGTTTTGCTTTAAGAATGGCGGCGCGTTTGAATAAGTAATCGTATTCTTCGCGGGTGAAATCAGTGAATTGCAGATAATGGCGCATAGGGAACAGTCCGAATGGGCTGCCGCTTCAAGAAAGATAAATCTCAGTGCGCTCAAAGCTCTGATCCACTGTGCTCCGCACAATTTCTTACAGGTTTTCGACGCTACACCATGATTTTTTACGCAGACTAGGCTGCTTTCATTTTTGAAACGGGTTGAGCCACTTTGAGAAAAAACAACCATTATTCAACCGTTTGCAGGCGGCTGGCAAGCTTTGTCAGCGTCTTATTGTTTTATTCGTGGTGTCTGATCTGCAAGTGTTTGAGAATTTCTAAGGCAGCAGTTTGGCCTGCGATGGTATAATCTGGAGGATATTCCACCATTAAATACGCTGTTGTTAAAATGATCTGCAATCCATACGAAATCATTATTCAGGGCATTACCAGTAATGGGCGTGAATTTCGGCCCAGCGACTGGGCCGATCGCTTGTCTGGCATCTTAAGCACATTTGGCGTTGATCAAAAGCTTTCTTACGCCCCTTTTGTTCGCCCTATGGTGCACGACAATGTTCGTTGTGTGGCTGTGGACAAACAGCTTGAAAAAATCGATCCGCGTGTCTTCGAATTCCTCATGACCTTTGCCCGCGACAATGATTTACGCATTGTTGATTGCCGCTCCCTGCTGAGTGAGCATTACGCGGATAAACCCGCAGAATAAACGCGATTGTGACAGCCAGACCTTGTCTGGCTGCATCTTCCTTGCGCGCTTTCTTTCCTTTGATGCCGATCTTTGCATGTTTTGCTGCGGCTATTGGCTTGTTTGATGCACTAAAAATAGTATGAATCTTTTGATTCCTGTGATGATTGGCTTGTTGCGTTGCACCAAGAGCGTCTATGCTGAATTAATTGCTTGTTTGCTGTTGATTAATCAGTCAGTTAGCAAGATTGCCTGATGATCTAACTGGCTCCGGGCACGGCCATTTTCAATTGATATGAAAGGTGTGTTATGAGACTGAAAGATAAAGTTGCGATTATCACAGGTTCCGCCAGCGGAATTGGCCAGGCCACAGCGATTAAGTTTGCCGCAGAGGGCGCTAAAGTGGTGGTGTGTGATGTGAACCAGAGCGGTATTGATGCCGTCGTTTCTAGCCTTGTACAAAGCGGCGCAGTGGCGGTAGGGCATGTGGTGGACGTGACCAATAAAACCCAGATTGCCGAAATGGTGGCGGCGGTTAAGGCGCAATTTGGCCGCATCGATGTGCTGGTGAATAACGCCGGTATTGTGCAAGACGCACAACTGATCAAAATGACCGAAGATCAGTTTGATCGCGTGATCGATATTAATCTGAAAGGCGTTTACAACTGCGCCCGCGCTGTGGTCGATACCATGGTAGAGCAGGGCAGTGGTGTGATTTTAAATGCCTCATCGGTAGTGGGCGTGTACGGCAATTTTGGCCAGACTAATTACGCAGCGGCTAAATTTGGGGTGATTGGCTTTGTTAAAACATGGGCTAAAGAGCTGGGTAAGAAAGGTATTCGTGCTAATGCCGTTTGCCCCGGCTTTGTAGCAACACCGATCCTGAAAGCCATGCCAGAAAAAGTGATTCAAGATATGGAAGCGCGTGTGCCCATGAAGCGCATGGCCCGACCAGAAGAAATTGCCAATGTGTATGCATTTTTAGCTAGCGATGAAGCGAGCTATATTAACGGTGCAGCGATTGAAGTGACGGGTGGGTTGACGTTGTAAGGTTGGAAAAACCTACGTTCTGTAGGCACAGAGCTAAAGGGAGAACACAGAGGACACAGAGAAAACCTAATGTTGGTTTTCTTCGTGTCCTCTCTTTATTTGCCCCTGTAATAACGTAGGGTGGGTTAGGTCGCTCTTGATGGATATTGCTTCGCTGATCTTATTCGGCCGTAACCCACCATGGCACTGCGCTGCGGCGCGTTACGGCCAAGACACGGTAGCGCTCATATTCAGTGCATCGTTTGGCCTAACCCACCCTACGGGATCTGTATCTACGGAGTTAGGGTGTGTTTTACCCCAGCGTTTTTCCACTGAGCTTTTTAACCACCATCATCAGCTCATCAATCGCCGCGTCCCCTTCTCCTTCTTTAATTGCCTTTGCCACACAGCCGTGAGCATGGTTTTCTAAGAGTTGCATGGCGACTGAATCTATGGCTGATTTAATGGCCGAGATTTGCGTCAGTACATCCACGCAGTATCTATCCTCATCGACCATTTTAATCACGCCACGTACCTGGCCTTCAATACGATTGAGGCGGGAAAGCAGCTTTTGCTTGCCCGGCTGAACCACTTTTGGCCCTTCATCTGGGCAGCAATCAGACAAGCTCAAAGCCCGCTCCTTCAATCGCGTCACTCAGGGAGTCAGTCGAAGTAAGGACGGCGTTGTGATCTACTTTAGCGATGCCGCTTTCTAAATCAATCGCCACATGGCTCACGCCGGGTAGGGCGCTTAACACGCTGGTTAAAGTACGTACACAACCCATACAAGTCATGCCTTCGATTTTAAGGGTGCTGTGTTCCATTTGTTGCTCCTTTAAATGTATAAAAAAATGTAGGGCGGGTTAGGCCGCTCTTGATGCTCATTAAAGACGCTGATTTATTTCGGTCGTAACCCGCCGTGAAACTGAGTAAAACCCAAATATTGAATCACAGAGAGCACGGAGGACACAGAGTTCCACAGAGAAAACCTAAGGCTCTTAAAAGCTCACGCATCCATGCCCTGCCCATCGTGTGGGCACGACGGTGTATCCTTACATGAGCTGCTTTTCTCCGTGTAACTCCGTGATCTCTGTGTCCTCCGTGTTTTAAGAGGTGGGTTTTTGTTCTGAAACCCCTTCACTTCTCCACCGCCTCAGTAATAGTGAGTTACTCACTACCGAAACCGAGCTCAGCGCCATGGCCGCTCCGGCCAGTACCGGGTTAAGCAGGCCGATGGCCGCCAGCGGTATGCCAAGCGTGTTATAGAAAAACGCGAAGAATAGATTCTGGCGGATTTTCTTGATGGTGGCGCGGGATAGTGCAATCGCGTCGCTCACCGCTAGTAAGTCGTTATGCAGCAGGGTGATGTCGGCGGCTTCGATCGCCACATCGCTACCTGCTCCCATCGCAAAGCTCACTGCTGCAACGGCGAGTGCGGGGGCGTCGTTTACACCATCACCGACCATGGCTACAACTTTAGTTTGCTGCTGGATAAACGCCGCTTTGTCTTGCGGGCGCATTAAGGCCTGATGCTGGCGGATGCCACTGGCCTTGGCAATGGCGGCAGCGGTGGCAGGCTGATCGCCAGTCAGCATCACCACTTCAATGCCCATTGCCTGCAAGCGTTTAACGGCTTCTATCGAGCTGGCTCGCAGTGTATCGGCCAGTGCTAATTGCCCCAGCAGGATGCCATTCTTGGCGATACTGACCAAGGTATGTGGCTGGGTATTTTTCTCAGGCATTTCGCCTGCCCAGCTTGGAATGCCGACCTTGATTTCACTGCCGTCACCGAGCTTACCCATCACGCCTTGCCCCGGTACAGCTACAAAGTCACTGATAGGCAGTAGAGGTAGGATATTGGCGGCCAAGATGGCGTGGGCTAATGGGTGTTCCGATCCTTGCTCCAAACTGGCAGCCAGCTGCAGCAATTCATCTTTGGAGATGCCACTCTGTAAACTGATGATCTCTACCACCTTGGCTTGCCCAGTGGTGAGTGTGCCGGTTTTATCGACCACCAGCATTTCAATCTTGCCTGCATGCTCTAGCGCTGTGGCATTTCTAAATAAAATCCCCTGCTGCGCCGCACGGCCAATCCCTACCGAGATGGCCGTGGGTGTGGCTAGCCCCAAGGCGCAAGGGCAGGCGATGACTAAGACGGCAACGGCGTGAATCAGCCCCGTAACGGCGCTATCCCAGTACCAAAAGCTGCCAAAAAATGTAAGCACGGCAATCGCCGCCACGATGGGCACAAATACACCGGAAATCTGATCAGCAAGCCGCTGGATTGGCGCTTTAGAGCCTTGGGCATGGGCCACCAGCCGTACAATTTCAGCCAGCTGTGTTTTACTACCCACGCTGCTGGCCTTGATTTTGAGCATGCCGCTGCTGTTTTTAGTGGCGGCAAAAACTTTGCTGTCGATATTTTTTTCGACTGGCAAGCTCTCACCCGTCAGCATGCTTTCATCGACCGCTGCTTGGCCTTCAATGACCACGCCATCAACGGGAATGACTTCACCGTGGCGCACAATCACAATATCGCCGGGCTTGAGTTGGTTGATGGGTAGATCAATCAGTCCTTCCGCCGTTTCTACTCTCGCTGTTTTGGGTTGAAGCTTTAACAGCTCGCTAATCGCCCCTGATGTCTTCTTTTTGGCGCGGCTTTCCAGCCATTTTCCTGCCAGTACCAGCGTAATAATCACCGCGCTGGCTTCAAAATAAACGTGCTGCTCGTGCAGGCCCAGCAGGGTAACGGCGGCAGACAGGCCGTAAGCCATGGTCGTGCCCAGCGCTACCAGCACATCCATATTTGCCCCGCCACTTTTCAGCGCAAAAAACGCCCCGCGATAAAAACGCCAGCCCAAAATAAATTGCACTGGTGTGGCGAGCAGCATTTGTAGCCAACGCGGCAATAGCTCGGCGTGCTCAAGACTAAACATGCTGGCCATCAGCGGCAGGCTAAGCAGGGCGGCGATCAGTAGCGGCCAGCGCTCGTCTTTCTCTGCAGCAGCAGGCGTGCTGGCTAGCTCGGCCGTAAACCCTGCACGGCTGATGGTGGCGATCAGCGATTCGGCGGTAATGCTGAGGTCGCTACGGTTGATATGTGCGGTTTCAGTCGCAAAATTAACCTCGGCGGCCACGCCAGTCTGACGATTGAGGATTTTCTCAATCCGCGCCGCACACGCTGCGCAGGTCATACCACCAAGACGAAGTTGGATTTCTGAAGTCATTTTTCCCCTCCTGTTGGTAATGATAATATGCCCATGTAGGGTATGTTGGAAGGGGTTTTTGGGGAGAGGACAAAATAGTGCGTTCTATGAGCGCTTGCTTAAAAAAGCTGAGTGAATGATTTAGTGGTCAAGTATTTTCAGGCACCAAGATCAGTTTTTTTGCTGCCATTTCTTGCTCGTAAATCATCGGTGGTTTGTGCCTCGGGCGGAGTGAAATCGCATGTTTTACCCCATTCTTTCGACCTGATCAGCCATTTGTATCGGATTTGACCCGTATACTTCGTGGCCTGATCGGTAGGCAGAGACCGACCCACAGCGGCGGGTCAGCAGCAATATTGTGGTTTGACCTAGATTAATTGCGTGCTAGGACAAAAATCAGCAATCTGCCCTAGGTCAGTTTTCAATCAGCGCCAACAGAATGGGTAGGAATCAGAAACATGAAAATCAGAGCTTACACACTCAATGCATTTGCGAAGACCAGTCAAGGCGGCAATCCAGCCGGAGTCGTCTTCGATGCGGACGCTTTGACTGAATCGCAAATGCATGAAATTGCCAGAATCATTGGCTTCAGCGAAACAGCCTTTTTGATGAAATCCAGTGTCGCGGACTTCAAAGTGCGTTTTTTTACGCCAACAGATGAAGTGGATCTTTGTGGGCATGCCACGATAGCAACGTTCTTTGCTCTGGCAAAGTTGGGATTCGTGCGGCCCGGCCAGTACACGCAGGAAACCAAAGCCGGGTTGATGAAAGTGGTTGTAGCCGATGATTTGTCGATCCTGATGGATCAGAAAGCCCCAAGTTTTTTTGACGTTTTAGAACCTGCTGATATTGCAGGTTCTCTGAATCTGAATGTGAATGAACTTATGGCGGGTATGCCCGTACAGATAGTGAGCACCGGCATCCGGGATATCATGGTTCCGGTCAAGTCCTTGAAAATCCTTCACGAAATGAAGCCCGACTTTGACCGAGTTGCCGACATCAGCAGGCAGCGGAACGTCGTGGGCTTTCACGTATTCACACTAGAGACTTTGAACGAAGGGATGGCCCACTGTAGAAACTTGGCACCACTTTATGGCATTCCAGAGGAATCCGCGACAGGGACGTCTAACGGTGCTCTTGCTTCATATCTGTTTCAACAGGGGCTAGTTAACTCTTTACAAGCAAAAAAAATTGTCATGGAGCAGGGCTATTCGATGGAAATGCCTTCAGAAGTCGTGGTGTCTTTGACAACGGAAGGAAATACTATTTTGCAGGTTAAGGTTGGAGGCAAGGCTTTGAATTTGACTGAGCGGGAGATTGAACTGTCCTGCTCCAAATAAAAGATAAACTGAAAACTGCCCAAGGCCTTCAATCAGCACTTTCCCCTTGGGTAGAGCAAGCTGCGTGCCCTGCTTTAATTCAAAATCTTCACTGAAGCGATCGTGGGTTAGCCACAATTCGCCTGATTCACCGCTCATGTGGGCCGCATGGGCTAAATCGATCATAAATAATTCACCTGCTTGTAAGTTAATTCTTAGATAGGTGAACATATCTTTCATTTCCTTGGCATAATCAATTCACTATATCCAAGAATATCAAGTGTGTTGCTGATCAATTTTCAGCCTTTGTGTGAGAAAAACTAACATGAACGCATTGCCGCCCCTTGGGGCTTTACGTGCTTTTGAAGCGGTTGCGCGCTTGGGGAGTGTGGTTAAAGCCGCAGAATCCTTACATGTCACGCATAGCGCGATTAGCCATCAATTACGCACATTGGAAGACTTTTTAGGTTTGTCGTTGTTTTTGCGCGAAGGGAAAAAGCTGCTGCTGACGGAAGAGGGGCGGATTTACGCGCTGCGGGTGCGGGGTGCTTTGGGTGATATGGTAGAGGCGACCCAAAGGCTGCAAAGTTGCCCCAAGCCGCATGACATCACCATCGGCGTGGTGCCTTCATTTGCCCTGCACTGGTTGCTGCCGCGTCTGCCTGATTTTAAAGCGAAATACCCGCAATACACCGTCAACTTGCGTGCAGGCTTAGGTTTTGAGGATATGAGTGATGGCTTGCTTGATTTAGCGATTCGCATGGGGACGGGTAATTGGGAGGGGCTGCAACAGCAGCATTTAATGGATGAAACCGTGCTTTTAGTCGCCGCGGCCCATTTTACGCCGCGCCCACAAACGTTAGCAGAGGTGAAAACTGCGGTGATTATTGCTAATCCTGCCATCCAATGGACTAGTTGGTGTCAGGCTGCGGGCCTTGCAGATTGGCGGCCTAAGCCTGCTTATACGTATAACGACAGCAATTTAGAAGTTGAAGCAGTTCGTTTAGGGCATGGGATTGCACTGAGCCGCCTATCTTTGGTGAGCGGCGATATTGCGGCGGGTAGTTTAGTGAAAATCACTGAGATAGAAGTCCCTTATCAGTACCCCTATTGGCTGATTTGGCCTGAAAGAAGCAGCGCCAGCCGCAAATTAGCTGATTTCTCTGCTTGGATTATTGGGCAGGCTAATGACTTTGTGAATGGGCGTAATTCGTGAGAAAAAGACTAGTTTCTAAGCGATCGTATCCGCCTGTGATGTCCAAAGATGTTGCGCCGCATAAGCTCGCCAAGGCCGCCATGCTTCGGCTCTGGTGCTGAGTTTGCACGGCCCTTCTCGTTGGGTGATGGCTTTGATCAGGGCGACGCCGCTGGCGGGAAAGGCGTCAGGTTCACGCAATTGGCGCATGGCGATATATTGGCTGGTCCAGTCACCAATGCCGGCAATGGCGAGCAGTTTGGTGCAGGTTTCGGCCACGTTGCTTCCGCTGCTTAATAAATTAGGGTCGGCCTCAAAGGCGGTGGCCAGCGCCGATAGGGTGCTGGCAAAAAATGGTGGGCTACAACTTACGCAATCATGCTGAACTGGCCATGCAGCAGTACCAGCGTATTTTTGGCAATACGATGAAAACATGTGAATTGCCTCAGCAAAAAAAGAAGGCTTGGATCAGTGCGTACGCATTAAATATTATGACCAATCTTGGCATGCCGATATCAGTTAAAGTTTTAAATAGAGCGAGTGAAGGGGCAATTTCGGCTGAGTTTTATTTTCTAACAGCGCTCATTCTATGCATACCTAAAACTAAACAATAATAAAGGATTCAAATGAACGGAATAACATGGGGGTTGCTCGGCCCTGATACGGTTACTTCTACGCGAAGAGCCAGAACATTAGGTTTAGGATTTACAGTCCGGTTTTTTAATGAACAAGCCGTTCCTGGGATTGGTGGGGTCTGGTATGGCAAGCAGCTTTGGTATGCCTTATTAGGAGTTGCATTAGCTAGCAAATTAAAAATTAATAATCAAAAAAATACAAATATTCAATGTGCAAATGCAATTGAAGCGTTATCTTGCTGGCTTGCGCTTGATCATAATGGCTGGAAACCAGACCCTCGCTTGCGCGGTGCAAACAAGCTTAAAAACAATAAAGAAATAACATTTGAAAGAGCATCTAAATCTAGTTTTTACGTAACGCAGCCGATGCGTATGGTAACGGTGAAGGCTTTACCTGCGCTGGGTTTAGTGCAATCTGATGCCACACGTTTTAACCAGTACCAACTTAGTGAAGAGTGTTTACGTCGATTCGGCTTAGGCACCAATTCAAATGGCGTCTATGGCCGTGAACTTTTCGAAAACATCTACCAATGGAGCCAAGGTAAGTGTGACGTGGACAAGGCGCGCTATAAAAAAATTCTCTATGCATCCTTATCACCTCTTGAGCCAATGGACGAAACATTTCGGAGACTATTGACCGATGTATTGCATTGCGGCAGCAAAACCGAGCCGCATGCCAGCAAGCAACGCCGGCGCAATGCCCTGCAATGGGTTGAAGGGCTGCGTCAGCAACCAGAGCAAGTGCCCAGTTGGGATAGCCGCCCAACGATGCTCGATGTAGAGCATTGGCATGATCTACAAACCGGCGCGGCTTTTTTTGCGCTGCGCGATCAGAGTTTAGAGGTGCTTGATGCACTGGAGTTGTATCTCGGAACCTTGCCGGATAGCCGATCTTTTGACTTGAACAAATCGACGTTGCCGAACTCGGTGCTGTCGGCACTCGCTAAGCTGCGTCAACGGGCTTCTGAGTACTTGGTGTTGGGCCATAGCGAGCCTACTGCCCTTCAATTTAGTCGTGAGTGCAGCGCTGAAGCGAATGCGGCAATTGTTCGGCATTTGGTCGAGCGTGACGGGCGTGTGTTGCGCCTGATGGGCTCCGTTGTATTGCCAGGCCCAGCATTTGAGGGTAGCTCCAGTTCTAATCATGCTGAGGCTGAAGTTTCGGGTGAAGAGGCTGATCAACGGCGCTTGAAATGGCCTGCAGGCATGTCGAGTCGCATGAGTAATCTGTTCTATTTGAACGCCGACCTGCATGGCGATCTGGATACATGGCTCAGCGCAGCCCCACTCACGCATAGCGAAGAATCATAATGACCACGCCATCTCTGCTGCATCATTTTGAAGCGCCCGATCACTATTTAGGTAGCTTTGGTTGGTTGTGTGGTTATTCTGCCGATTGTAATTTTCTCGATCAGGCTGCTGAGCGTTTTACTCGGCAAACCACGGCGCAGCGCGCCTATCAGGGGCAACTTACGCTGGCAGTGATACTCGACCCCGCGCATGCGGCCATTCCCTTGACGGATGCCCCAGGGGTCGCGCATCTGATCTTCAAGTCGGAACAAAAAAAGCCTTTTGCTTTACTGCATGCAAAAGTGGCTGTGCTGGGCTTTCGCCATGAAAAAGAGCCGCATCGCTGGCTAGTGCGTTTGATCGTATCCACAGGTAATTGGACTGTACAAACAGTTACTGAGTCGCTCGATCTGGTCTCGTGTATTGAGTGCAGCAGTGAACATGTACACCAACAGCCCGCTTGGCTTGGACAAAACTGCACGGACATCCGTACTGCTTGGCAGATGCTGGAGTGGCTTAGCGGTTATTTCGATACACGAATTCTGCATGCCAAATCCAGTCACCAGTCAGGCTCTTTAACTGCGCAGTCCATGCAGCGGCTAAGCGGCTGGTTAAGTACTGTGGCTGGACACAGCACGGCCAATGCACCCCCGCGTTATTTTGATAACCGCAAGCAGTCTTTGCTGACACAACTGGTGCCGTTGATCAAGCTGCATGCCTCTGACGTTAAACGTAATTATCTCGGCATGGGCTCGGGGTTTTTCGAGGGCGTCAATGGAGAAGGGCAGCTACCCTCGGTGCTGAGTAAAATCACTAAGACGCTGCAAGAAGCGGGTCTATTAACTGCACGTCCGGAAGTTGACGTTTTCGTTAATCCTGGTGCCTGCCAAGCTGTTGCTGAGGGATTAAGTGCGATGCAGGCCGCTGGCTACAGCATTCGTGCTGCGGCTCAGAATACTGAGGTGTTTGGCTCGGCGATGCCGCGTTCACTACATGCGAAGTTTATTTTCTCCGCTAACTACCGAGAGGACAGCGCACGCTGCAGCAGTACTTGGGTTTACTTAGGCTCTGGCAACTTAACTGGCCCAGGGTTCGCCAATCCGATGTCAACCGCTGGTGGCAATCTTGAAGCCGGCATGTTGCTTAGCCCAGAGGGGGTGTATTGGCGCGCCGAGGGGGATGTAAGCGCCGCACGAATTATTACCAATCTACTGCCAGTGCAGTGGGACACGGATATTTCAGCTTTTGAGCAATTGTCGGCTGGTGAGCCAATGCCCGAGCATGAGGGGGGCCCGCTAGCTGCGCCGCTGGCGTGGCTTAATTGGCAAGTAACAGAGGAGGGCAGTTCGCTGCGCGCCCCTGAGCAAACTGAAGTGCCAGTAACGCCGCTAGATGCTAACGGTGTCGCGTGCGTCAGTTTGAAGTCAGGCGAGTGGCAATGGCTTGGTCCTCCACCGCGAGTGGTGACTATTCAGTGGTCAATAGCTGGTCAGGTTCATCGTGCTGTATTGCCCGTGTTGGATGAGTTAGGGCGCTTAGCCGCAACGGCTATGCCTGTGTTGGATCTGGATGAGGTCTGGTGGCAACTGGCTAATTTCCCGCAGTCCGCTGTGGATGAAGACAAGACGCTGGATGAGCTTGAAGAGAGTCCAGGTAGTACGGGGCAGACCAGTGCTGCTGCAGTAGTTGATGCTGGCTGCACCGGCTACCCGATCCGCCGGATGATGGCGTTGATTGAGCAGATAGCTGCCAAGCAGGTGGATCTGCACCCACTCGACTGGTTAGCCTGGTGCACGCGGCTTGAGCAGTCCTTGCTGCAAGTTGCAAAGGATCCGGTTATTAGCATATTCCGGGCTATGCGCCTCAACCCCCTAAGTCCGTTGCGCGAAGCGGCATTCCTGCCCGTTTTTGCCGAGCAGGCGTCGAGCCCTGAAGGGGCGAATTATCGAGCCTTACTGGCTCGAATCGAGACGTCTTGGGATGTAGCAAACCTATGCCCAATTGGAGAGCCGCAATGAATCAGCAATTTCAAGGATGGCAGGTTGTTGCAGACAAGTTGCTTGAGCTCGTCCAGCAGCAGGGCTTCGGTACAAACCCTAGCCCTTGGCTGAATCAGGGGCAGTGCGCCAGTGTGCGTGCTTTGGCTAAACGGTTACCAGTCAATGGGGTGATCGTGGCGGATGAAGTCGGCATGGGAAAAACCCGCATTGCCGTTGCGGTGATCCGAGCTGTGGTTGCTGCCGGTGGCCGCGTTGCGGTACTGGTGCCGCCGGTGCTGGGTTACCAATGGCAGGAAGAGTTAAGCCGTGGTGAGGTTAAAGCTGCACCGCTACTGCGCAGCCTATGGCAATACATCTCAGTCTGGGACTCTGAACAGGTTGCCGAGCAGAAACCATGGTTTGCAGAGTCGGTAGTTATGGTCTCTCATGGCTTTTCTAATTGGCGTTTGGGTCAAGATTCGCATGCATGGCGCTGGGCATTATTGCCTGAGGTGTATGCCCATTGGCGCAAGAAAACCCAAGGGCGTTTTCCGCGAGGTTACTTTCAGAATGAGGCCCTGAATTATCCTTGGGCTGAGTACGTTTCAATGAAAAATGCGGCTACCAGCATCTGTAACGCCATACCTGCAGGCTCCCAGCATCCGCTGTATCAACAAATGGATGCACTAATAAACCGTACGCCATGGCCAGGCGCCTTGGATGCAAGCGAATACAAACGATATGAGGCTCTCCGCCCCTGCCTTGAAGAGGTGGTCGGCCTAGGTTTGGGGCACTTTGATCTGGTCGTAATCGACGAGGCGCACAAGAGTCGTAATGATGACAGTGGCCTATCTGGCTTGCTTGGGCGCTTAATCCAAACATCGTCTGATTCCCGACGCTTTGCCATGACCGCGACACCTGTTGAGTTGGATGTTAGCCAGTGGCAGCAGATTTTGCGTCGTATTGGGCTCAAGCCAGAGCAGTTGCAGGTCGTCGAAAGTGCGGTAACAGGCTATGCCCATGCGGTGCAGCAAGTCCGCGCCAGCCCTAGCGATGCCGCTGTCAGAGCCGCTTATGCCGCAGCGGCGGCAAGCTTTCAGGCTGCGTTGTCTCCTTTTGTCCTGCGCCGCGATAAGCGCGAAGACCAAGCCGTACAGCAGTTTGTAAAGGCGACCCAACTCTCCCATGACGCCTATCGGCAAGAGCGCGACATTGCCATTGATGTGGCAACGCTTGATCCCGCCTGGCAGCAGGCAGTATGCGCGGCCGAAGCCTTGTCAGTGGTGACGGTTGGCCTGCGCGACAGCCAGAATGAACAGCTCAAACGTCTGCGTCTGACCATGGGTAATGGTCATGGCCTCGCGGCCGTAATCGATAGTCCCAGCTATGTTGCCGAGCAAGATAGCGAACCGATGAGCTGGCGGCAAATCAACCAGCAGCGACAGACAAAGCCTCGTTGAGCCCTGCAGAGTTTAAACGCCTGCAGCGTGCGCAATGGTGGAGCACGGTTATGCAGCAACCCTTCATTGATAAAAATGGAGATGAAGTATTATTCAACCATCCTGCGACCTTAGCAGCAGTGGCGGCCATTGAAGAGGTCAGTGAGCGCGGTGAAAAGTCCTTGGTCTTTGGTCGCTTTACTCGACCGTTAACTTGCTTGGTGCAACTGCTGAATGCCCGTGCCATGTTGCGCTCACTTGCTGCAGGCCGGCCCTGGCCTCAAGCCAAGGTGCATGGGGAAGTAGATGGAAGAGCCAATGAAAGCGATTGGCCAGCTGTGCGTGCTGCGCATCAGCAATTGCAGTCAAATTTATGTTTAGACGTGCTGGATGTGACATTGGCCGAGCAATACCGTGAGCTGCAAAAGCGTCGGAAAAGCCAGCGTAATGCTCTGCTAGGGATGCTTGAAGAGGGCTTTCGCCAAGGGCATGAGCCTCATATGCGTAGTCTCTACGGTGCATTTTGCACCGTGTTGGCCAATGCCAAAGAGGGCGAAGATGACGCTCACGCCCTTGCGCTGGTTAGCCGTGCACTATCCGAGCAATTGGGTGAGTCGATCGAGTTGCAATGCCCTGAGAGTTATGCCAAAGCCTTTGCTGATCTGATGCAGGCATTGTGCGAACGCAATGAAGGCGATGAGAACGGCGATGGCCAACTCGATGAGCAGGAAGCTGAGCGCTTGTGGCCACATTTACAGCAGCGCCTAAACGATGAGTACGGCAGCAGCCAAGGCACGTTTGCTCGCTTGATGTACGGCGGTACCAGCCAGCACAGTCGACGCATGATGCAGCTGGCATTTAATCGTCCGCACAGTTCGATCAAGGTGTTGGTGGCGCAATCAATGGTTGGCCGAGAGGGTCTGAATCTGCACGAAGCTTGCAAAACTGTGATTTTGCTCCATCCAGAGTGGAATCCTGGTGTGGTTGAACAACAAATTGGCCGCGTTGATCGGGTTGGTAGCTTTTGGCAGCAGGAGCTGGATCGAGTGATTAAGCGCGATGGTGAATCTGCCGATATTCCAAAAATCGATATACGGCCAGTCATTTTTCAAGGCACTTACGATGAACATAATTGGCAAGTATTACGCACACGCTGGGCAGATTTACGCGCTCAACTACACGGTATTGTGCTTAATATGAGCAATGAAAAAGACCCAGAAATGCGTGCTTACCTAGATGAAATTGCGGATGTAGCACCAAACTTTTCACCAAGCACATACAACAGATCCTAGGGTGGATCCAACCAAACAGACAGTAGTTTAAATATGGTTTCTGCCATGAAAAAATAGGCCGAAATGAGTGAGAAAAACCGTAAAGTTTTGACGGGGCTGTTCACGTCGATTGAAATTTGACCCACTCCGTCGATCGAATTTTGACCTAGGGCTGGCTCTATTTGGCTGGAATCAAGGATGTATTTAGCTGCGAGATCGTCGGTTATGCGATGGATAGTCGAATGACAAAAGAGTTAGTGAGTACGGCATTGATGTTGGCCTTGGTACAAAAACGCCCCAAAGAAGGTTTAATAAAGTTTGCCAAATAAGCGTGTCTACGGATTTCAGGCTACCTCAGTCCAAAGATGTTGCGCCGCATAAGCACGCCAAGGCCGCCATGTTTCGGCTCTGGTGCTGAGTTTGCACGGCCCTTCTAGTTGGGTGATGGCTTTGATCAGGGCGACATCGCTGGCGGGAAAGGCGTCAGGTTCGCGCAATTGGCGCATGGCGATGTATTGGGTGGTCCAGTCACCAATGCCGGCAATGGCGAGCAATTTGGTGCAGGTCTCGGCCACGTTGCTGCCGCTGCTTAATAAATTAGGGTCGGCCTCAAAGTCGGTGGCCAGCGCCGATAGGGTGTTGGCGCGGCTTTGTGGCATGCCGGTGAAATTCGCCTTGCTCAAGATGGCCGCTGTGGGGAAAACATGACTTAAAGAGGGGTGTTGCGCATCGAGTGTGGCTAATGGCTCGCCATATTGCGCCACCATTTTGCCCGCGAGTTTAATCGCGGCGGCGACGGTAATTTGCTGGCCAAGTACCGCACGCATTGCCAGCTCAAAACCATCCCAAGCGCTGGGTACACGCAGGCCGGCTCGTTTGGCGGTGAGCTTTGCCATCAGTGGATCGCTGGCTAATTGCTGGTTAAATCATGTCTGGGTCGGCGGCTAAATCAAACATGGCCCTGAGGCGGGCGATAATTTGTGGCAAGGCGGCCAAGTTGGGAAAACGAATAGTGGCTGCTAGCGCATGACTATTTGCCTGTTGTACCGACACCGTGCCCTGCACACTATTGATGCAGATGGTTCGCGTGTAAATGCCATCCTCTACGATTTCTAGCCCCGTAATAGCGCGGGCCGATAAATAGGCCAGCATGGCTTGCCAATCGTAAGGTGGGTGATAGCATAGCAGCAGGGTAACGCCGCTAGATGATCCGGCCTGCTTATCACGGCGTAAATCACTGGGTGGACGCTGGTAAAGCTGCTGAAAGACTTCATTAAAGAGGCGTACGCTGCCAAAGCCTGCGGCAAAAGCAATATCGGTAATGGGCATGGCCGTTTCGTGGATCAGCTGCTTGGCGAGTAACACACGCCGTGTTTGTGCCACGCCCTGTGGCGATGCGCTCACATATTGCTCAAACAGGCGGCGCAATTGGCGCTCACCCACGCCTAATTTTTCGGCTAGAGCGGCAGGTGTGCCCTCATCTAAATCCCCCTTCTCTATCAGCCTGAGCGCACGGCTGACCGTATTGGAAAATCCTGTGTTAGATACGCCACGCCAAGCGCCAGAATGCGGTGCGGCCTCGGGCCGACAACGTAAGCAGGGGCGATAGCCCAGCTCCTGAGCCTCGGCTGCGGTATGAAAAAATAAAACATTCACTTGCTTAGCCGTGCGGGCAGGGCAGATGGGCCGGCAATAGATGCGGGTGGTTTTGACGGCAATAAAAAATCGCCCATCAAAGCGCGCATCGCGGCTGGCAAGTGCTCTGTAGCAAATATCGTGATCGAGTTCCATGGGCGGAATCATGACAGGCAAGTTTGATACGGGCTAGCGGTTTTCGGACGTGGCAGGGCTAGAGAACCCAAGTCTTAAACCACGGAGGAAAAGGAGAACACAGAGGGTCACGGAGGAAAACCGAGATAAGTTTTCTCCGTGAAACTCCGTGTTCTCTGTGCTCTCCGTGGTTCAAGATTTGGGTTCCCAGTGTCTGCATAACTTTTAAGCTACAGCCATGCCCACGTCCGAAAAGCGCTAGCCTAGTCTTTGCCTTCGCGGCAAGATGCGGTTTTTTTAGGAGACGCACCATGCAACTTGCTCAGCAATTTCGCACACTAAACAATCAGGGCCAATTTTTATTGGCTAATGCTTGGGATGCAGGCAGTGCGCGGGTTTTTGCCGCCGCAGGCTTTGCGGCCCTTGGCACAACGAGTGGCGGAATGGCCTATGCACGTGGACTTAAAGACGGCGAGCAAATTGATCCCCAACTGATGTTCAGCGAGCTGGCGGCCATTTGCCGCGCGGTAGATGTGCCCGTGACTGCAGATATTGAAGCGGGCTACGGAAGCTCCCCCGAGTCGGTGGCCGCGACCATCAAGGCGGTGATTGCGGCGGGGGTGAATTTAGAAGATCGCCAGCATGGCGCAGCGGAGCTGTTTGATTTAAGCGCTCAAGTGGAACGAATCTGCGCGGCCCGCAAGGCGGCGGGAGGTTTGCTGTGGATTAATGCTCGTACTGACACCTATTTGCTGGGCTTGGGCGTGAATGAGGAAGAGCGTTTAACCATCACGGTAGAGCGGGCCAATGCCTATTTGGCTGCTGGGGCCGATATGGTGTTTGTGCCGGGCTTAGTTGATTTGCCCTCGTTAACGCGTCTTTGCCAGTTGGTAAATGGCCCCGTCAGCGTCATGGCCATGCCAGGCGCGCCTTCCGCTGCGGCCTTGTTTGCCACAGGCGTGCGTCGGGTGAGTCTGGGTGTTTGTCCGATGCTGGCACTCATGGGCACCTTGCGCGATATTGCGTTTGAGGCGCGTGAGGCGGGCACCTGGCAATTGATGGGTGAGCGTTTTTATGGCTTTGCAGAGGCCGAAGCCTTGGGGAGATCAGGAGCGGGCAGAGCCTGATTTTTTTTCCATCTGCGCAGTTTTGAGCACGCACTTTGGTAGGGGGCAATGGTGTTGACTTGTATCCATTTTACGATTGGCCATTTATCCCCCGCCCATTTCCTTTTGCCCTGTTCAAAAAGCGTGCTTTCTTCATTATCCAGAATAAATTGTCGGATTTGTCCGGCTAATTCGGCAAATTCAGCATGTAATTGGCTGAGTGATGAATTGCAATGGCGGGCGTAAAAGCTTTGGGCGAGCAGCCCAAGCTGATTCCATTTAAAACCCGGCGCAGGCATTTGTGCGGGCTTCCCTTGTAACTCGTCTTTATCCCATTGCAATAAAAGCTGGCCCCAGCCTATTTGATAGGCAAGTAAATCGCACGCTGATATTTTTCCTTCTATTTCGGGCAATCTTGTATCTTGCTCCGGTATGGTGGCGAGCTCTTTGATCAGCTTGGAATAAGCGCTGTCAAAGTTCAGAAGCAGCTCTGCTTTATTGCATGGAAGTGGCATGGCATAACCCCTGCTAATTAATTGAGTGGCATAAATAAAATTCTACTCAGGATATGTAAATAATCTGGGTATCTGCTCTGGCATATTCAGGTTAACTTTAGCATTCATCATCCCATGCAGAGCTATTATGCTTAGCCGATTATTCAGTTTTGCTCTGGTTTTATCCGTAATGAGCTCGGCGGCTTTGGCCGCCGCACCTACTTTGCAGCATTTTATTTATATTAATCACCGCGAGGCAGACGGCGCAAATATCAAGGCGGATAAGGGTCTGCTTGATCCACGCTTTAGTGGTGCGCAAATTGTTTACACATGGCGGGATCTGGAGCCAAGGAAAGATCATTACGATTTTAGTGCCATTAAAGCGGATATTGCCTATTTGAATTCGATGAATAAAAAACTGTGGATTCAGCTGCAGGAAAAGTCTTTTACGCCCCGTGTGAATGTGCCTGATTATCTGCGGCAAGATCCTGTTTTTAAAGGTGGTGTAGTCAAGCAAAGCATGTTGAGTGCGCCCGAGCGCGATCCCAATAAGCCGGTGACGGATGATGAATATGGCTGGTCGGCCAAAATGTGGGAGCCATCGGTGCGGGAGAGCTATCAAAAACTAATCCAGCAATTGGGCCGTGAATTTGATGGCAAGATTGCAGGGATTAATTTTAGCGAAAGCTCGATTGATATCGGCACTGAAAACGCCGATGGCAGCACTACTTTTCCAAAAGATTTCAGCCCTAAGGCCTATGTAGATGCGATTGGCGACAATATGCGCGTGTTGGCTGGCGCATTTAAGCAATCCACCGCCATGGTTTATTTAAATTTTCTGCCGGATGAATGGCTGCCGGGCGATGATAAGGGCTATATGCGCGGTCTGTTTGCCTTGGCCCAATCGTTAAAAATGGGCGTGGGTGGGCCGGATTTAATGCCTTACCGCAAAAGCCATATGGCGCAGAGCTATGGTTTTTTTAAAGATTATCCTAATAGCTTAGTCAAAGGCATGGCCGTGCAGGATGGTAATCTTCGCCAGATTAACCCTAAGACCGGCAAAAAGAACACAGTGGGCGATATTCTGGATTTTGGCCAGAATTATTTAGGCTTGGATTATATTTTCTGGGTAGAGGACGAGCCATATTTTACGGATGAGGTGTTAAAAACACTTTAGCATATTTGTAAAAAGCAGCTTCTTTGTCTTAACAAAACGTGCAAAGGGCAGCTAAATACAGTTTTTCGCAGCTCATATTTTATCTGCTATCTGGGAGTTTTAATTCTTTGAGTACCGTCTCTTCTGACTTGCTGAGCATCCTGCCTTACCGACAGACTTCTGGGCAGGTGCGGCGGGATATTGCCTTGCTGATGCATCGTGTATGGCCTGATCAGTCTGCTCCCTCTCAGGGCGAAACCGTGCCAGAGGAGCATGATCCGGCGCTAGATGCGCTTTCCTGCTTTATATATCGGGGCAATCGCCTGCTCAGCTACGCTGCGGTGCTGAATTTTACACTTAGCCACGCCGGGCAGACCTTTCGCGTGGCCGCATTGAGCTGTGTTGCAACCGACCCTGCCTATCAGAAGCAGGGGCTAAGTAGTTTAGTCGTCAGTACAGTCACTCGCTGTATTGAAAACAGCCATGCTGATATCGGCTTGTTTACTTGCGATCCACCACTAGCTTCGTTCTACGCCAAAGCAGGCTGGCCAGCGGTTTCTGGCGTGGCTGTGATTGGAAGCCATGATACGGGCGCATTATCTAGCACGGAGCTGGGCAAGGTGGTGCTGCTTCGCATGTTGTCTGAGCATGCATCCGACCACGCTGCGGCATTTGCGAATACCACCCTTGCACTGGGGTTGCCGCTGGGGCAGTTTGTCTGATTCTTAAACAAGATGGGCACTTAGCCTTGCCTGGACTTACCCGCAGTGCTTGCCCCTAAATACTCAGAAACCCGTAAAATGCCCGCATTCGCTCAAGCCTTATGTCTTGTTGATGACTTTTATTGAACTGGATACCCCGTGGAATTATTAAATATTAATTGCTTGGGCAAAGCGCTCAGGCTGGAAGGTACGCCAGCGGGCTGGCAGCAGCTATTTTGGGACAATACCTTAGTTGCAGAAAAAAACGCCTCGGCAGAGCGCGAAGGATTGAGTGCTTTGCAATTTGAGCTCTCCGCGGTAGCGCAAGATGGCACCGCCGTAACCACGCGTGTTCGCCTTGAAACAGATCTGCAGTGGCAGCCCTTTGTGCTGAAATATCGCTTGCTCGTTGATGAGCAAGAGGCGGTACAAGGCCAGCGCAATACTCGGGATATCGAGCGGCAAACACCTGTTGTGCCGATTACTAAAACCAATAAGCTGAGCTTGCTTGGGCTGGGTGCTTTGGCGCTTAAACTGCTTAAAAGTGCCAAACTGGTTAAAGTGGCTTTAGCCGGGGCGAGTGTTGCGGCGTATTCATGGTTATTTTCTTTTCAGTTTGCCATTGCGCTGATTGCCTGTTTGGTTTTTCATGAATACGGCCATATCAGGGCGATGAAATACTTTGGTATCAAAACCAAAGGCATTTATTTAATTCCCTTTATGGGCGGATTAGCATTGTCGGATGAGAAAATTAATACTCGCTGGCAAGATGTAGTGATTTCAATCATGGGGCCAAGCTTTGGCCTATTGTTATCGATTGCTTGTCTGGTGGTTTATTGGCTGACGGGCTCGATGTTTTTTGCAGGCTTGGCTGCATTTAATGCGCTACTTAATTTATTTAATTTATTACCCATTCTGCCGCTTGATGGCGGGCACATCTTAAAAAGCATTAGTTTTTCGATGAATAGCGTGCTGGGCTTGGTGGCCTGTGTGGCGGGCGCTGCTTTCGGTGTATTTATCAGCTATACCCTTGGTTTGGCATTATTAGGATTCTTATTGCTGATTGGTAGTGTAGAAATCGTCTTTGAATGGCGAGGCCGCCATCAAAGCCATCTATTGCCGCTGGATCGCTATGGGCAAATCTTCTCTGCGGTGTGGTATTTAATTACCGTGGGCGCATTGATTGGCATCATTTGGTATTTTGCTGGGCATGGCGATGACATGTTGCGTATGCCTTTGCAGGTTTTAAAAAGTTAAAACTGCAATTTCGTTGATAAATAAAAAGCCAGATCGGACGATCTGGCTTTTTATTTAAATAAAAGAGCAAATAAAAGCCAAGTTGAACTTTGTTTGGTTTTTTTATTTCATGGGCCTAACTCCACCGCGACGTCCAAGTCCGAAGCCTACTCGATACAAATCAGGCATGTTAACGCGACCATCTTTCATTGTCTCAAATAGGCCGAGTCGTTCAAGGTCTTCTCGAACTCCTTGCCAACCTCGTGCTGCATGTTGTGGTGGCAGTCGCTCATGCGGAACTGCTGTTGGCCCTTCTGCAAACTGTTGAACCCAACGTTCTTCGATAATTGAAAACTCACAAGGGACAGTTACACCCTTTAATGGCTCAAAAATGTTTTTCACCCAAGGATAATCTTCTGCCATCTCTGCAATGCGGATTTCTGAAGCTTTTTGAACGCCGCGTTTTATGCTTTCGTAATGTAGAGCTACGTGATGGTTAGTGTATTTATCTAGAGAATCTTCCGCTGCCGCATGAATTGCCGCTAAAAATGATCGTGGTGATGTACGACCATTACCATCAGCTAAATGGCTTACAGACCAGACATAGGGTACTCCGCGACGCCGGTCCTTTCCCATCCAAGGGCCGGCTAGTGTTTCGAACAGTGCTCGCTGTTTGAGTCCTTCGCGTTTGGCCGTTTCATCTAGTGCCCAAATTCCATTTGCTTGAACGGGAGGGCTTCCATAGGCTTGCTCATAGGTTGTTCGAAGTATTTCCCCATGTATATCCGGGGCATTGCAGAGTAACTGCCAAAGTAGACCGTGTAGGTCATGGGGTTGCCATGTTAGCTCGGCTTTGGTTGACATTAGTTTTGAGGCATCAGGGAAGTCTGTAACAGTTCGTTCTAGCTGATCTTCTCGGAGAAAAACCTTGGCATGGATTGCTGGGTAGGATTTTAGCCATAGGACTACCCTGAGTAAGTCACGGACGATAGTGTCCATGCTTTGCCAGTCGTTGCTTGAGCGGTCAAGCGCATCGAATACGATGAGTCCTTTTTCGCCATTGGTTATAAAAGCCAGATTGGCTTTTTGTATGAGTCTAGCCAAAGGCTCAGGGTTTGTTCTTACCCAAGAGCTTGTTTGTGACCAGCTATCTGTTGGAATTGTTTCATTGATATATTCCGCAAGCCAGCGCAAGACGACAGCTCGCCATACTTCATATGGGCTAAAACCTTGCATTAACAGGTCGGCGAAAACCTCGGTGTTTGGGTAGAAGTCAATGTTTTCATTGACCGCAAATCCGATACGCACTTGGGTATGTTCCAATTCGCGAACTGAGGCCCCTAGCATAGTGCGTAAAGTGGCGGATCCTAGCGCTGCCGTCCAGAACGATTTGCCGACACCACGTGAGCCTATAACCAGATTTGATTCTAGTCTTAGTGCTTTAAGGTGAGCAGGAGGGATATAAACCAGACTTTGATCTGTTACTTCTCCATAATTCGATGTTGTATAAGGAATTGCCGCGATCATGGCGTGGCGAATTGATGTAACTAGGTTACCCATGCCTCTCTCCTTCGCTAGCGGCGATAGCATCTATGCCATCGACTAAGTGGCCAAAGATTGCTGTTATTTCATGTGGGTCTACATTCTGGAAACGAGTATGTACTGAACGTAGTGCTGCAAATCCGCGATGCCATTTGACTGGCCAAGGGTAGTGAGGGGCCGCTTCATCGGATTCATCAAAGCTAAAGCGCTCCCCCGTGGTTTCTCCCGCAGGGATTTCATCGTAAAGCGTTTCCGTAAAAGTATTCCAAGCTCGTTCTCGTAGCCCCTCGAAATATTCAGCACCATTTAATTCTGGAATCATTGCTCCAACCATTTGAAGTCGCTCGCGGATGCCCCTTGCGACTCCTGCACGATGCCAGTGACGAAATAAAATACGATAGCCAGACCAAGTCTGTTCACCATCAATTGCAAAAAGCAAGACTCCACACGCCCCGAGGTCGGTAACACAAGCCGATGCGACTTCGTCGATGCCAGCTCGTGAATCAATCAAGATTACATCTGGGTGTAAGTGCTGTTCCAGATCGTTTAGTAAGCGATTTAAACGTTTTGACCAAGATTCGCGTACGCCATCTGGGCCGACTTTAGACATCCACACTCGTCCGAGTTTTGCAACGTATTCGCCTGGATCGCGACCATGCGCAGGAACGACGTAAATCTCCCCATCGTGGGATAGATTACTTGTCGCGTACATGCCTGAAAAGACACTCGCACCGTTGTCTACCAAGTCTTCTACCAGCCAGTCGGCAATACCAAATTGGGGGCGGCGCTCCTCTGGTAGTAATGAACTCGATAGTCCAGGTGACTCTAAATCGAGATCTAGTACCAGAACGCGTTTACCCTGTTGTGCCTGTGACCATGCGGAAACAGCAAGTGCCGTAGATCGTCCTACACCCCCTTTGATTGAAAAAAATACAATGCGTGGTGCACCGGCTGCAATAGGCTCTATATTTGCCCAGTCAGTATCTGTGGTTAGTCGATCGACAATCGTTACGGCGTCAAAACCTTCCAATTTGAAGTGTGGTGCATTCTGTATCACTGTGTGTACGTCGGCTTCAAATAAAACCATACGCTCTGGAGGGAATGAGTGTGCGCCAAGGCGCGTATGTAGTTCCAAAACTATCGAGTTAAGGGCATGATTAGCTTCAGTGTCATCTCGTATGCTTTCGTTTACGACTAAACGCACACGGCCATTTAAATCTCGATTGATTACGATGGCGCCAAGTTTTTGTAAGTTTTCGGTTTGCGCCTGCAGTATTTCTTTGATCGCAGGCAAAATCTCATCAAAGGTGCTCATGAAAATAATCCATCCAATTTTGCTTTTTTTATCAGCACATGCACAACGTTGGCTCCGTTTTGATGTACTTTTGCACGCACTTCATCGAAATGGGATTGATGGGCATAGCGTTGAGCCACATCCCAATCGGCATATGGATTAATTGTTGGGAGTGGATAACTTGCGCCGGCTGTATATCCAGAACGATAAGATTCATAGCGATCCCAAGCACTACCTTTTTTTGCTTCATTTATATGTGCGCGGTCTTGAAGATTCTTTGGTGCACCCGTTGTAGCTTCAACTTGCATTCCAAATAGCATCATTAGTCGCTTTAACCCACATTCAGCGGCTACACCATAAAGATGATCGGCATTGGCCCAGCGTGAAGCTTCAAACAATAGATCAGCATCTTGTCTGTGACGATCATGAGCGTCGAGAAAGTCAGTGTTCATTGACATATGTTTCCAATATCTAACTCAAAAGTGTCTTGTGTTTGAATGGTTTTGGTTTGTTTTGATGGATAGTATCGAAAAAACTGTCAAACCAATTTTTTTGCAGTGAGGTTATTGATTTTTTTATTGCTGTTTTTAATATGTATTAATCATTTTTTATGATAAACCGTAGTTTGTAGTGATGCTTGTGGCGTACTTAGGTAAGTGGGGAGCCATTTACTTTTAATATGGGTTAAGTTTACCACTGCGCTTAAATTACATGGAAGCTCGTTTGGAGTGAGTGCCTTGAATGAGCTTTTTATATACGAGCCTAATGGTCTTTTCGATCATTATGTTAATTTTGATGCTTCTTGCTTTTTTCTGAGCGTGTATGCATACCTATGATTTATTCCGTGTTTTGTCCCGTGGCAAAATTGATGAAGGTTAGTTCTTTTCTCTTTCCACCTTATAAACCCGTAAAATACCCCTCTTTGCCTCAAGCCAGATGTCCGCCATGTCGATTATTCTTTCTACTCTCAACGCTCGCTACACCCATGCTTCACTGGGGCTGCGTTATTTGCTGGCCAATATGGGCGATTTGCGGGAGGAGACGCAGCTGGCGGAGTTTGTGATTGGCACCAAGACCACCGAAATCGTCGAGCAATTGCTGGCTAAAAATCCAAAAATAATTGGTTTTGGCGTGTATATCTGGAATGTGGAGGAAACCGAGCGGGTGGTGGCGATGCTTAAACGCGTTGCGCCGCAGATCAAGATTATCTTGGGCGGGCCCGAGGTGTCTTATGAAAGCGCTGAGCAAAGTATTGTTAAGCAGGCAGATTATTTAATTACTGGTTGGGGCGAGGTGACTTTGCCGCAGCTTTGTAAGCAGATTTTGCAAGGCCCGCAGCCTTTGATGAAAACGCATGTGGGTGTGCAACCACCATTGAATGATTTGGCGCTGCCGTATTCCCTCTATATCGATGAAGATATTGCTCACCGCACCCTGTATGTAGAGGCTTCTCGAGGCTGCCCGTTTAAGTGCGAATTCTGTTTGTCGGCGCTGGATAAAACGGCGTGGCCGTTTGATTTGGATGTGTTTTTAGCCGAGATGGAAACGCTGTATCAGCGCGGCGCGCGGCTGTTTAAATTTGTGGATCGCACGTTTAATCTGAACATCAAATCCAGTTTAAAGATTATGCAGTTCTTTCTGGATAAAATTGCCGCCCACCCAGATGACCCAGTATTTGCTCACTTTGAAGTAGTGCCTGATCATTTGCCCGAAGCCTTAAAGGCAGGCATTAGTCAGTTTCCTGCCGGTGCTTTGCAATTTGAGATTGGTATTCAAAGCTTTAACCCTGAAGTGCAAGCCTTGGTGAGCCGTAAGCAAAACAATGAAAAGGCGGCAGATAATATTTCCTGGCTGATCGAGCATTCCCACGCGCATTTGCACGTGGATTTAATTGCGGGTTTGCCGGGGGAAGATATGGCGAGCTTTGGCCGCGGCTTTGATCAGCTTTATGCGCTACGCCCGCATGAGATTCAGTTTGGTATTTTAAAACGCCTGCGCGGCACGCCGATTATTCGCCATACCGAGGATTTTGGCATGGTCTACGACAGCTTTCCGCCGTATACCATTCTGGCAAATCGGGTGATTGATTTTGCCACCATGCAGCGCTTGGTGCGCTTTTCACGCTATTGGGATTTAGTCGCCAATTCTGGCCGTTTTGCCCATACTCTGCCGGTATTACTAGGTGATTCGCCATTTAATCGCTTTATGGCATTCAGCGATTGGCTGTATCAAAACACCGATGCCACACACCGCATTGCGCTGGATAGGCTGGCGAAAATGGTGGTGCAATATTTGGTGCAAGAGCAGGGCGTGGCTTTGGCCGCGGCACAAGATTTAATTGCCAGTGATTACGCGGGTAAGCAATCTAAAAATAAAGCCACTGCTGCGCCACAAAGGCAGGCGATGCATTTGCATGCGTGATTGATTGACTCAATATTTTCTTGCGCACCGCTCTATGCCATTGGGGGAGTCGGTTTTTATATGGCGTGCAACGATGCAGGCGGAGCGCAGAGAGGCGGCGCGCAAGAAAAACGAATGCACACCCTATGCAACACTACGCTTTTCCAATGTATTAGGCTGGGCTTAATTCCTTGCAATAAGTGCTTGTAACTTTTCTTGCAATTGATCAGCTTCTCGCTTGCCATCGCGATACATAATCACGGGGCTAAAAACCGGTGATTCGCCCACGGCAAGTTGGGCGACGTTATCCGGGCTGATGGTGTAGCGCCCCAGTGTTTGTGCTAAGGGCCAGTCGATATCCGGAAAGACCACATAGGCTAGCTCCGAGCAAACAATGCGCTCGTGCGTCATTACATCAAAATTAAAATCGTATTCTTTGCCAAGTTGCTGCACGGCGGTGAGGGCGGCATTGCGCAGGTATTCTGGATTAAGCGGGCGCTGATCGCGCAGCACCAAAAGATCATCAATATTCATAAAATGATCGAGTGTGCTGAGCGTTACGCCAGAGCGCAGCGCCTCAACGATTCGTTTTCCTTTGCGGACTTGCTCTTGCCACTGGCTGGGAATGGTTTCCCATGCGCCTATTTCTTTGAGCTCGGCCTCGCTGCCCAGCCACACCGCCATATGGCCGTAATAGCCGGGGATCATTTTATCGGTGAGGCGGAAAGGGGTTTTCTCTAGCAAAATATCCAGCGGCTTCATTTCGGATTCAAGCTGGGCCAGCTTACTTTTATCTAAGTGGCGCAGCTTGCCACTGCGGGTTTGCACCAGTCCCACCATCTGGCCAAAGCCAAAGCTCAGGCCAAAACTTAGTGTATTGAGCGCTA
Organism: Iodobacter arcticus; assembly: GCF_042664895.1. Lineage (NCBI taxonomy): Bacteria > Pseudomonadati > Pseudomonadota > Betaproteobacteria > Neisseriales > Chitinibacteraceae > Iodobacter > Iodobacter arcticus. The sequence goes on from NZ_JBHTBQ010000033.1 coordinate 54,105, forward strand.
CTTTTTTCTGTTGATTAAAGTCTTCCAGCACAAATTGCGTGACTTGCAGCGGGTTAGTCCAGGTGCTTTTACGTTGATTCACATACCAGACCGTGCTTTGGCTCAGAGTGTAAAAATATTGTTCAAGCGCATCCGGCGTGCTGCCGCCTTCGCGCTGGATTTTAAAATACTGATCGATCAGATCGGTGGCCAGCAGTAGCTGGGAATGAATGTCGGCAGAGCGGTATTGATGAATAAGCTGGTCAATTTGCACCTTGTTTTGCATATCGTAATTCATCAAATAACGCAGCTCGGCGTTTTGGGCGTAGGGCTCAATGGCAATCTGATAACTATCCATCAGCACTAGCGCAGCAGCCAGACCGCGTGCTATTTCGCCAATCAGCTGTTTGCCCGCAGCATCATAGGGGTTGAGCGAGGGCGACCACATTCGCCCTTTGGCCGCTGTGCATAGCTCGGGCAGGCCGGTATCGCTTGGCTTTTGTATATTGAGGCGGATGGGGGCGATCAGCGAAAAGCAAGGCGAAACCCGCTCTACTTCGGGCATGAGGCGTGCACGGCTGCTCATATAGCGTTGAATAATATTGCGCAATTGCTCGCTTTGCTGCCGGTTTAATTTAGGCGTAGCGCTACTGCCAATAATTTGGTGCAGCTCGGCAAATTGATAAGCCTCGGCGCGAATACTCAGCATATCGCTGATATTGGCCTGAAAATCGGGCAAGCTGCTGCCAGCCAGCGCGGGAATGCTGAAGCTAAACAGCATCGCGCCAAGCAAGTGATGAAGCGGCTTAGCTGCGCGGCGAATCAGATGCATGGGCTGTAGTTTGGGCAATTTCATATTTTCTCGATAGCAAAATAAACAGGCAGGCAACGCTTGCAAAAAGGTGTTTAAGCGTGTGGCCAGAAATGATTTGGTGCAGTGCATGAAATAAAGCCTGATCTTGCAGCTCGGTGATTTTGGCTAAAATATAGCAAAGGCTGGCGAATAGCATCAGCCAAAAAGCACGGCATTTTCCACTGATTTGCCATTGCCACAAAGGCAGCAAAATCAAGGGCAAGGCTTGTAGCAATAAATAAGGGCGCAAATCCTGAGTGAATACCCAATAGCCCACTGAAAATACCGCCCAGAGCGCCAAAGGTAAAGCAAACCAGCGGCTATTAAGCTGCCCATGTAATTGGCTGGCCAGCGCAGCTAAAAAACCAGCACAAGCCAGCGCAATGGGTAAGCGATCCCAAATCAGTCGTGTGTCATCAGGAGCAAGGTGATACCAGGCTGAGCCAAGCGCAGTCAGAATCAGGCTAAAAAATCCCAAAACCCAGCCCGCGCGGCTGATGCTTGTTTGATGCCAGCAGAGCCTTAAGCCCCACAGACCGATCAGTGCAAAGCCCGCATTAGAAAACACATCCAATAAATTAGGTACGCCAAAGCCAGCGCGCTGATCAGCAAAATCATGGTAATGCGCATGCTGGGTAATAGGGCCATGCCAGAGCATAAGTAGGCTGAGGGTAAGGATGAGCCAGCAAGCAGGAAACAAGCGAGACCAAGGGGTATTGGTAGATGCGGTCATTGAATCACTTTGTGCAGAAGGTGTGTAAGTAGAATGCGTTCATGCCCGGTTCGCCTATGGATAAACAAAACTGCCTACCAGTGTTAAATCCCCTGTTTTACGCATGGGAACATTAAACAGTTGTTGTTTCTCGTGCAGGGTGTTTTCGTTGTTGATGATGGAAAGCTGGGCGATGGTCATGGCAGGCTTTTCGCTGTAGCCGCCGTAGTAATTCACATACACCAGATAGCGGCCCTTGGGCGGGCTGGGGTTGGCGTAGATTTCAGGGCCGTAGCCAGAGGTAACGTCGATATCGAGCGCGCCGCCGTTTTTGCTGACGCGGTTACCATAATAAGTGTGCTCGCCATCTGGGCTAATGACGTGCAAATCCAGATCGGTGCTATTGGTATTCCACGACAGCACCACGCGTAATTTGGTTTGCGGGCGATCTTTATTGCTATCAAAAAACTGCGTGGCCGCGCGCTCTTTACCATCCGGGCTTTGAATTTCTACGCTATTTGCGCCGCGGCCAAAAGAATAGGGGCGCGAGAAGCTACCATCCGCATCAACGCGCAGTGGCATGGGTACGCCGTTAACGATTAATCGGTAAGGAGGGTTGTCTTCCCCCTTGGGAAGCTCCTTAGGCGTTTTGCCGATATGCCCCCGAATCAAGGCCATCTTGCCTTGGTTTTCAGGCGTATTTACCAGCGTGGCCGGATACTGCACGTTTTGCGTATAGCGCTCTGGCTTACCCGTCGTATTACGCCAACCGCCAGCAGGAGAGTCAATTTGCAAACCGGCAGCAGCGGCAAAAGGACTCAAAAGGCAGAAAAACAGGGCTAAAGGCTTCATGGTGTTGATCCGAATTAATGCGCGTTAGGGCGGAAATTAAGGTCTGTAGTAGGGGCTCAGTATGTAAGTAAAACCCAAATCTTGAACCACGGAGGACACAGAGAACACGGAGTTTCACGGAGAAAAGCAATCACATCAAAATCGTCATCCCCGAGTGTTTTTATCGGGGGTCCAGCAATGCCTCTGGATTCCCGACAAACGCACTCGGGAATGACACAATCGTTACTCCCGAGATAGCGAGCTGTACTTGGGGCGTAGCAAGGCAAAACCTTGGTTTTCTCTGTGTAACTCTGTGTTCTCCTTTTCCTCTGTGGTTCAAGATTTGGGTTTGTCAGTCCAGTCACAGCACCCCCACCAGGCGTCTTGCCATGGCTTCGATAAACACCTCGTCGTGGCCGCGCGGGTGGTGGCTGAAGGCGAGGTGCAGGTATTCGTGGGCGAGGGTGATTTCATCGTTCTCGCTGGCTAGCCCCCGGATATAAATACGTTTTAACTTGTGATCTGCAAAGGGCAGGCCACTTTTTAACTGGCAAACGGTATAGCGTGCTGGCGGTGCATAGCCGGTTTCTAGCGCTAGTGTGCTATGCCAGCCACGCGCCAGTTGCTCCAGCCTTTGCTGGATTTCTGGCAAGGGCTGGCAGGGGGTGCTGGCTGTGGCTTGGTTGCTGGTGAGGAGCAGAATGAACAGGCAAATCCCCCTCAATCCCCCTTTTTCAAAGGGGGAGGCGTGATGCTTACTGTCGCCGTTTTGCGCAGAGCAAACAGCTCCCCAGTGCGCTGCATAGGTCGCTTCCCCCCTTTGAAAAAGGGGGGCTAGGGGGGATTTTGGCTTAGCGAATCTCCACAACACGAGCAGCTCCTTCTTCTAGCGCGGCTTCGTCTGGCTGATACATTCTGAAATAGCGTGCCGCAGGCAGGGTAAAGCGGCCTGCTTGGGTGAAGCGAATAATCTGCCGCTGTACGACTTTGCCATCCAGCACGGCCACAGGCTGGGCGTAGCCTAGGGGGCGCTGCTGCATGGGCTGGACGGCGAGGGTGTTTTGCTCGTTTCCTTCTGCATCCTCGTATTTATCCTGCCCCGGCAGATTGTCGATATTTAAGCCCCAGTGCTGCTCTTCAACCATGGCCCCAGGTGGTAGCGCGGCTTCAATCAGCCCGTAGCGGTAGGTTTTTTTCGATTGCAGCACGATTTCATCAATATACAGTTTGTCGGTAGCCAGCTTGCTGGTCCAAGGCACAGGCTTTGCGGTAAAGCCTGCCTCTCCTTTGGGTTCTAATACATAGAGCTGACGCGTAATACTCACTGGCAGGGCGCTTGCTACTTTGCTGGCGCTATCGTATTTCAGCGTGGCATTAAGTAAGGCCGGTGCTTTAGCTACCTGAACGACCAATGTTTCTGTGGCTTTGCTGTTTAAATGCCATTCAATGCCGCCACTGCTGCCTGCGTTTTTGCGCCATGCACCCTGTGGCGCAAGGGTACTGGTTTTTGCGGTTTTCCACTCGTCTTGCAACCACAGCAGGGCAAGGGAGCGCTCTAGCGTTGGCGTGTTTTGGCTGAGTGTGGCCAGCAGCTGTGTGGTGTCGGCTTGCTCGCCACTGCTCCATACTGCCAATGCTTGCAGCCATGGCTCGTTTGATTTTTTAAGGCTGAGCGTTGCCGCTTTGGCCGATGTTTTGATGGCATCCGGCAGTGCGAGCTTGTGCTGGCTGGCCAGCTTGCTGACCAAGACCAGTGCGGCCTGCTGGCCTTGTGCCGAATCGGGCACGTTCATGATATTGGCCTTGGCCGTATTGGCCGAAGGGCTGGTTTTTGCCAATTGATCGACAAGGCCGGAGAGCTGAGTGCGAATCGCCTCGCCCGTGTCGGCTGCCATCCATAAAGTAAGCGCCTGATGCAGCGGTGGCATGGATTTCACTTGATTGGCATACAGCGCTTGGAAGGATTTGCTGTTGGCCAGCCTTGGGCTTAGGCCCAGCGCACGGCTGGCCTGTGCTTCGGCAAGGCGGGCGTAGCTGGTCAGCATCGGGTCGCCAGCAGTGCTATCGCCCCACCAGCTAAAGACTGCGCCGCTGCCGCTCATTTTCAGTAAGCGTAAACGTGCGTTTTCGATGCGCTGGCGCAAGGCGGCACGCATAGGCGCTGGTGCGTCGCTGAGCTTTTGGTAAGCAAGGCTTAAGGGCAACAGACGGCTAGCAGTTTGCTCTACGCAGCCATATGGGTAATCGATTAAATCATCAATCACGCTGCGAAACGCTGCGTCGCCACTATCTAATAGTTGCAAGCGCACGGCTTGGGCATCGGCAGGCAAGCTGATATCGGCCTTACCCTCTTTAAGCTGAATGCTCTGGCTGACCGTGTGCATTGCTTGCGCTGCTTGCAGGCTAAGATCGGTAATCAGCCGGTCGACCAGTTTGCCGCCCTGTTTTAATTCAACAATCAACTGGCCGTTTTGCAGCGGGCCAGTCTCCAGGGGAATATAACTGGTGCCCTTGGCTAGGATGAGCGTTTGTTCTTTTTGTACGCTATTTCCTGAGCGCGTCACCAATTGATACTGGGCTTTGTCGGCCTGCTGAGTGATGGCGATTTGCAGGCTGGGGGTGTCGCCCTCGCGGAAGGTTTTGGCCGCGGCCCATTGCACATAGGCGGCTTTATTTGAGTTGATATAGTGGGTTTTTTGCCCGACTACCCCGTCATTTGCTCCATCAGTGGTAATCGCTCTGGCAGTAATGCGCCAGCGGCTAAGCGCGTCGGGCATGCGGAACTGGATTTTAAGCTTGCCATTGGCGTCGGTTTTCAGTGCGCCGTTCCAGTAGGCGGTATCCATATTGTCGCGACGCGGGCGGACCAGCATTTTTTGCGAGCGCGAGCTATAGCGCATTTCATCATCACTCCCGGCGCGGGGCGACCATGCCATATCGTAGCCGTAGAAATTCAAGCTGGCGCTGGTGCGCACCGCATTGCGGCGGGCGTGGTAGAAAAAGTCATAAATATCCGGCGTGATTTCAGGCTGCAGCAGATAAATCATTTCATCGACCACACCCAAGCTAAGCTGGGCCGGTGCACCTTTACCTGCCACGCTGCTGCTTAGCTCTAGCGTCACCATATCGCCGGGTTGATATTCTTTTTTATCGCTCTTAATGGCGATGTCGATTTTGGGCTGAATCACCGCCAAGCCACGGTTCTGGAAGGTATGGCTGCCGTGTTTGATATACAGCACCGAGAAAGTCATATTCGGGCGATAGTCTTTGACGATAGGCAGGCTGATTTTCCACTGGCGGGCATTGATTTTCTTTAACTTGAGCCAATCGCCGCCTTGGGCCAGCGTGGCTTTTTCCTGCACGTTTTCCAGCTCTAAGGTGAGCAGGGCATCGTTCACATCTTCAGGAAAACTCAGCACGCCTTCGGCCGTTTCACCCACCGCGTAGTTTTCGCGATCAAACAGCAGCGAGATAGACCCTGGTGCAACGTTTAGCCCCTTGCCGCTGACAATAAAGCTGCTTTGACCAAGCGATTTACCCGCAGCATCCAGCAAATTAATCTGGTAATTGCCAGCCTGCTTAAACTGAATATCAAACTGCTGGGCATTGCCAGGGAGCGTGCCGCTTTGTGCGCTGCGATCTTCCAGACGCTGGGCATTCCAGCTGGCGGGTTTATTCTGCCCCGGCCAATCGCTAATCAGCTTAAAGCGGGCCGTTTCATTGGGGGCAGAAAACTGCTTGTCCGGCACAATGCGGTAGCGGCTGGCGGCGCTGTCGATCAGCACTTCGCGGCTGGCCGTAACAGGGTAAGCGCCAGATTGGCTGCCGATGACGCGCAAGACATAGCGGCTAGGGTCGGTCGCGGCAGGCAGGCTAAAGCGGGCATTGCCGCTGGCATCCAGCTTAAGCGTGTCTTGCTTTACCTTAAGGGGAAACAGGCCTTGGTATTGCACTTCGGCATTCACCATCGATACCCGCTGGCTGCGCAGCACCAGCTCTACGCTGGCCCCCGCCACAGGGCGGCCATCGGGGTAGCGCATGCTGACTTTTCCGCTGACTTCTTCGCCGGTTTTAAGCGCAGCCTTGTCTAGATCAATGCTGATATCGTAATGCGGCTTGGTGTATTCAGACACGCGAAACGGCGCGGCATAGGGCGTGTTTTGATAAACCAACCTCAGCTCATAGCCACCCGCCACGGCATTATCCGGCAGGGTAAAGCGGCTGATTGCACCGTCACTGCTGATTTTGATTTCTTGGCGCGATAGCTCGCTGCCCGCAGGATCACGCAACATCAGTTGCACGGTTTCAGATTTAAGCCGGCTGCTTTCGCGGGCGCTTTCAAATTGGCGGCCTACTAGCGACACATTCACTTCATCGCCGGGGCGGTAGAGTGGGCGATCGGTCACGATGTAGAGTTTGCTATTGTTTACCTCGGCTGGGTAGTAGAAGTTCTCCGAGATCATCGCGCCGCCCTTGCTGTCTACGCCGTAAACATAGCTTTGCTCGGGTGCGGTTTTTTTAAAGACGGTGATGCCTTCCTTGTCCGTGTCGCCCGATTTTAGAGTGCCATTGCCATCGCTCCAGACCAGCTCGCTGTCGGCTACGGCGACACCGCTTTGTTTATGCGCCGTCCATGCCAGCATTTGCTCGCTGGATACCTTAGTAACCAGCGCGGTATCGGAGACAAACAGCAGGGTGGCTGCACGGTAGCTGCCTAGATAGCCTTCGATAATATATAAGCCAGGAGCCAGCTTGCCCAAAGGCACGCGAACATTGCCAGGGGTAACGCCGCGCTCGCTACTACTGCCTTCTAGGCGACCGGCTTTATTCGCGGCTTCTGGTTTGGCCAGATGCAGTGGATAGCGAAACTCGTTCACCAGCTCAAAACCCTTGAGCGGCTGATACTGGCGCACAGCGGTATAGCGGGTGGTGGTGGGCGGCGGGGTTTTGAGCGCGGGCGCGGCTTGGGTAACGGCACCACGGGCAGGGGCAGAAAATACGCGTTGCCACGCTTTACGCGAGCGGGCATACCACTGATCCCACAGATAGCGCAGCGCATTGGCCGCGCCTTCGCCCTGATAGTTACCCTTCAAATCAAGCTTATGCGGGTCTTTTTGCTGCTTTAGAAAATCCAGCGGTTTGGGAACGCGGTAAACCAGAATATCCACCCCGCCATAGCTTTGCGCATCATAAGTGGATGCTTCCAGCCTTACCGTGGCCTCGTCGGTGCTGGCAAAGCCAGAATCAGACAATAAATAAAAAGTATTGCCGCGCACGGCGTAATCCGCAGCAAAGCTGGGGGTGCTAAACAGGCTGCAAATTAAGAAGCAGAGGGCAAGAAAGCCAGGCGATAGATGCCGATAAAATTGGGGTTGTCGTTGCGTGGCTGCCATCGCGTGTCTTTCCATTGCATTAATTGATCGATTCTTACGGCTCTTAAACCCGAGTCCTTTGGGTGAGACGTACCGGTGTGGTAGGCAATATAACGACCAGTCCAGACCATCACATGCTGATCGTCGCCCTGGTCAAAAAACAGTAAATCACCTGCCTCTGCCTGATTAATATCTTTGCCAATCAGGCGGGCATTGTTTTGCACCAGCCCAAAAGCCGGCACATAGGCGGCACGTTTGCCGTCGGCCTGCTTCCAGTTATGCCGCAATGCATCGCGGCTGGCCGGGCTTAAATCCACTTCTGGTGGCAAGCCGGTTCGGCTAATGCCATTACTTTGCAGCCATGCCGCGTCGTGCTTTTGTAAGGCTTCTGCCACCGCAAAACGCACTAGCCCAGCGCAATCTCTATGCTGCCAGCGCGGGTTCGGCCCTTGGCGAAGCTGCTCATTCACAATCCGCACAAACCAGCCCCGAAAAGCCTGTGTTTGCGCTGGATTGAGGACCGGTTCTGCGGCATGGCAGGCGGTGCTGAGCAGGATAAGACCAGTGCAGAGATATTTACTTAAAAACACAGAAGGTTGGTTTCCTTGTGTTGTGAATGATCTGTAGGGCGGGTGAAACCCGCCGTTGTTTTGGAGCCAAACAAAATCAAAAAGATCTTTTTAGTGCCTTCGGCACTGTGTTTAGGTGCGGGATCCCCGCGAAGTCTTTAATTTCTGCTTCGCCAAGAAAGTAAGCAAAGAAGGCGACCCCACGAAACACGAAGGCCCCTACTGCGGTCCAATCGAGTCGGCGGCGGGCGGGATTGGCTCGTTCCTCGCTCCCAAGCGATCCCCCGCCCCGCTTGTTCCTCGCTACGGCGTGTTTCAAGGGGAGATTTAAGCCCCGTGCCACGAGCCGCGAGATAAACCCCAGCCGTTGGGTTTTTGAAATCCTAAATCCCTACTCTCAAGCCTTGTTTTTCTCCGTGAAACTCCGCGTTCTCCGTGCCCTCCGTGTTTCAAGATTTGGGTTTGTTGTTAACCCAGCCAATCACTTCGGATTCTTCCACTCCAGCCTCTCCCAGTGCTGATCTTTGCGCTGATCTGTGCTGGGGCTGAGTTGCAGTCCTGTATTGGTGAACTCGCCTATCGCGGTGATGTGTGGGATTAGATACGTTACGGCGGCGTTTTGTAGTAAGGGCTGTGCTTTGCCTGGCAGCGTGGACAGGGTGGCGGTGGTCAGTAGTTTGGAGAGCGCTTCCGGGGCGATATAGCCTTGTTTTGGGCCTTCCATCCGGTCTGCCAGTGCGGCGTAGCGTTTTTGCTGTACGGCCATGGCGGTGCTGACGAGTTTGCTGTCTGGCGAGAACACGATGGATGATCCGGATTGCGCCATGCTGACGTCAAAATAGCGGGCCAGCGTGAGCTTATCAACATTGGGCGCTGCGTCTTTGGCGTCTTTACTCAGGTTGCCATCGTCGGCGCTGACCGCGCGCTGCAAGAGCAGGCTGCCGTCTTTTTTACTTTTTCTCATCGGCAGGCGCGATGCTTCTTCATCCCGTAAGCCTGCTTCACTTGCCCCAATCAGCCAGTCAAATAGCTTGGGGGCGTGCTTGGCAAACTGCTTTGGCTCGCGGGTTTGTGCCAGTAGCAGCGGGGTATAGAGCGATGAATCCGGATACCAGCACACGCCTGCGGCAGGTTCCAGTTGTGCCAGCCATTCGGTGGGTATATTGGCTTTTTTGCTCACAGGTTTCAGTGTTTTCCAATCCACGGGGGCGGATAGACAGAGCGCAGCGCCATCGGGGGCAGATTGCCAGAGCGCCATGCCATCCCATTGGGTTTGCTGATGAAGCAGTACATGGCTGAACCAGCCGTTTTCCTTGCTGACATCCATGCGTAATGCTTTTACATTGGCAAAGAGGCTTTGATAGCCAAATGAAAGGTAGCGCATATTGGCCACCACAGTATGGCCGCTGCTGGCCGCTTGCACGCCGTAATGCTGGAGTAAAGGATTGGCCTTGTCATCAAGCAGGCCGCTTAAAATTTTAGTCCATGCCGCAGCCTGTTTGCCTTCCAGCCAGCTTTTATCTGAAAGCACAACCAGCTTATTGTTCTGGCTAAAAAACCAAAGTGCTTCGTCATTACCATATTGCAATTTATACAATGGCACTTTGGCGATGTTGCCATCCACGCTAAGCTGGCTGTCGCTTAATGAAGCCTTAGCCACCCATTGCAGCAGGCTGGCGAAATTGTTTTTTGTGATGCGCAGCACCCAATGCCCTGGGCGGCCATCGTCGCTTTTCCACATCGCCATTTCGGCAGGCTCAGACAGTAGCGCATTCATAAAATGGTCTTGCAGATTCAGCTCGTGCTCAAAAGCAATCCGCCTGAGCGAGCCTTCTAGGCCTAGTTTGTCCGGATGATGCTCGTAATAATCCACCGCATCTTCGGTGAGCACCTTTTTAAATAGTGGTACGTGCATCAGCGCGGCAGGCAGCAGTGCCAAATTAGGGGTCGCCAGCACAACGTCAGGCGCGGCTAAGCCAGCGGCCAGTGCAATAATCGGCGTATCCAGCTTGGGCGGGATTTCCGTGCCCGGCTTGAAAAACCAGTAAGCCCCAAGCGCGGTGACGCTGCCAAGGGTGAGTGCCAATATCCATTTTAAGGAGATTTTTTTCATCATCTTTTCGCTGGATGTTTGCTAGTACGCGTTAGTGGAAGTTATGTAAAACCCACCCTTGAACCACAGAGGAAAGGGAGAGCACGGAGGGCCACGGAGAAAAACATATCTATACAAGGCTTTCTTCGTGCAACTTTATGTTTTCTGGGGCCGAAGTGTTTCAAGATTTGGATTTTATTTTGGGGTGGGATTTCCGCCGATTAAATGTTGTTTTTTATTGTAAGCTATTGGGTGGCTAAGCATTATAGGGTGAAATATCTGTGTCAGGGTTTTTGAGTCGTTTTTAAGCAAAAAAAATACCTTTAGACGTAGCTAAAGGTATTTTGTGTTTACAGATAATTCACTTAGATACTGATATTACATAGCAATTAATACTGCACCGTACGACATACCTTAAGTTCAGTTTTTCTCCGTGAAACTGTTTTCCCTTTCCTCTGTGGTTCAAGGTTTGGGTTTTGCTATGTCGTATATGCTTCGTAAATCAGCTCAGCGCTTTATTTACAATCTCCGCCAAATCGCTGGATAAATCGCTTTGCTGGGCAATGCGTTGCAGCTCGTCTTGCATCATTTGTCTGCGTTGTGGCTCCATTTTTTTCCAGCGGTTAAAGCTGGATGCGAGGCGGGCTGCGACTTGTGGGTTGATCTTGTCGAGTTCGATAATCCGATCTGCGGCAAAAGCATAGCCATAGCCATCTGCTGCGTGGAAATGCGGTGCATTTTGCAGGCAGAAACCCATAATCAGCGCGCGTACTTTATTCGGGTTTTTAATTGAAAATGCCGGATGATCCATCAGCGCTTGCACACGGCTCAGTGCGCCTGGGCGGCGGCTGGTGGATTGCAGGGCAAACCATTTATCCATCACCAGCGCGTCGTCGTGCCATTGCACCGCAAAATCTGCCAGCTGGGCCTCGCCGCCATCACGGTTGACCAGTGCTTTGAGCGCGGCAAGGCGGTCGGTCATATTGTCGGAAAGGCGATATTGCTTACTTAATAGCTCGGTAACTAAGGGCTCATCCAGCTCGGCTAAGTAATCCAGACAGATATTTTTCAGGCTGCGTTTACCCGCGTCTTCGTACCGGTAGGTGCTACCATCGTTGAGCTTGTTGTAAGTTGCTAGCAGCTCGGCGCGTAATTCGCGGGCGATTTGTGCTTTGACACTGCGATGCACCAGATGCAATTGCGCAGGGTTGACGCTATCGATTTGCTCTAGCAGATAGTTTTCACGCGGCAGATCCAGCATCAGCGCAATCAGGGAAGGATCGAGCTTTTCGCTTAATACTTTACGCAGCGCATTGATAAAGCTGGTAGGCGCGAGTTGCTGTCCATCGTTGCTGGCGTAAAGCGAGAGCAGCAGGTTTTTTGCAAAGGTATTGGCGGCTTCCCAGCGATTAAAGGCATCGCTGTCGTTAGCCATCAGAAACACCAGCTCTTCATCGCGGTAAGCGTAGCTGAGCTTCACTGGCGCAGAAAAATCACGCAGCAAGGATGGCGTTGGCGCTTCGTCAATATTAACAAAGCTAAAGCGGTGGCTGGCGGCAGTGAGCTCCAGTACGCGTGTTGTGCCCTGTGCGTTTGATTCACCTAGCAATTGCAGTGGCAAGTCTTTGCCGTGCTTATCCAATAGGCCCAGCGCCAGTGGAATATGGAAAGGGCGTTTTTCGGCTTGGCCCGGCGTGGCAGGGCAGCTTTGTTTGATATGCAGGGTGTAGGTTTTGGCTGTGGCGTCATATTGGCTGGTGATGGCTAATTCTGGCGTGCCTGCCTGCTTATACCACTCTTCAAACTGAGTAAGATCAACACCATTTGCATCACTCATGGCGGCACGGAAATCATCACATGTAACCGCCTGACCATCGTGGCGCTTAAAGTAGAGATCCATCCCCTTACGAAAGCCCTCTTTGCCCAAGAGGGTGGCATACATGCGCACCACTTCCGAGCCTTTCTCGTAAATGGTCATGGTGTAGAAATTGTTAATTTCTGAGTAAGCTTCTGGGCGTACCGAGTGCGCTTGTGGGCCCGCATCTTCGGCAAATTGCATTTCGCGTAGTGCTTTTACATTATTAATACGCTCAACCGAGCGGCTGCCAATATCGCTGGAGAATTCCTGATCGCGATAAACGGTGAGCCCTTCTTTTAGGCTGAGTTGGAACCAATCGCGGCAGGTCACACGATTACCGGTCCAGTTATGAAAGTATTCGTGCGCAACCACGGCGTCGATGCCGTCAAAATCAACGTCGGTGGCGGTTTCAGGCTTGGCCAACACGTATTTGGTGTTGAAAATATTTAAGCCTTTGTTTTCCATCGCGCCCATATTGAAATCGCTGGTGGCAACGATCATGTAGGAATCTAAATCGTATTCCAGACCAAAGCGCTCTTCATCCCAGCGCATGGATTTTTTAATGGCGGCCATGGCGTGATGACATTTATCTAGATTGCCAGGCTCTACAAAAATTTCCAGCGCAACCTGGCGGCCACTTGGCGTGGTGTGCTGATCGGCCAGCATGACTAATTTACCGGCTACAAGAGCAAAGAGATAAGCCGGCTTTTTAAACGGATCGACCCATTTTACCCAGTGGCGGTTTTTATCCATCTGGCCGCTATCGACGCGATTGCCGTTAGAGAGCAGTACCGGGTAACGCGTTTTATCGGCAATGATGGTGGTGGTAAATTTAGCCATCACATCAGGGCGATCTAAGTAATAAGTAATCTTGCGAAAGCCTTCTGCCTCGCACTGAGTAATAAAATTACCGCTCGAAACATACAGCCCATTTAAGCTGGTGTTGGTGAGCGGGTTAATCAGGGTCACGATTTCTAATATGGCTTCGTCGGGCATCGCCGCGATGATTAAGCCTTTGGCAGAAACCGTATAAGCATCGGCCTTGAGTGGCGCGCCGTCTAACTTGATCGATTCAAGTGTCAGCTCTTCGCCTGCCAGCTCCAGTGGTAATTGGGGAGCGGCCTCAGGGTTGCGTTTGAGTACCAAGCGGGATTGAACCCGGGTCTGGCTCTCGATCAGTTCGAAAGTAAGATCCACTCGGTCGATTAAAAAGGCCGGAGGAGTGTAATCGAGGCGATTAATTGGGGTGCTTTGGAGTGTCATGCTGTGGATTCAAAGTTCGATTGAAATGCGAGGATACTCTTCGTGCAAGAGCCGTGTAAACAAATCACCATCGTGGTTATCCTATACGATTAGCCTGTGCCAGAAGAGAGCAAGGTAAATAATGCCCAGTGCATTGTTTTGCTGATGATTTTTGCAGCGCATTATACGAGCTGCTTTAAACCGGGCTTATGGGTAATTTATTTACGGAGCCGTCTCTTACTCCAGAAGGCAAGCGGGCATATGCCGATTGCAGCCTAACCTTATTCAAAAATAGTCATTTGGTTTGTAAAGTGCCGCTGGTATAGTCTGAGGCATAAATAGGCTTAAATGCTGAGCGCTCTCGGGTAGACAATCTCTGCAAGTAGTGAGATTTTCTGCCTTTTTTATTGCGGCATTTAATACATAGCCCGATCTCTTTTTTGGATGGTTCAGATGTATATCTACGACGACTACGACCAACGCATCGTAGACCAGCGTGTGGTTCAGTACCGTGATCAAACTCGCCGCTTTTTAGCGGGTGAGCTGAGCGATGAAGAATTCCGCCCACTGCGTTTGCAAAACGGCCTTTATATCCAGCGCCATGCCCCTATGCTGCGCGTGGCGATTCCCTATGGGCATCTGACTAGCATCCAATTACGCAAATTGGCAGAAATTGCGCGTAAATATGATAAAGATTATGCACACTTTACTACCCGCCAAAATTTGCAATATAACTGGCCCAAATTAGAAGATGTGCCTGATATTCTGGCTGAATTAGCCACCGTGCAAATGCACGCTATTCAAACCTCGGGCAACTGTATTCGCAATACCACCTCAGATCAGTTTGCGGGTGTGGCGCACGATGAATTACTTGATCCGCGCCCTTGGTGCGAGATTATTCGTCAATGGTCGACTTTCCATCCTGAATTCGCCCATTTGCCGCGTAAATTTAAAATTGCAGTCAATGGCGCAGTAGAAGATCGCGCTGCGATTTGGGTGCATGATATTGGTTTAAATGTGGTGCAAAACGAAGCCGGGGAAATTGGCTTTAAAGTGATTGTGGGTGGGGGCTTGGGCCGCACGCCGATTATTGGCAGCGTGATTCGTGAGTTTTTACCTAGCATTCATTTGCTGACTTATTTAGATGCGGTATTGCGTGTGTATAACCGCTATGGCCGTCGTGATAATAAGTATAAAGCGCGAATTAAAATTCTGGTTAAAGCCATGACGCCCGAAGTATTCGCCAGCAAAGTTGAAACAGAATGGGCATTTTTAAAAGACGGCCCACAAACTTTAACCGCTGCCGAAATCGATAGAATGAAAGGCTTCTTTACCGTGCCGGATTACACCGCTTTTACAGGGGACGATGCGGGCTTTGTTCAGCAGCAATTAGATAGCAAAGCATTTGCCCGCTGGGTAGAACGTAATGTGTTTAAGCATAAGCAAGCAGGCTATGCCGCCGTTACTTTAAGCCTTAAAAAGCATGGCGTTGCACCGGGGGATGCGTCTAGCGATCAATTGGCTGCTGTGGCCGATTTGGCCGATGCTTATTCTTTCGGAGAATTACGCGTCTCGCACGAGCAGAATTTGATTCTGGCTGATGTAAAACAAGCTGATTTGTTTGAATTATGGGAAAAAGCCAAGGTAATTGGTTTTGCTACGCCTAATATTGGCTTAATGACCGATGTGATTTGCTGTCCCGGTGGCGATTTCTGCTCGCTTGCTAATGCCAAATCAATCCCGATTGCGATTGCGATTCAAGCGCGCTTTGATGATTTAGATTATTTACATGATCTAGGCGAAATTGATTTAAATATGTCGGGCTGTATGAACGCCTGTGGTCACCACCACGTCGGTAATATCGGTGTTTTAGGGGTCGATAAAAATGGCTCCGAATGGTATCAGGTGTCTTTGGGCGGGCGTCAGGGGAATGGGGCGACTTTAGCCAAAGTGGTTGGGCCTTCTTTTGCTCAGGAACAAATGCCGGATGTCATCGAAAAAATCATGGCCGTATTTGTAGAAAATCGCTTGGGTGAAGAGCGCTTTATTGATGTGTTTGATCGCATTGGTATGCTGCCCTTTAAGACCCGTGTTTATGCGAAGGAGACGGCATAATGGCGCGCATGATTAAAGATGCAGCAATTGTGGAATGCGATGCTCAGCTGCTACGCCTTAGTGACGATGGCAGCTTTGCTGCGTTGCCAGCCAGTGGCTTAGTGATTGTGCCCTTGGCACAGTATTTGGCACAAAAATCAGCATTGATCAGTCGTGGCGATTTTGGTGTGTGGTTTGCGCCTGATGATGAGCCGGAAAGCTTGGGTGCAGAGGCTGCCAGCCTTGCGCTGATTGCCGTGGAATTCCCGGCTTTTACCGATGGCCGTGGTTTTTCAATTGGCCGCGTATTACGCGAGCGCTTTGGTTTTGTGGGCGAATTACGTGCGTTTGGGGATGTATTTAAAGATACGATGGGCTATTTAAAACGCTGTGGTTTTAATGCTTTTGTGGTGAATAACGATAAAAACTTGGAAGACGCTTTATTGGGATTGAATGATTTCCCTGAAGTTTATCAAACAGGCTTGGATCAGCAACAGCCATTATTCAGACGCCGCGCTTAACTTAGCAACTTGCCTATTTTAAAAATCCTCATCACGCGATGGGGATTTTTTTGCCTGATCGTTTATCGGGGAACTAGTTTCTATTTAGTGCATCTAATTACCATTGTTAAATATGATTGCCTTTGCTGGCGGGTTTGGAGAATAAATAATGAGCGCATTGCCACCGATTACCGTATCCACTTTAGATAGTGATCGTCTTTATGCTTTGCTGGATAAATTGCCTGCAGATGCTTTTCCGGATGCGGATGCATTAGAGGCAGAATTGGGCCGGGCCACAGTGCTGGAGCAGGCCGATATGCCTGATGATGTGGTGTCTATGCATTCTACGGCACGTTTTTTAATGACGCCGGGTGATAAAGAGTTTGAGCTAACGCTGTGTTTCCCGCATGAAATAGACGGTGCAGCAGGTAAGGTTTCTGTTACCGCCCCTGTGGGAAGTGCTTTATTAGGCTTATCGGTGGGGCAAAGTATTGATTGGCCTGCGCCGGGCGGTAAAGAAGTAAAGGTTAAAATATTAAGCGTAAGCAAATAATATAAAAATACTGCTTTTTGATTGAACTGATCTCATTAAGCAAGCCTGCTAGGGGCTGAGTTCTGTATTGCACAGGCTCAGCCTTTTTTATTGAATGTGTTAAACCCACTTGCTTTAATCTTGCCCGTTTAAGCGCAAATATCGCAGGCATTTAGCTGCAAATGCCCGACATATTAATAGCAATTACATTTCAATCGGATCCACGTCCAGAATACAGCGCACTTTATTATTACGTGCTTCCAGTAGCGGAGCGATTCGTTTTAGTGCGTTGACCAGAGGATGGCGCGTGTCACTCATTACCAGTAGCTGCCAGCGCTCCATGCCCGCTTTACGTTGCATGGTGGCGGCAATCGGATCAAACATCTGCACACCTGCCGCATCGGTGAGCACGGCTTGTAATTGCTGTAAAAACGCTTTCGCCAGTGCGCCATCTTCGGCCTCGGCACGTAAGAGCGCATAAGCCGCAAACGGCGGCAGCTGCATGCTGCGACGCTCGTCCAGCTGCGCATCGGCAAAGGCCGCATAATCCTGCGCTAGCAACTGGCCGTAAAAGGGATGGTCGTGATAGCCAGTTTGGATGAGCACTCGGCCCTGCGTACCTGCGCGCCCGGCTCTGCCCGCTACTTGTAAAAGCTGGGCATACATCCGCTCTTCACCGCGAAAATCAACGCTAAACAGCCCTGCATCAGCGTTTAACACCACCACTAAATTAAGCGAGGGGAAATCATGGCCCTTAGCCATCATTTGCGTGCCGACTAGCAAGTTAGCCTCGCCCGCGCTTACTTGGCGCAGCATTTCTTGCAAGCTGCCTTTGCGCCGTGTGTTGTCCCGATCGATGCGTAAGATGTTTGCGTCAGGAAACAGCGTTTCTAAAGCGGCTTCAATTCGTTGTGTACCTTGGCCAAGCGGGCGTATATCCTGATTGCCGCAATCCGGGCAAGCGGTAGGAATCACTTCCTCATAGCCACAATGGTGGCAACGCAAACGGCGCTCTTTTAAGTGCAGCACCAATTTGGCCGAGCAGCGCTTGCATTCGCCTAACCAGCCGCATTCGCCGCAAGAGAGTACCGGCGCATAACCACGGCGGTTAATAAACACCAGCACCTGCTGGCCTGCCGCTAGATGATCACGCATGATGTTTAAAGTGGCCTGATGCAGGCCTTCCACCACCTTGGCGCGGTGCATGGGGATAATTTCGATTTGCGGAGGCATCGCACCGCCTACCGCGCGGTGTTGCAGGGTGATTAAGCGATAGCGGCCTTGACGGGCGTTATGCCAAGTTTCCAATGCAGGTGTGGCCGAGCCAAGCACAATGGGCACTTGTCGCTGATGCGCTCGATACACGGCGGCGTCCCTTGCCGAATAGCGCAGACCTTCTTGCTGCTTAAACGAGGCATCGTGTTCCTCGTCCACCACCATCATTCCTAAGCGCGGCATCGGCGTAAATACGGCCAAACGCGTGCCGAGCACAATATGTGCCTCGCCACGGCTGGCAGACAGCCAGTTCAGCACCCTTTCTTTATCACTTAAGCCACTATGCAGCGCCACAATGCGGGCACTAGGGAAACGCGCTCTAAATCGCGCTTCCAGCTGCGGGGTAAGGTTAATCTCGGGCACCAACACTAAAGCTTGCTGCCCTCTGGCAAGGCAAGCGGCGATGGTCTGCAAGTAGACTTCGGTCTTGCCACTACCGGTAATGCCAAACAATAAAAACGCGGCAAATGAGGCATGCTGACCATCAATCAAGGCAATGGCTGCGGCTTGCTCTGCATTAGCCTCGGCCGCCCCAACAGGCAAGGGAATCGCATCAGGCAGTGTTTCGGTAAAAGCCACCCAGCCTGCATCTATCCAGTTTTTTAGCCATTTATTGGCGCTTGGCGAAATAGCTGCCAGCTCGGCACGCGCCATAGGCTGGGCCAGCATCAAGGCAAGCTGCTTTTGTGCAAAGGCACGGGGAGACAAGCTTTGTAATAGCGCATCCAGATTGCTGGCTTGATACACGCCGCTTGGCTCAGGAGGCACAAAGGTCTTGGGTTGGCGCAAAGCGACGGGTAGGGCGGTGGCCAAGACTTGGCCTAGGGGGTGGCCATAATACTCGGCACAAAAGCGGCTCAGCGCCAGTACATCCTCTGGCAAGGGCGGCATATCATCAGGCAGAGCAATCACTGAGCGGATTTTGCTGCTATCAAATTGCGTTTCAGCGGCAACTCCCAGTACGACGCCTGCTAAACGACGCGGGCCAAAGGGAATAATCGCCCGAGCACCAATAGCTGGCGTGCGCTCTGCTGTAACGCTATATTCAAAAAGGCGTGTAAGCGGAACATCGAGCGCCACCGAAACATAAACACATTTCTTTAATACTCCGGTCATAAACGCCCTGCAAATGGCTGCAAAACAAGACTACCCACAGATTGTGTGGATAACTTTGTGGATTAACTGAAGATAAGTGCACAAACCCCAATAGATTCGGGGCTATGCTTAGCTTGCCTATTTTTTGAACTTTAAATTAGTCCCTTTAAAATCAATGACTTAAAAAAATCAGTAACCTAGGATTAATTTTACCTTAACACTTGACAACCCGCTCTTCATAACCATGAGTAATGTGTATAACTTAGGCTTATATCAAAAAAAACCAATGTTATTTCAGTATAAGCCCTTGTTTTATTTGTGAATTTGATGATAGTTTCGTGACAGTTTATGTACACTATTCACCAAAGTGGTGACATGATCTGGGTTGGTGAATTGCGAAATGCCATGGCCCAGATTAAATACATGCCCTTCACCCTCGCCAAAGCTCGCTAATAAACGATCCACCTCAGATTCAATTGCGGCAGGATTGGCAAACAAAGCATTCGGATCAAAATTACCCTGCAAAGCCACTTTATCGCCAATACGGCGACGTGCATCGGCCAGATCAACCGTCCAATCTAAGCCTACTGCATCGCAGCCGCTATCGGCGATATCTTCCAGCCACAGGCCACCGCCCTTGGTAAACACAATCACCGGCACTTTGCGCCCGTCGTGCTCACGCTTGAGGCCGGCAATCACCTGCTTCATATAATTGAGTGAGAATTCCTGATACTTGCCATAGGCCAGAGCACCGCCCCAAGTATCAAAAATCTGCACCGCCTGTGCACCTGCTTCAATTTGCGCATTCAGATAATCAATCACCGTGCGGGCATTCACATCCAAGATATGGTGCAACAGGTCGGGCCGATCGTAGAGCATGGTTTTTACGCGGCTAAATGTTGCAGACCCTTGGCCTTCAATCATGTAGCAGGCCAAAGTAAACGGGCTGCCCGAGAAACCAATCAGGGGCACACGGCCATTTAAGGCCTTACGAATCGATGACACAGCATCGGTCACATAACGCAGCTCGGTGCCTACATCAGGTACGGTCAGCGCTAGAATATCTCGCTCGTCTCTGAGTGGCCGCTCAAACTTCGGGCCTTCACCCTCGCTAAAATACAGCCCCAGCCCCATTGCATCGGGTACAGTCAGAATATCGCTGAATAAAATAGCGGCATCCAAAGGGTAGCGCTCAAGCGGTTGTAAGGTCACTTCGGTGGCGAGCTCGGTATTTTTGCAAAGCTGCAAGAAAGAACCTGCCACTTTGCGTGTGGCGCAGTATTCAGGCAAATAACGCCCAGCTTGGCGCATCAGCCAGACCGGTGTGTATTCAACAGGCTCACGGCATAACGCGCGCAAGAAAGTATCGTTTTGTAATTGGCTCATTTATTAATCACTTCCCTTTTAAAGCAACACGCCCCATGTACGGGGCGAATTGCTGAAGAACAGGCCTGCTTTGCCCGGAAATGCCACATTTTTTTAGCGGCAGAGCTTCTGGGTATAGCCTTTCAAGCCACGCCGGCAGCGATGATCTTTTTGCTCTGCCGTAATCACCCACGCAGCATCAACAAAAGCCATTTTCAGGCGATAACGCTCATTCGCCACGCTATCGTCCATCAAGCCTTTAATTTCTACACTGATCTGAGTGTGAGTAAAATCCTCGCCCTGCGAGCGCTGCTGAATATCTAAACGCTGATATTCAAACTGCCCAGCAGGGTTGCTGATTTTGTCTTTCAGATAAGCCAAAGCGACTTGTGCAGGATGTAAACCTGCTTCGCCCTGATAAACCACAGGAGGTGTTGCAGCAAACAAAGCACCGCTACATGCCAGTAAAACCAGTGTTAGTAACTTTTTCATGTGGCGCTCTTCCAGGTGTCTTTCAGGGTAACGGCGCGGTTAAACACAATTTTTTCACCGGCAACGTGGTCTTTGCGATCGGTCACAAAATAACCCAGCCGCTCAAACTGATAGCGTGTTTCCGGTGCTAAATCACGCGCCACGGTTTCTACATAGGCCGTAAGCACTTCCAGTGATTCCGGATTAATAAACTGGCGGAAATCTACATACTCGCCATCCGCACCACGCACCGCATCAGGGCGTGCTTCGGTAAACAGGCGATCATAGAGGCGCACTTCGGCAGGCACAGCGTGCTCTGCTGACAACCAGTGAATCACGCCTTTTACCTTACGCCCAACCGGGTTTTGGCCCAGCGTTGCCATATCTAAGCTGCATTTTAGCTCGATGACATCACCTGTGGCGTCTTTGACGACTTCATCGCATTTCATTACATAGGAATAGCGCAAACGTACTTCGCTACCCACGGTCAGGCGTTGCCAACCTGCTGGCGGCACTTCGGCGAAATCATCTTGCTCTACCCAGATCTCGCGCGAGATCGGTACATTGCGCTCGCCAAATTCCGGGTGCTGCGGATGGTACGGTGCGGCGCGGGAAGCAGTAACGCCTTCTTCATAATTGGTTAGCGTCACTTTCAAGGGACGAACCACGGCCATGATCCGCGGGCAGCTGCTTTCTAATTGCTCGCGCACTGCGCCTTCCAGAATACTTAAATCCACTACGTTTTCTGATTTAGATACGCCCACGCGTTGGGCAAATAATTTAATCCCCTCTGGCGTATAACCACGGCGGCGCATACCGATCACGGTAGGCATACGTGGATCATCCCAGCCCGACACGAGGCCTTCGTTCACCAGCGCAGCCAGCTTACGCTTGGAGGTCATGGTGTAAAGCAGCTCAAGGCGTGAGAATTCGATCTGCTGTGGGTGGCAATCGATGGTGATATTGTCTAGCACCCAATCGTAAAGCGGGCGGTGATCGGCAAATTCGAGCGTACACAGGCTGTGCGTAATGCCTTCCAGCGCATCAGAAATACAATGGGTGTAGTCATACATCGGGTAGATGCACCATTTGTCGCCAGTACGAATATGATGCGCGCGCTTAATGCGATAGATCACCGGATCACGTAAATTCAAATTAGGCGCAGCCATATCAATTTTAAGACGCAGTGTTTTACTGCCATCGACAAATTCACCGGCTTTCATACGACGGAATAAATCCAGGTTTTCTTCAATCGCACGATCGCGGGAAGGGCTGTTTTTACCCGGCACTTCAAAATTGCCACGATATTCGCGCATTTGCTCGGCGTTCAGCTCACAAACAAAGGCCTTGCCTGCCAGAATTAATTCTTCTGCATAGGCGTAAAGCTGATCAAAGTAATCGGCAGCATGGCGAATCTCGCCCGCCCATTCAAAACCCAGCCATTTCACATCACTAGCAATGGCTTGCGCGAATTCTTCATTTTCTTTTTCAGGATTTGTGTCGTCCATGCGCAAATTGCACTGGCCTTGGTAATCTTGTGCAACACCAAAGTTCAGACAAATCGATTTAGCGTGGCCAACGTGCAGATAGCCATTCGGCTCAGGCGGAAAACGCGTTTGAATGCGGGCATGCTTGCCGCTGGCAAGATCGCTTTCAATCGTGCTACGAATAAAATTGCTTACAATCGGGGCTTCATTGCTCATGTCTGAATAGGGTTCTGTAGATACTTAGATACCATCTATTCTACCGTAACCGAGTGCCAATTGGGGTCTAGGAGTATGTTTCAGCAATGCGGCAATATGCACTTGCGTGATATCTTTGCGCCTTTTTTAAAATAGCGCGACCAGAAAGCGTTATTTTATTTGCTAAACAGAGTGATTCAAGCTCACTAAAAAGGAAATACACACTATGTGGAAATGGTTATTTTTAGGCTTTTTACTTCATGTATCTTGGGCGAATGCTGAGGATAAATTATCAATTTATGTATGGAGTAATTCCATGCCAGCCAGCACCATCAAGGCCTTTGAAGCACGCTGCCAATGCCGTGTTGAGCAAAGTTATTATGGTGATAATGAAGAGCTACTTGCCAAACTGGCTGCGGGCGCTAAGGGATACGATCTGGTATTTCCATCGACCTTTGTTCTGCCTGCGCTGATCGGCCCCAATAAGCTACTCGCCCTTGATAAAAACAAACTTCCGCATAGCAAAGATATTCTGCCCGCTTTTTTACGCGTGCCCTACGACAGCAATAATGCCTATCACCAGCCCTTTATGATTGGCGTAACCCTGCTGGGCTATAACGCAGAAAAATTGAAAGCCGCAGGCGTTGACCCAAGCAGTTGGGCCGCTATTTTTGACCCGGAGCAGCTTAAAAAGATAAAAAACAAAGTCACCGTGTTAGATAGCTCGCGCGAGTTATTTGCCGCAGCGCTGATGTATTTGGGGAAAGATCCCAACTCTGGTAAGGCAGAAGATTTAGCAGCCGCCAGTGATGTAATCCGTAAAGCCAAGCCTTATTGGGCCGCATTTAATAACGATAGCTATAGCCGCCAGCTTGCCAATGGCAATATCTGGCTGGCGATGGGCAATAGCTCAGATTTATTTCAGGCGCGCCGTGAAGTCAAAGAGACCAAGCGTAAATTTCACTTAGAATTTACCGCGCAAAAAGAAGGCAATGAATGGTGGATGGATACCGTCACCATCATGAAAGACGCACCAAGGCCGGATCTTGCCCATCAGTTTATTGATTTCCTGCTGGAAGGAAAAACGGCAGCGGCACAATCAAAAGCCAGCGGTGGCATCAGCCCTGTCAGCACCGCAGTGCCCTTTTTAGACCCAGAGCTTAGCCAGCATCCGGTGCTCAATCCCAAGCCTCAGGACTTTGCTAGGTGGACTTTATTACGCGCGTATGATGCCAAAGAGCGGCGCTTATTGAGCCGCTACTGGACGGGCATTAAAGTACGCTAACTTTAAGAAACGAGTGCATCAGCGTGGGTGATTTTTGTAGGTACGCTGATCACCTGCCCGTGGCTTTTTAGTTTGAGCAAATCAAAAAAAATAATTTCATAGTTTGAATGCTAAATAGATATCCCCGCAATTGTTTTAATAATTCAAGTATGTTTAATTTATTTTTTAAAAAGACGTTATTTTTATACTAAAATCTTTTGCTGTGCCTTAAACAAGCTACACAATCATTTGCTTAATTTCAGCGGGGTAGTGCTTAACGCGTTCTTTGCAACTACCTACGGAAAAACCCCAGTAAATAAAAGCAAAAATGAATAAGCAACTTGTTGTATTGCTTTAAAGCTCCATGTATAAATCAAAGAAATATTGAGAGAATGGAGTGATGAAGGTGAACCAAGGATTGGAAGCGTTTTTTGAGCAATATGGTGAGGCTTATTCAGCCTTGGATGCGAACGCGACCTCGTCCATGTTTGCTTTGCCCTTTATGACTGTTCACCAAGGGCAGGGCACCGTTTGGGAGACGATGGATTCATTGCTGCCTGCAACAGCAGCTTTGCTAGGTTGGTTTGAGCAGCAAGGGTTTCTCAGCGCAACTTACAAGATAGAAGAAGTACTCTTTATTGATGACAACTTTGCCACCGTCAAGCTGATCTGGTCGGTAACGCGGTTAGATCTGACTCCTTGGCAGTATGGCACTTGCTATCACGTTAAGCGTGGAGCGGAAGGCTGGAAAATCTACTGTGTAGTGCAATTTGATGCCGTCCCCGATATGGAAGAAGGTGTCGATGCTGCGATCAGACTAAGTCAGCGCTTAACCGTATCAGGCTAGGTGTTTGTTTTGGGCTTGTCTGTATTTGCAAATATCAAATGATCGCAGGGCGGGTGTAAGTCGCGTACTTTGCAGTATTGCCCGCGGTTTGCACCCATTCTGCAACAGGATCAATTGGCCTAGCCTAATTCATTGGCCCAGCTCATGGCATTGAGTAGTGCTTCAAAATCGCAGGGCGGGTTGGTGTTGGTATCAGGGGTGTTGTCTTCTGTCAGTAGGGCTTGGGTGAGTAAATTGCCCAGTAAATTACTTTTCCCCATGAGGGCGTCTTTTACATCGTCGCTCAGATTGAGCGGCTCTAGTAAATCCTGAAGTGGTGCATTAAAAAAAACATCAATTAATGAAAACATACCCACCATAAAAGCTTGATCGGCAAAATTTTGATTGTTTGGCTTTTGTTTTAGTGCCAGTAATTCCATGAGCTTGCCACGAATAGCCGCTGTTTGTACGAGGGGGTTGTTATTGATGGCTTTACCCGATTGCTGTACATAAACCAGTAAATGAATCCAGCGACCTAATTGACGGCGGCCTAATACGGTGATGGCGGCAGAGAGGCTATCTATTTTTTTGGGGGAGCTTGCTCCGACTGAATTAACCAGCTTTAGTAAATTAATGGTGAGATCGGGCGAGTGCTTAAATGCGGTTTCAATATCGCTATTATCCGCATTGGAATTGATAAGCCCTAATAGGCGTAATAAGGCCATTTGCGAAGGCTGTGGTTTGCTGCCGGATAAAATAGTGGGTTTGGCAAAGTAATAACCTTGAAATAAATCAAACCCCAGCTTCATGCAAAGCTGATGTTGCTCCGGGCTATCTACTTTTTCGGCGAGTATTTGCAGCGGATAGGCGCGTAGCTCGCTGATTAATCTGCGCATTTGCGCGCTGCTCATGCCCATGACTTCTAATTTGGCAAAACAGAGGTGTGGCAAGATGGCACGCTGTGCGTCGCCTAAATGAATAATGTCGTCCAGGGCTAATTTAAAGCCTTTCTTTTTTAGGGCAAGACAGCGCTCAATAATCGCCGGGGTAATGTCGACTGTTTCCAGAATTTCTAATACAACTTGCTGTGGGGGTAATAATTCTAAGACATCAGACATTAATAAATCTGCGCTCACATTAATAAAGCCGAGTTTATCTCCTAATACACTACTTGCACCTAATGTGCTGAAGGCGTGCTGAATGACATCTAGCGTTGCCAGAAAATCATTGGGAACGATGGCTTCGTTACGCTGACTGCTGCTTCTGAATAGCAATTCGTAAGCCACCAGTTCTTGCTGGCGGTTTAGGATGGGTTGTCGTCCTAGGTGATAAGCGTTTTGCATGGCGGTCTGAGCGAAGGTGAGTACTGTAGTCTAGCCGCTAATTTTTAAGACTGAAGCGCTCACGTTTATTTTGTTGTCACCAGACAAGATAGTCGGTTTAAAGCGAGTGCTTGTTGATTGAGGCTTTAAGGCGCAGCAGATCGTGCCATGCGCGAGATTTGTCTGGTAAGTTACGCAGCAGATAGCTGGGATTGTAGCTGACAATCAGCGGGATCTGCTTGTAATGATGTAGGTTTTCACGTAGTGCGCTGACGGGCTCGTCGGTTTCCAGCAATGTTTTTAGGGCGAAGCGGCCTACTACAAATAATGATTTGGGCTGGAGTAGCTCTATCTGGCGCTTTAAAAACGGCGCGCATTGCAGGACTTCGGCGGCTTGTGGGTTGCGTTTATTGGGCGTGCGGCATTTTATAATATTGGCTTTGTAAACTTGCTGCTCTTCTCCGATGGCTGCCAGCATATTGTCGAGCAGTCTGCCGGCCTCCCCTAGAAACGGGGTTTGCTGAGCTTCTTCGTCGCTATCCGGTGCTTCACCGAGTACCATAATATTTGGCTGCATTGGTCCCGTGCCAAAAACAGGCTGTTCGCTATTTTTCTGGCGGCTTTGGCAAAGTGCACAGGCGGTACAACTGCTGACTGCATTGCGTAATTCTTCCCAGCTCATTATCGAGATGTGTTTCGATCGCTCGTCTTCTACCGGCTGATTAGCAGGAGCGATAACGGGCGGCGGGGTGAATTTAGGCGAGCTCACTAATGGCGCAAGCGCTTGATGTGCCGCTACTACCACAGGTGAAAAGCCTTGCGGACGAGGCGCAGGGGCGGCATTGCTGGCTGGGGGGATGGGGGCGGGCTCAGCCGCTTGCAGCTCAGCCAGAATATCTTTGCGTATCCAAACCGGGCTAAGGCCCAGCTCATCCAGTATCAGCGCCCGGCGGTTCATTTAAAAATACTCAGTGCAAAAATTAAAGCATCTTCACGGCCAGAGCCGCTGGCTGCTGGGTAGTAAGCAGGGCGGATGCCGGTTTCGGCAAAGCCCGCTGATTCGTAAAAACGCCTTGCTTGGTGATTGGATTCACGCACTTCTAAAAATAGGCTTTGCGCGCCGTTGTTGGCTAGCTTTTCGCTTAGCGCACTAAAAATACGCTGGCCAAGGCCTTTGCTTTGTAATACGGGCGCAACGGCAATCAGGAGTAGCTCGGCTTCATCAACCATCTTCATCGCTACAGCAAAGGCATTCAGGCCCGCTTCGCCATCAATGCCAAGGCAAACATCGGCTTTTAAAGAATGCTGCCAGTGGCTGATATCCCAGGGGTGCGAATTGGTGGCCGCATCCAGTGCCATGAGTTGTGGAATATCGCTGGCATTTAACTCGCGCACTATCATTTCTTGATTCGCTCGTGGGTTTTGAGTGCCACTTTATTGCGTAAATATACCAGCTCAGCTTCTGCTGCGGGCATGCCTTTGCCAGCGGCAAAATCAGGCAGGGCCAGCGTCAGGATATCTTTGGCCTGTGGAAAGCGCGCTGCATTTGCACCGTTTAGCTGAGTACCGAGGCGCTGCTTGAGTGTCTCGCCATACGCTGCAAAACCGCTGCCTGCGCCTAGCCAGTTACTGCCATCCGGAAGGGGAATCGCGTCTGGATCGCTCAGGCAGGGCTCGATAATGGTTTGCCACACGCCCGCTTCCTTGCGATAGGCCGCGCAATAGACTTGGTTCATCCGGGCGTCCAGACATACATAAACCTGATTGGCCTGACAGCCTTCAGCTAGCGCCGCTAAGGTAGATATCCCCAATACAGGGATATCTTGCGCAAAGGCTAAGCCTTGTGTGATCCCCGCCGCGATACGCAGCCCAGTAAAGGAGCCGGGGCCGTTGCCAAAGGCGACCCCTTCGATGTCTTTCATGCTGAGCTGGCATTCTGCCAGTAGCGTCGCTAAGGAGGGAAGAATCATCTCGGCATGTTTTTGCCCGGCAGGCCAATCACGGGCAACAATGCCCTTGCTGGTGCTGATTGCGAGTGAAAGATATTCGGTAGAAGTGTCGAGCGCGAGATAGGGCATGGGCTGGCAGATGAACAATTAAGCTAAGATTCTACCATGCGAGCCGGTATTGCAGGTTTTGGGAATAGGTTTCGCAAAATGTAAAAAGCCCACGTTGTCGTGGGCTTTTGAGTGAACTACTTAGCTTACATTGCAGATTTAGTGAAATTGCACTTGGATCTGTTGTTTGGCTAAAGCTGCGGCGCTGTTTAATACGCTGTGCAACTTATTGTCGTGTGCTTGGGGTGCTGCTTGCCAGTCGGTGACTGGTTTTTTTTGCTTGCCGTGACAAACGACGATTTGGTACCAACCTTCCATGCCTGTGTGGCGGGTGGAGGGACGTGCTTCTACGATAAAATCAAATTGTGCCATGATGGCTCCTAGTAAATGGCCATCCAAACATTGGATAGCAAAGCACCAAAAGAAGAGCACCTGGTTCGGGGAGAACTTGCAGAAAAGCTGAGAAGGCTTGCTGGATAGTACTGCTACAAACACATTGCGAATAAAGATATTCGCTTTACAAGGTTATGCTCAATCAAATTAGTGGAGTGATTGTTGCTGTCTTCTTGCGCCTTGTCAACGGTTTTTTGTATTTTTTGATAAAAAAGTGCAAATTACAGAATTTTTTTATGTCTTTATTCTGTAATAATTTGTTTTTAAAGCATAAATGAGCAGCCCGCCATTTGATGAAGGTGGCGGGCTGTATGAAGAAAAATAGTAAATCAACTTTTTGCTTTCTTCATTTTTTCTCTCTGTGACAGGGTTTGTCACAAATTTATAAGGAGTATAGCTTACGCCGGTGTCAGTACTTCATCCATAATGCGATGGCGCTCGTCGTGGTAGGCCTCTTCGCTAAGCTGGTATTTCCAGTAAGGCACGGCGTAGCACTGATTTACATTGAGTTTTTTATTAATACGCAGATATTTTCGGATTTGCACTACGGCTTCTGTTTCGCCGGCCACGGTGGCAGAGACTAATCCTTCCGGCCACGGCAGATCTAAAACGGCTTGTGGTAGCAGAGCACTAGGCGTGGCGCTGATTAGCCATACAATATTAACCCCAGCCGGGTGTTGCAGGGGCTGCTGGTCTTCTGCTGTGGGGATCTCGATCAAAGCGGTGCCAACGGCGTTTGCAGGCAAGGCTTCAAGCACTGTGCAGAGCGCTGGCAGGGCAGATAAATCACCCGCTAATAAAAAGTAATCTGCATCAGGATTAAAACGAGCCGGGCCGCCGGGGCCTGCCAGACCGACATCGTCGCCTATTTGTGCATGCTGCGCCCAGTAGGAAGCAGGGCCGTATTCCTCGTGAATCACAAAATCAACGACTAATTTTTGTTGCTCGGCATCAAATTGGCGAACCGTATAAGTGCGCACTACAGGCCGCTCTTGCGCGGGGGGCCAGATTAAGCCTTTGGGGCCAACAGTAGGCAGGGTGAGTGCCTGGCCCTCTTGTGGTAATAGCAGCTTGATATGCGCGCCATTGCTTGGGCTGGGAAACCCTTGTAGCGCTGGTCCTCCCAGAGTAAGACGTTGCAAATGCGGAGTAAGCTGCACGCTTTGCAGTACTTGCAACTTGCGCGGGGCTTGTTTAGGGGGCGATTCTTGGCTCATGGCAGCTCACTTTTTGGCGGCATCTTGATGACGATACCGTAGTATAAATGATAATGGTTACCAGTTGTGTTGTCGGCGCATTAGCCGCTTGTCTTGCTGAAATAAGAGTCCTTGAAACTGCCATCGCCAGCATGGCGATGGCTGCTCTCTTTATAGCGCTGGCGTACTTAAATGGCGGGCGATATCGTCTTGCGAGATTTCTCCTTGGTAATTATTCTCATCATCCACAATTGGCATCCACACGAGGTTGTGCTCATAAAGCTTGGAAAGAATGATGCGCAAATTGTCGCTGGCCTGGGCGGTGACTTCAAAAGGATGGAGCTTATCAAGGCAAGTGCCGCTGGCGTTGCGGATTTCCCTGCGGGAAACATAGCCCAGTGGCGTGGCTTTATCGTCAACAATGGTCAGAAAGCGCTGCTCGTTATCGTCCATTAAGCTAAATGCTTCTTTTAAGTCGGTAGAAGGTTGCGCCGTCAAGGTAGTTTGACCATCGCAGACCTGGCCTGCATTAATCAGTAGCAGGCGTTTCAATGTGCGATCCTGCCCTACAAAAGAGCCCACAAAATCGTCCACCGGGGCGGCGAGCAGTTGATCAGGCGTGGCGTGTTGCACAATTTTCCCCTGCCTGAAGATGGCAATGTCGTCGCCTAATTTGATGGCTTCGTCGATATCGTGGCTGACCATCAGTACGGTTTTATTGAGCTTACGCTGCATCAGCAAAAACTCGTTCTGAATTGATTCGCGATTGATCGGATCAACCGCACCGAAGGGCTCGTCCATCAGTAGTACGGGGGCATCTGCTGCCAGTGCGCGGATTACGCCAATGCGCTGCTGTTGGCCACCCGACATTTCACGCGGGTAGCGGCTTAGAAAGCGATTGGGGTCGAGTGCCACCATATCCATCAGCTCTCTGGCCCGCTCGCGGCTGCGCTTTTTATCCCAACCTAAAAGGCGGGGCACGATGCAGATATTTTCTTCGATGGTCATATTTGGGAATAGACCAATCTGCTGAATGACATAGCCAATCTGGCGGCGCAGCGCCACAACATCCATTTCTTGGGTGTCTTGGCCGTTAATCAGAATTCGGCCTGAGCTAGGGTTAATGAGGCGGTTCACCATTTTAAGTGTGGTGGTTTTGCCGCAGCCTGATGGCCCGAGCAAGACGCAGATTTTGCCTTCTTCAACATGCAAATTAACATTGTTGACCGCAGTTACGGTTTGGCCATTTTTTTGGGTAAATGTCTTACTGAGATTTTCTAGCTGAATCATGAGCGGATACCTTTAGGAGTGAGGTAGTGCTGAATACGATTGAGGATAAGATCCATCACGATGGCGAGCAGGCTGATCATCACTGCGCCAGCGATGAGTTGACGGATATCACTCTGACTAATGCCATGCAAAATCAACAGGCCAAGGCCACCTGCACCGATGGTGCTGGCAATCGCCATCACGCCGATATTCATGACTACGGCGGTGCGGATGCCGCTAAAAATAAGCGGCACAGCCAGTGGTAGCTCTACCCAGCAAAGTCGCTGGAAAAAACTCATACCAAGGCCCTTACACGATTCGCGCACGCCCGGATCAATATGTTGCAAGGCGGTATGGGTGTTACGAATAATCGGCAGTAGTGAATATAAAAACACCGCCGAGATCGCCGGCACATAGCCGATGCCCTGGTTGATCATTGAAAATAGCGGAATCATCAGGCCAAATAGTGCAATTGATGGCGTAGTAAGAATAACCGTGGCAAGGCCCAGCACCCAGGGTGCAAGCGAGGGGAGCCGAACAATCAGCACGCCAATTGGTACGCCTAGCAAAATTGCAAAGCCCACGGCAATAGAGACCAGCATCATGTGTTCGCGGGTTAATCCCAGAATAAAGCTGCTGTTTTCCCAAATATAGTGAATGGTTTCCATCTTATTCTCCTTGCAGTAAGCCTTTGTCTTTCAGAAACTGAGCGGCTACTTCGTCCACACGCAGGTGTTCAATATCCACTTTGGCGTTGAGGGTAGAAATGGTGTCGTTGTCGAGTAGCGCAGACAAGGTGTTGAGGGCTTCTTCAAGGCCTGGATTGGCAGCAAGTACAGATTTCTCTACAACCGGCGTTGCCGCATAGCTAGGGAAAAAATGCAGATCGTCTTCGAGGATAATAAAATCAAAACCTTTGACTCGGCCATCTGTGGCGTAGACCAAGCCCACTTCAACAAAGCCATCACGGATGGCGTTGTAAACCAAGCCTGAGTTCATCTGCTTCATTTGCGGGCGATCAAGCTCCAGCTGATATTTTTCTTTCATCGGGGCTAAACCATCGGGCCGGCCTGCAAACTCGATATCCAGCCCTAGTTTCCAATGTTTATGCTGGTTGAATTCTTTTGCCATGCCGCTCATGGTGGTGATACCTAGCTCCTCAGCCCGCTTGCGTTGCATGGCAAAGGAATAGGTATTGTTCATAGCGGCGGGCTTGAGCCAGATTAAGCCATTAGGAATATCCAGCTCCTTTACTTTGTCATAGCTTTGCTTGGGGTTTGCTTCGGTGAGCTTGTGATAAACGATCAGCGCAGTGCCGGTGTAATCCCATACCAGATCAAGCTGTTTATTGATCAGGGCACCACGCATGATCACACTGGGTAAATCGGTGGTGGTGGAGACCTCGAAGCCTTTGCTCACCAGATATTGCTTGGTCATCGACGAGAGTAAATGCTGCTCGGTAAAGTCTTTGCTGCCTAAGCGAATAGGTGCTGCGTGGGCCAGACTGGCGATCAGCATCAGGCTGATAGAGAGGAAAAATCGTTGCATGATTCGCTCCTGTTAGTTTGATGCACGTTTGGCAAAAATGCGGCCAATACGGGCAACGGTTTGGTCAAGTGCCAGTGCCACAATAGCGGTTGCACCTGCACCCACTAAGAGCTGGGTCTGATTATTTAAAAAGATGCCGGGGAAAATTAGCTCGCCATAGCTGCTGGCCCCGATGAGGAAGGTCAGCGGTACCGTGCCCACATTGATGACTAAAGCCAGACGTACACCCACCAAAATAACCGGCGCGGCATTGGGTAGCTCAACGTAGTAAAGGCTTTGTCTGGGGGTCATACCAAGGCCGCGTGCGGCTTCAAGCAAAGCAGGTGATACACCGCAAAGGCCGGTGTAAGTATTGCGGACAATAGGGAGGAGAGAGGCTAAAAACAGCGCAATAATGGCAGGCTTGTCGCCAATGCCAACCAGCACCATCGCCAGAGCCAGTACGGCGAGCGGAGGGAGGGTGTTCCCAACATTAAAGATCTGCAATATGGGCTCGGCGTAGCGTCTGGCCCAGCTTCTACTCAGCACAATGCCGGCAGGCAGGCCAACAATCAAAGCTAAAAACATAGAGTAACCAGCAAGGCGAAGATGCTGCTGACCCAAGTAGATCAGATCGTTTTGGTAGGTTTTTAGCCAGGCAGGTTGCGACTGAATAAGGGCGAAGATCGCTGCCAAAAAGGCAATGAAGAGGCCGCGTTTTAGGTGCACTGACATGTGCTGACTCCTTTCTTGTAGAGCGTAAAAATCCGCTCGCAATGATGAGAGTGACAACTTAAATGTTGAGGGTTGCCTTGCTTGAGCTTGTTTGACGCCTGTTTCGCACTATTGTGGAAACAAGCGGCAACAGAGCCTGGCGATTTTGAAAAATAAAAATCGCAGTATGAATTGCACTGACTGGAGCCAAGATGATGTTTCTCAGCTTGTTTCGATAAAACCTAAAGGCTTAGCGCCACGATATCGTCAGTGCAAAGAGAGAAGGCTTTTAGCCTTGATCACCACTTTCTGAGGGTGATATTTAATAGAAGAGGACAGTTTTTATCATGATGCTAAGCAAATTCGCAATGTAAATGTAAGACATTGTAATTAATTGCAACGCTTATTTTCATTGCAATGTCATGGCCGTTGCGCGCTTATTTCGCGCATTGCTACGGCATAAAATAATCAAGGTGCATATTTTGTAAATCATTGTTTCATAGGTTTTTTTTCATAATAAGGATCGCTATTGCGCCCGCAATAAGCCCCCAGAAAGCTGCACCAATTCCTAAGAGTGAAATGCCTGAAAGCGTGACCAAGAATGTCACTAGAGCAGGCTCACGAATTTGTTCATCGCTCATCGCTGTGCTCAAGCTGTTGGCGATCGTGCCCAGCAGAGCGAGGCCTGCAATGGCTAACACCAAAGCTTTAGGAAACGCAGTAAAGAGCGCCCCGATGGTTGCGCCAAAAACGCCCAGTAATAAATAGAAACAGCCTGCGGCAATGCTGGCTTTAAAGCGCTGAGCGGGGTCTTCATGTGCCTCTTTGCCCATACAAATGGCGGAGGTAATGGCGGCTAAATTGAGCGAGAAGCAGCCAAAAGGCGCAAGTAGCAAGGTGGTGATGCCGGTCCAGCTGATTAAGGGCGAAATGGGTGTGTTGTAGCCATTGGCTCGAATCACCGCCACACCGGGCATATTTTGCGAAGCCATTGTCACGACAAAGAGTGGCACTCCAATGCTGAGCATGGTCTGCCAGTTAAAAACCGGCATCATGAATTCTGGTTTGGCAAAGGCGATATTCACTTCTTTTATATGCAATAAACCTTGCCCTGCTGCAATCGCAATCCCTAGCGCCAAGACCATCATGATGGCGTAACGCGGCCAAAATCTTTTACAGATTAAATAAGCAATGAACATGGCAAAGACAAGGGTGAACTGGCCTTGCATTTCGGTGAAAATATTGATGCCAAAACGCGCTAAAACACCAGCCAGCATGGCGGCTGCAATCGGCAGCGGAATGCGGCTCATGATGCGCTCAAACCAACCTGTTATGCCGCTTAAGGTAATCAGCGCAGCGCAAAACATAAATGCGGCAATGGCTTCTCCCATAGGAATACCCTGCAAACTGCCCGCCAGCAGCGCCGCACCCGGCGTGGACCATGCCGTGACAACTGGGTTTTTATAACGTAGCGATAAGCCAATACAGGTGAGCCCCATCCCCATGCCCAGCGCCCACATCCAGGATGCAAGCTGCCCCGGCGTTGCACCCGCTGCGGTGGCGGCCTGAAAAACAATGGCGGCAGAGCTGGTAAAGCCTACTAATACAGTAACAAAGCCGGCGGTCAAAAGCGGCAAGGAGCTGGAGGTCTGTCGCATGGCGGGGGCTCAAAAGGTGAAGAACGTCGATCATGCCGATGAGCGGGCTTTTTGGCTAGAGCTACCTAAGCCCAGTTCTATCAACTTATGTAAAACCAGAAAGCGTGCTGTTTTTCGTAGGAGCGGCTTTAGCCGTGAATGCCATGCTTGCAGGTACACACCTTAAGTTAATAGGACTGGCAGAATCCTGTCCTAAGTTGTTTCTAATGAGTTTGAGCAGGAGGCATCATCAGGATTAACTAAGTACAAATACTTACTGGTTAGGTATGTTAAAAGTGCGGTAAGCCAAGGTTTTTGTAATTGTTTGGGCGTGCAAGCAAAACATCGGGTAATCTGGCCGCTTGTTAAAATTGTGGAATGCACCATGCGCCCCGACCAGCTCCTTGCCTCTTTCGCAGCTGCATTTAATCAAGATAAGCGATTGATCTCATTGCAGATTGGCGATGGTGCAGCTTGGGGTGATCAGTTGTTACCTCAGCGGGTAACGGGCACTGAAGGCATTAACCAGCCGTTTCTTTATTACATTGATTGCTTATCGCCAGATGCGGCTTTAGAGCTCAAATCCTTACTAGGTTTGCCTGTCGTTTTATCAATCACGGATGCAGAAGGCGGGATGGTGGAGCGCTGTGGGGTCGTTTCTCAGGCGCAATTATTGGGCTCTGATGGGGGCTTTGCTCAATACAAGCTGACGGTTGAACCACCTTTTGCATTGCTCAGATACCGCCTTACTTCGCGGGTGCTGCAAGATTTAAGCACGCCAGACATTATTAAAAAGATACTGGCCGAGCATCAAGCTAAAAACCCCGCCTTTGCTTCAGTACAAACGTTAGATTTCAAGCTATCTGGTAATTACCCTTCCCAATCTTATACCACTCAAAAAAATGAATCTGATTATGCGTTTTTATGCAGAATCATGCAGCGTGAAGGCTTATCTTGGCGCTTCGTTCATTTAGCCGGTGATTCTCCGCAAGTGCAGCTGGTGATTTTTGATGATGCTTACGCTATTCCAGAAGCCAGTGATTCGCACGTCAGGTTTCATCGAGCGGCAGCCACCGAGGAAGCGGATTCCCTCACCGACTGGATCACTCAGCGCCAGTTGGGCAGCAGCAGCGTAGCCTTAGCCAGCTTTGATTACAAAGCCGTTAAGACCAATCAAAGTTTTGATGATAGCCCGGTTGATCAGGGTGAAGGCGGCCAGCAAATTCAGTCTAGTTTTGAAGATTACGGCGCACTCGCGCACTACTATGCGAACAATTCTGAAGACCTTAGCCACTATGCACAGCTACGCCAGCAATCACACGATCAGGCTAAAAAGTCTTTTAGCGGCTCTGGCACCTTGCGATCTTTGCAGGCTGGGCAATGGTTTCGTTTAGAAGACCACCCCGCCCACGAATGGGACGAGCCGGAAAAACGAGAGTTCGTGGTTACCGAGCTTAAATTTACCGCCAATAATAATTTACCCGTCGATCTAACCCAGCAACTGCTGATGCTTGCACCGAGCCTATTGGCAGGCTCAAATCCTGCGGTAGCAGCGGAAAATGCGCCTTATCAGGCAGACTTTACCGCCCAGCGCCGAGGGCAAGCACTGAACCCGAGCTATGACGAAAGCAGCAAGCCCAGTAGCTTTGGGGTGCAAACCGCCACCGTGGTCGGCCCTGCCGGATCAGAAGTCCATACCGATGAGCTGGGCCGAATCAAAATCCAGTTTTCATGGCAGCGAGCAGATGAGCACCCTGATTTCGGTGCAAATCTGGATGATAAATCCTCTTGCTGGGTTCGCGTGGCATACCCTTCTGCGGGGGCCAGCTGGGGCCATCAATTTATCCCGCGTATCGGCCAAGAAGTTTTAGTCAGCTACCTCGACAACGATATCGACCGGCCCATTGTGACAGGGGTGGTTTATAACGGCAGTCATCTTCCGGCCACCTTTAGTGGGGCGGGAGCGCTTCCTGCCAATAAAACGCTATCGGGTATAAAAACCAAAGAGCACGATGGTGGCCAATATGGCGAGCTACTGTTTGATGATACCCAAGGTGAGGTACGTACCAAGCTCAGTAGCGAGCACGCTAAAACCCAGCTCAACCTCGGCTACTTGATCCACCCGCGTACAGATGGCAAAGGTGAGGCTCGAGGCGAAGGCGCAGAGTTACGCACCGATGCTAGGATGGCATTGCGAGCGGCACAAGGCGTATTAATCTCTGCGGAAGAGCGCGCTCAAGCCGGAGGTAAGCAGCTAGACCGTGATATTTTCTTGGGGCAACTTGAAGCCGCTAACGGGATTGCAAAATCGCTCTCTGATTTGTCGGTCAAACATAATGCGGATGAAACAGAAACCAAAGGGCAAAGTGAGTTATTAAAGTACGTACAAGAATGGGAAAACGGAAGTAATAGCAAGGCAAATGCCGCTGGTGGAGGCAAACCCATAGTGGGGATTTCAGGCCCGCTAGGCATTGCTGCAGCCACACCCGAAAGTCTGACGATCACCGCCGGTAACAATATTGATCTGGTGAGCGTCAAGCACACCAATCACAGCATTGGCGGAAAATGGCTGGTTCGTGTTGCAGACTCTTTGAGCTTTTTCGTGCAAAAACTGGGAATGAAGTTAATTGCAGCAGGCGGGCATATCGACATTCAAGCGCATGACGGCGAAATTCGCATTACCGCGACTAAAAGAATCGTATTGACCTCGAGTGAAGAGATTGTGCTGCAAGCCCCCAAGGTGCAAACCATTGCCAATGGGGCGCAAATCGATATGGGTGGTGGTGCGATTACCACACAATGCTCCGGTAGGCACAACCAGAAAGCAGCACAACATGAGATGAATGGAGCGGGCGGAGGCAGCCCCGCTGGCACTTTCTCCCCGCAAAAAGCCAAATTTGACCAGAAAGCGATTCTGAATTGGGTAGGTACGGGCGAGCCAATTAAAAACCGGAAATACCGCTTAAAAATGGAAGATGGCCGTGTACTGCAAGGTGAAACCAATGCCGAAGGGCAGACGGAGCAATTCCAGTCCGAAATGGGCTTTGCACGCTATCGCATTGAATTGCTACCCGAATAACTGACCAAAAGCCAAACCATGCCAACACCACAGCCAATATCTCAATCCATCCCAACTCAGCAAAATGCGGATGGCTCTCAACATGCTGAAGGCTTTACCACCCCCAAAGACCTAGACACCGTGCAAAGTGCGTCTTTTTTGCCGGAACGGGTTATTCCCGTGATTCTTATCCCTGGCATCATGGGAAGTAACTTGCGAATCAAGGATGAGAAACGGCTCAAACAGCTGAATAAAAGTAGTGATATTGCATGGCGGCCTGATCGGATGACTTGGGGCCTTGGCATGCTGTTTACTGATGCAGAAGAACGCCAGTTGGCGCTAGATCCCCGTACAACAGAAGTGGATATTTATGACCCTCGCCAAGATAAACAAGGGAAAGAGTCTTCAGAAGACAGGCACAATAATGTGAGTGTTACCAAAGGCTCCCCTCTGCTTATTGGCGACAGCAAAAAAACCGCCACGCAAAAAGCGCGTGAACGAGGCTGGGGTGAAGTGATGTTTGATAGCTATGGTGGTGTACTCAATACCATGGAAATTCAACTCAACCTCGCTTTTGCTAACGCGCAGCTCAGCCCCGAAGGCAAAAAAATTGTCGAGGGTGATCCCGCTAATTGGGAGCTGGATAAAAACTACACTCTCACAAAAATCACTGAAGATGAATTGAAACAAGTGATGACTAATTGCTACTTTCCTGTGCATGCCTTTGGCTATAACTGGTTGGAATCCAATGGTATTGCAGGGAAAAAATTAGCGGGCCGGGTTGATAAGCTAATCGAGGGCTATAAGGCCCAAGGCAAAAAATGTGAAAAAGTCATCTTAGTTACCCACTCAATGGGCGGCTTGGTCGCCCGTGCAATTTGCCATCCAAGCTATGGCAATTTGAGCGATAAAGTACTTGGGATCGTGCATGGCGTAATGCCCGCCTTGGGCGCTGCTGCAGCCTATCGCCGGATGCGGGCAGGCTGGGAAAGTGGGGGGCTTGTTTCTCTGGTGCTTGGGCATAAAGGCCCAAATGTTACTGCTGTTTTAGCCAACGCTCAGGGAGGGTTGGAGCTCGCACCGAATAATGAGTATGGCAAGGGTTGGTTAAAATTTGTTAATAAAAAGGGTAAGGAACTTGGAAGTAGGCCTAAGGCAGGAGATCCCTATGCTGAGATTTATAAGGTCAGCACCAAAGAAAAATGGTGGGGACTTTTAGTTGAAGATTGGCTTAATCCTGCCAAATTAGAAACCTCGGGTTTGGAGCTGAGTAGGCGAAAAATTATCCATGCACAGCTATTTCACGTGGATATTGCGAATCATTACCATGGCATAAGTTATGCCCACTACGGCAATGACCCAAAACACAAAGCATTTAAAGAGGTTGTTTGGGAGTTGGATACGCCTGAGTCATATACAGATGATGATATTGATGGGCTGGAAATTGATAGCGATAACAATACGGGGACGTTAAAATTAAAAAATAAAAAGACTGGGCAGATTATTAAAGCACGCATTCTCGCCCCGCAAGACCCTGGGGATGAAACCGTGCCCGCTTTTTCGGCGGATGATCAGTTAAATAGCAGTAGTCCTAAATTTAAGGCTATTTTTAGGCAAACGGGCTACGGGCATCAAGATAGCTATCAAAATCCAAACGCAGTTGCATCAACAATCCATTCTATTATTCGCATCGCAGCAAACATGGGGTGGTAAGCATGATTAATATTAACTGTTCGACAAATAATTACCTTGGTTTACTAATTGTTGGAATTGTTGCCAGCACACCATCATTTGCAGATAAGGATTCTACGATGAATCAGACCCGTCCAAAGATAGACGCATTATTTAAGCAAACCAAATCAGTTTGTTTCGGGCGTTTTATTCTTCAGGTTCCTGTGAGTGCATTGGTAACATGGGGAGAAACACATGTTAGATACGACATAGAATCCTACCCAAACGGTGGTGTAAAAATTCCAGTGAAAATACGAGAAAAAACAGAAGAAATAAAGGCTATTAAACACATCCGTGAGCCATCGACCTTTATTGGCGTTTTTGACGGGCCAAATAAAGAAAGTAAAATAGTAGTTGGTTATCCTGATTTTACAGATAATTTAGGCGTACAAATTCATTCATTTATTCGATTGGGCGAAACGGGTTTTATACAAAAAGCTGACATCACCTTAAAATCAGCAAGAGATGAAAACGGGGACGATAAGTATGACAAACAATCATACAAACAGTTTGTTGTCGAATTTCAGGAAATTGCAGGTTTGTTGCGTTTGAGATCGGATGCAGAAATACCTACAGTTCCAGGTATTTGCATCGAAGCGGGCTTTATGCCAGAAGCTGTAGGCAAATATCACGAAATGACCTCGATAGGTTTTAGCTTCCCCGAATACCCAGATGTTCGATTTTCGGTTTCGACGATTCGTAAAAATAAAGTAAACCCTGAAAGTAGCCTCGAAAATATAATGAAAAATGCCAGAGAAGAGGCTGGTTTATTTGGCTTAACATCATTATTTAATCGAATTAAAGTTTTGCGCAAAGGCGAGCGTAAAATTGGCGATTGGGATGGTGCGGAGCAATTATCGTGGATGCCCCCCGATGAAAAAGGGATGCCATGGACGCATGAATTTAAGTTCAAGTCTATTGGCGTAGCAAAAGATATGTTCAGACCATATATAAATATGGAATTAAGTACCGGCGTAAGCAAAAATAGCAAGGGTGTCAATGAACCAAGCCTTAAGGATGATGAGGCTATTGCGCTATGGGATAAACTCACTACGTCAATTCAAACGCGGCCCACAAAGTAAATGATGTTTATATTCGAAAAAAGAAGGCTCAATGGCTATTTTCTTATTTTTACTTTGGCATTGAGTAATGGCGCATGGGCAGGTGCGGGTTCTAAAATGAATTTGACCAATTCAACCATTGAAGCCATGTTTAAACAAACTAAATCTGTTTGTTTCGGGCGTTTTATTATTCAAGTTCCTATGAGCGCTAAGATTTCATGGGGTGAGACAATTGTTGAATATAGTATTTCTGCATTTCCAGGAGAGAGTGCCAAAATTCGAGAGCTGACGCAGGAAAAAATTGAAGAAATCAAAGCCATAAAACATAACAAAGAACCATTGGCTTTAATTGGAGTTTTTGATGGACCAAATAAAGATAGTAAGGTTGTTGTTGGTTATACAGATTACACATCAAATTATTCGGCCCAGTTACACTCATTTATTAAAATAGATAAAAATGGATTTGTTCAAAAAATATCTAATGCTCCACTAAGCTCGTCAACAACAGATTTTATCTTTGATAAGAAAGCATATACTGGTGCTCTTGCAAAAATGCAGAATATTGCAAGTGTATTACGCTCTCGCACCGATGCTAACGTACCAACTGATTCTGGCATTTGCATCGAAGCGGGTTTCATTCCCGAGGCAGAGGGGAAATACCACGAAATGACCTCGATAGGTTTTAGCTTCCCTGAATATCCAGATGTTCGATTTTCGATTTCGACGATTCGAACAGATAAAGCAAACCCCAAAGACAGTCTTGAATATATGATGAAAGAAGCAGCAGAAAGTGCTGGCGTTTTCGGGATGTTATCATTGTTTAATCGAATTAAAGTTTTGCGCAAAGGCGAGCGTAAAATTGGCGATTGGGATGGTGCGGAGCAATTATCGTGGATGCCCCCCGATGAAAAAGGGATGCCATGGACGCATGAATTTAAGTTCAAGTCTATTGGCGTAGCAAAAGATATGTTCAGACCATATATAAATATGGAATTAAGTACCGGCGTAAGCAAAAATAGCAAGGGTGTCAATGAACCAAGCCTTAAGGATGATGAGGCTATTGCGCTATGGGATAAACTCAC
This sequence comes from Iodobacter arcticus, assembly GCF_042664895.1. Taxonomy (NCBI): domain Bacteria; kingdom Pseudomonadati; phylum Pseudomonadota; class Betaproteobacteria; order Neisseriales; family Chitinibacteraceae; genus Iodobacter; species Iodobacter arcticus. The sequence continues at coordinate 95,764 of NZ_JBHTBQ010000033.1, forward strand.
TGCTTCAATTCAAACACGGCCTACAAAGTAAACTACATTTACGCTTAAAAAATTCTTTTTTTAAAACGAGCACATCTTTAGATATTACCTATCCCAACCATTTAAATTGCTTATTATGGCTAAAAAAACCTACTCATTTGAATTTATCCTTGCGGTTCTGAAGCAAGGTGAAGCAGGAGCTTCAGCCATAGAGCTACACCGTCGGCATGGCATTTCCCCCGCTACATTTTATACGTGGCGGATGAAATTTAGCGGTATGGATGTCGCAATGATGGAGGAAAGAAAAACACACCTCCATGCAAAAGCCCTTTTAAGAAGAAAGCAGGCGAACGCAGAGAAAAAAGATCGAGCGCTCAATGAATTAAATAAACCATCGCAAGCTGCACAGAGCTTATTGCCCAGCGCGGTGCAAAAGGCTATAAAACGCTGGAAGGCATGCGTAAGAAGTCATACCACAATTGAAAAACAAAAATTAATCAGCCTGAAGGCCATTCAAGGCATTGTGCAAGCTTGGGGTGGTGAGTGCTTATCCAATCATTATGTAAATTTATCGACAAGAATGCCTGTTCGCTGCGCTAAGGGGCATCATTGGCAATGTTATCCCAGTCATTTAATTGCAGGGAAATTTTGCCTTATTTGCGCTAAGTATGAACAAAGGCAGCGTGATTTAGAAAAGATCAAAAAGATAGCTGCTGCACGCGGCTGGCAATGTCTGACGATTGAATATAAGGGCTGTAAATCTGCCGTTGCATGGCGTTGTAAAAATGGGCATGAATTTACAGCCAGACCCGATAGCATGAGAGCGGGCTTTGGTTGCATGCAATGCTTTAAAGACCGCCGTCAAAAAACGCTGGCCAAGATGCAAGACTTGGCAAAAGCAAGAGGAGGGGTTTGCTTATCTGAAATTTATGACCCTTACTCCCCTCTGCTTTGGCAATGTAAACGTGGCCATATATGGAAATCTCCCTCTGGATCGGTTTGTAGTGGCCATTGGTGTCAGCAGTGCTCATCTATAGAAAAGATAACCCGATCTGGCAGCCCTGCTTGGATCAAGTATGAAAACATTTACAAACCCCAATAATTCATTGAGGTGCGCTTTTAAATGTAATAGGCAATTCATCCTGCCGCTCGGTGTTTGAATCTGCCATCCCGACTAGATCCAGTGTTTCCGAGAGTAATATTTGTTCTAGCTCCAATAAGGGTAATGGCGGGCTGAAGTAATAGCCTTGGATTTGATCGCAGTGGTAGCGCAGTAAAAACGCGAGCTGGGCTTCGGTTTCTACTCCTTCGGCGATCACTTCAAGTTTTAAGCTATGGGCCATGCGGATAATGGCCAGCGCAATGGCTGCATCGTCAGGATTGGTGGTCACTTCGCGAATAAACGCGATATCAATCTTGAGTTTATCAATTGGAAAGCGCCGTAAATAGGCGAGGCTTGAGTAGCCGGTGCCAAAGTCATCAATAGAAATTTGCACGCCGCGCGTTTTCAGGTTTTTCAAGATGGTGATGGTGCGCTCGGTATTCACCATTAACGATCCTTCCGTTAGCTCTAATTCGAGCAAATCGGCGGGAATATCATGATCAAGCAGTGCTTTAAGCACATCCCCTTCTAAGTCGCCTTCAATAAATTGGCGACCCGCCACGTTGACAGAGATTTGCATAGGGCCAATTGCGCCGTGCAGCCATTGTCCGATTTGCTGGCAAGCAGTTGTGATGGCCCAGCTTCCTACTCGCACAATCAGCCCTGTTTCTTCGAGAATAGGGATAAAGAGGTGGGGGGAGATTAAGCCATATCCAGGGCGCTGCCAGCGTAATAAGGCTTCAAGCCCTATAATTCGGCCGCTTTTGAGCAGCACTTTGGGCTGGTAATGTAGTACAAATTCCTTGTTTTCTACGGCCTTGTGTAAAGCCACTTCAAGATCGTGCCGGGCTAAAACTTCGGCATTCATTTGCGCGGTAAAAAAACGATAGGTATCACGCCCTGCTTGCTTGGCTCTGTACATCGCGGTATCGGCATATTTGATGAGTGTTTCATGGGCCGTGGCGTCATCGGGGTAAATGGTGATGCCCATGCTAGCGCTGATCGTCACTTCCTGGTCTTGAATCTCAAAGGGTTCACGCAATACTTCACGTATTTTGTTGGCGACGAGTGTGGGGTATGAGGACTCGTCATGCATCAGCAAAATGAGCGCAAATTCATCGCCGCCTAAGCGCCCCACCGTGTCACGGGGACGTACGCATTGAACTAAGCGATTGCCAAACTGGTTGAGTAGCTCATCGCCGATTGCGTGGCCTAAAGTGTCGTTTATATTTTTAAAGTGGTCTAAATCAACAAATAACACGGCGAGCAACCAATCGCTATCTGTGGCTTGAATCAGCGCGTTTTTAAGTGCCTCATAAAACAGGGTGCGGTTAGGCAGGCCGGTCAGCACATCGTAATGGGCCAACTGATGCAGGCGCTGCGCTGATTCCTTACGTTCGGTCAGATCGCGTGCTACGCCCACAATAATCCAGTCATTTCCTGATTTCTGAGCTTGTTGATGAACTTCTACTTGTAAATAAGTGCCGTCTTTACGCCGTATCGTGGTGTCCACCAGCACATCAATTTTTTGGCCTGCGATGATGTTGTCGTAGCTGTTTTCCAGTGCTTCAAGCGAGACTTCGCCAATTTCAGCGGGGCTTGAGTCAAATAATTCCTGGCGGGTATAGCCCAGCATGCTGCAAGCGGTGGCATTGATTTCAACAAAGCGCATGGTATTGCGGCTAACCAAGAAAATAGCATCGGCCGTGGCATCCATCGCAGAACGAAAACGTTGTAAATCAGCGGTACGAGCCTGTACTTCTTGCTCCAAGATCACGCTATGGTTTTGTAGAAAGTCTCCAAAAGCTTTTAAACGCAGTAAATTGCGCACTCGTAGCCATAATTCGGCGCGATCAACGGGCTTAGTTAAAAACTCTTCAGCCCCTGCATTAAGCCCTGCCAGTCGTGCGCTTCTATCGTCGAGTGCCGTAACCATGATGATGGGAATATTGGAAGTGGCAGGGTTGGCTTTGAGGATGACGGCCACTTCAAAGCCATCCATGCCCGGCATCATGATATCGAGCAAGATTAAATCTGGCGCATGCTCGGCAATCGAGGCCAGTGCTTCTTCGCCACTGCTTGCACAGCGCGTAAAATAACCTTCTGGTCTGAGCAATGCTTCGAGCAACTTACGATTCTGAATTTCATCATCCACAATCAAAATGGTGGGAGCCGTGCTGCTCATGGCATCTGATCTGCCGGCTTGCCCTTAGCCAGCAAGGTGTTGATGACGGCATACAGCTCTTGGTAGCGTAGTGGTTTGGCAATATAGGCATCGCAACCGGCGATCTGGCTTTTTTCTTCATCGGCTTTCATGGCCAGTGCCGTGAGTGCAATCACCGGAATCGCGGCGGTGCTGGGGTCTTGTTTGAGCAAGGCGGTTGCAGCTAAGCCATCCATATCCGGTAACTGGATATCCATTAAGATGAGATCCGGCTGCTCGGCGCGCGCCAGTGTCAGGCCGGTTTCAGCATCGACTGCACACAGCACCGTATGGTCTGCATTTCGGAGCAGCAGCGCAGTCAGCTTCATATTCGCCGCGTTGTCTTCAATGACTAATACTCTGGCCATCGGGTGTCCTTTCTAATGGGGGCCTTAATGCGCGCTTCACTTTGGCGGTAAAGCCTAGATGGTCAAACCCCGCTTTTTCAACAATCTGAATCCGTCGCTCAGGCTTGCTATTAAGTGCAGCCCGATCCAGCTCGGTGATCTGTTTGGAGGTCACTATTAAGATGGGAATATGCTCGGTAGCAGGATCAAGCTCTAATGCTTCTACGACTTCAAAGCCACTCATATCAGGCATGATTAGATCGAGTAAAATTAAGTCAGGATTAAGTTGCTGCGCTAGCTTTAGCCCTTCTTTACCGCTGAGCGCCCGCACGACAATATAGGCTGGGGCGGATAAAAAGACGGTCAGTGCATCAATCGCTTTGGCATCATCGTCAATCACTAGGACGGTGTAAGGGTTTTGCAGGCTAGGGTTTAAGCGCAGGTTGGCTAGGGCTATTTTTAACTCGGTATGGCTGATTGGCTTTTGTAAAACGGCAGCGGCGCCTTCAAGTAAAGCCATTTTGCTATCGCTATGATTAGAGATAATCACGACAGGCACATGGGCTAAGTGACGGTTTTCGCGTATTTGCAAAAGAAACTCCCAAGCGCCTCCTGTGCCTGGTAAATCTAGGTCGAGCGTAATCAAGCGCAGGTTTAGCTGTGGGGCGAGTCGTAATGCGGCCTCTGCTGTGGCCGCATAGCGTACGGAAAAGCCTTCTGCTTCAAGTTGCAGGCCAATCAGATCGGCCACTCGCTCGTTACTTTCGATGACTAATGCTATGCATTCTTTGGTATCAGCAAAGTTTCTACTTATTGCGGAAGAGGGCGTTGCAGACGGCATACTGCGTAAGGGGAGCCAAGCGGCAAAGCACGCGCCTTCGCCTTCAGCACTCGCGACGGCCACCGTACCGCCATGCAGCTCGGCCAGCTGTTTAACCATGGCTAGCCCCAAGCCTGTGCCTTCAAATTTACGCGCTAAGCGGCTGTCGATCTGGCTAAAGGCCTGAAATAATTTCGCCATATTGGCTTTGGAAATACCGATGCCATTATCGCTTACGCAAATTTCAAGAAACTCGCTGTATTCGTTGTCGGCTAAAGGAAAACTATGCACTGGCCATGTGCCAGATAGTTGCCCTACGCTGCTGCGTAAAACACGACGCGCTTTGAGGGTGACGCACCCCCCACTGGCGGTAAACTTGACCGAGTTAGAGAGCAAGTTGTAAACAATTTGCTTGGTTTTTCGCTGATCGAGCTGAGGAATACCTAAGTCTTCGCTGGCGTCCAGCTCTAGCCGGATGCGTTGAGTGGCGGCTTTTTCTTTGACAATAGACAGGCTGCTTGCCAGCAGGCTGTGCAAATCAACCGTTTCCAAATCTAGCGTCATCATGCCCGCTTCAACTTTGGATAAATCGAGAATGTCATTAATCAGTGAGAGTAGGTGCTGGCCGCTGGTGAAAATATCACCGATGTATTCGTGCTGAATGTCACTGGTCGGGCCCATAAAGCCATCTTTTAAGGCTTCAGAAAAGCCAATAATGGCGTTAAGCGGCGTGCGCAGCTCGTGCGACATGGTGGCGAGAAACTCTGATTTCATTCGGCTGGCGTGTTCTAGCTCAATGTTTTTTTCTTGTAAGGTAAGTTCAAAGCGCTTGCGCTCGGTTACATCCCGCGCCGCTGCAAAGACGCCTTGCACCTTGCGGTCTCGATCATGAAAGGTGGCCGCATTGTAGGACACCACGGTTTCTACACCGTTTTGCGCTCTGACGGTTAGCTCGTAATCGCTGACTTTGTTTTCTGTAAGCACACGTTTAATGGCGGCATCGGCCCGCACTGGGTCGGTAAAAAAGTTTTTGCAGGGCGCACCGATTAGCTCATCACGGGTTCGCCCGGTGAGTGCGATCATTTGCTGGTTTACATCGGAAATAATGCCCTGCGGATCGGTGGTCATCAGCGCATCGATATTGGATTCAATCAAAGAGCGGGTATAAAACTGCTGATCGCGTAAGCGCTGATCGAGCACGGTACGGGCTTCTTCAACTTGCTTGCGGGCGGCATTGTCGGTGCCTATCAATAAATAGCCGATGATGGCATCTTGCGCATCGCGTAGCGCCGTGACAGAGACCACGGCTGGAAAGCGGCTGCCGTCTTTGCGAAAATAAGTAAGCTCGTAAATATCTTCAATACCGCGCGTTGCCTTGAACACTAAGGCTTCAAAGCCGGGGGTGATCGGGGTGTCTAGCTCCAAGCTGAGGGCTGTGGCGCGAGCGATTAATTCTTGCGGGTCAGAAATATCTGCAGGGGTAATTTTGTTCATGACTTCGGCTGCGGTATAGCCCAGCATGCGCTCGGCCCCCACATTAAAAATCTGAATCACGCCTTTGGCATCGGTGGCAATGCTGGAGAAATTGGCACTGTTAAAAATCGCTCTTTGTAGTGCGCCCGCTTTAAGCAGTGCTTCTTCTGCCAGTTTACGAGCCGTGTTGTCGGTACTAATCAGTAAATAGCCGATGATGGCATCTTCGGCATCACGCAGTGCGGTGACGGAAACAACCGCGGGAAAACGACTGCCATCCTTGCGGATTTTAGTTAGCTCATAAATATCCTCAATGCCGCGTGCCGCCTTAAATACCAGCGCCTCAAAACCCGGGGTAATGGGCGTACCCAGCTCAATACTCAGCGCCTCAGCACGGGCCACCAGCTCCTGTGGGTCAGAGAAATCTGCAGGGGTGATTTTGTTCATGACTTCTATGGCGGTATAGCCCAGCATGCGCTCGGCACCGACGTTAAAAATCTGAATCACGCCTTTGGCATCGGTGGCAATACTGGAGAAATTAGCGCTGTTAAAAATAGCAGTTTGCAAGGCTCCGGCTTTAAGTAGCGCAGCTTCAATCCGCTTACGCTCGGTAATATCCCGGGCCGCAGCAAACACACCGAGCACATTACCGCGCACATCTTTATAAACGGAAGCGTTATAAAGCACGTCGGTAAGACGGCCATCGCTGTGCCGGATCGTCAACGGATAATCTGTTACAAAACCTTGGGCAAAAACCCGCTGGTAGCCTTCACGCGCTTTGGCAGGCTCAGTAAAGTAGTCAGAAAAATCAGTGCCGATCAGCTTCTCACGCACCACGCCGGTGGCCTTAATCGAGGCCTCATTAATATCCGTTATTTTGCCTTCGGCACTGATGGTCACCAGCGGATCAAGACTGGCCTCAAGCAAACTGCGGGCATACTGCGAAGCCTGTTTACGCGCCGTATTATCGGTGCCAATCAGTAAATAGCCGATGATGGCGTCTTGCTCATCCCGCAGTGCAGTCACTGAAACCACGGCAGGAAAACGGCTGCCATCTTTGCGGATATAGGTAAGCTCGTAAATATCCTCAATACCGCGCGAGGCTTTGAATACCAAAGCTTCGAAGCCGGGCGTAATAGGGGTATCGAGCTCCAAGCTTAAGGCTGCTGCCCGCATAATCACTTCTTGCGGGTCAGAGATATCGGCGGGGGTGATTCGATTGACTACATCGAGCGCCTCATAGCCCAACATGCGCTCGGCACCGACATTAAAAATCTGGATGACGCCTTTTTCATCCGTGGCAATACTGGAGAAGTAGGCGCTGTTGAAAATAGCGTCTTGCAGGGCCCCTGTTTTTAGCAGCGTTTTTTGGCGACGAAATTCAGTAACTCCGTCTTGGCTGCTTGGCTTTTCGCCTTCTTCTGAACCAATGATCGACATATGCTCTTCCGCAAACAATACTACTTAAGTAAGCGTTCGGATAAGACGGCCAGCACCAAAGATGAGCAAAGTAATCAGGATCGGGACAAGCTGGCGGGTAAAAAAGACAGGTAGTGTTAAGAAATACTAACAGAGAATTTCGAAAGCGCAATCCGTTTTCGATTCGGCCAGAATGACCATTTCAATGCGTTTGAATGTAAAAGATGGCTTGTTCTAAGGGCTGGCATATGATTTTGTTTTTACAGTAAGCGCGTTTAAGTGGGGCGGAGCTTACGCCATTAAAAAGATGATCTTGATCAAAAGAAGCTTTCTCATTAGGGATTTCCAAGGTATGAAATACAGGTGGTAGGCAGGACGTGGCTAAATAGGGACTGTTACAATTTGACTTTATTAGCCGGAGTGATGGTCTTGTTTGCTGAATTTTGCTTGCCTGTTCATTTAGCCTCGTTGCGTGAACGTTTTCAGGCCGATGGCGTCGTTTTGCTGCGCGGCTTGCTATCGCCAGATCGAGTGAATGAAATTCGTGTGGCGGCAATGGATGCGGTAACCGCACGGCAGCCCCCTTTTGAATTAGAGGCCGAGCTGGGTTATCCCGGTGCGCCGATATCGACGGCAGTGGAGGGCGGTGGCACGATTCGGCGCTTAAGAAATATGGCAGCAAGAGGTCCTGTGTTTGCCGCTTGGGCGGGGGACCCGCAATTACTTACCATGGTGAGCCACTTGTTGGACACGCCGAAAATCACGCTGACCCAAGTGCACCATAATAGTTTAATGAGTAAGCAGCCTAGTTTTAGCAGCGATACCCGATGGCATCGGGATGTGCGTTACTGGCGCTTTGCCCGTCCTGAGTTGGTTTCTGCATGGCTGGCGCTGGGCAGTGAAACCAGTGAAAACGGTGGCCTAGGCTTTATTGGAGGCTCACATCAGGTCGATTTCCCTGATGAGGCCTATGATGAGCGCGAGTTTTTAATGGCCAATCACCCGCTGGCGGCACCTTGGGTGGCGCGCGCAGTGTTTCCGGATTTACAAGCCGGGGATGTGGTGCTGTTTGATGCGCGTACTTTTCATGCAGCCAGCAGAAATCGCACAGCGCATACTAAATATTCTTTGGTTTATAGCTATCATGCCAGTAGTAATCAGCCACTAGCAGGCTCACGCTCTGCTAGCCAACCGGGCTTGATATTTAATGCGGCAAAGCAGCAAATGGAGGTGTCGGGCTTGTAATATGGGGTGGTTTTTTGGCAGAAAACGAGCAGTGTGGAAAATTTATTGACCAGTAATCGACTGATTATTATGAATTATTTCCTAAGGCGTCGGAACTTAGTCGCGGAATCCACTTCGCGTGGTACAATCGCGCACTTTTTTAAAATCTGCAGCCCAGACAATGACAACCCGCGCCATTCGTAATATTGCAATTATTGCCCACGTTGACCACGGTAAGACTACCCTCGTTGACAAACTTCTCCGCCAATCCGGCACCTTCCGCGATAACCAACAGGTTACAGAACGCGTGATGGACAGTAATGATATCGAAAAAGAGCGCGGTATCACTATTCTGGCTAAAAACACTTCGCTTCAATACGAAGGCTACCATATCAACATCGTAGACACTCCAGGTCACGCCGATTTCGGTGGTGAAGTGGAACGTGTTCTGGGTATGGTTGATGGCGTATTGCTGCTGGTTGACGCGGTTGATGGCCCTATGCCACAAACCCGTTTCGTAACTAAAAAAGCTTTGGCGCTTGGCCTGAAGCCTATTGTTGTGATTAATAAAGTTGACCGTCCTGGCGCGCGCCCGGATTGGGTTGTAGACCAAACTTTCGATTTATTCGACAAGCTCGGCGCAACAGACGAACAGCTCGATTTCCCGGTTATCTACGCATCTGCTCTGAATGGCTACGCTAAGCTCGAACTCGAAACCGAGTCCGATAACATGCGCCCATTGCTAGATACCGTACTGACACACGTTCAAGCGCCTATTGGCGATCCTGATGCACCATTGCAATTGCAAATTTCTGCGCTGGATTACTCCACATACACCGGTCGCCTTGGGGTGGGCCGTGTACTGAATGGCCGTATCAAGCCAGGCCAAGCTGTTGTGGTGATGAATCACGACGACCAAGTTGGTCAAGGCCGTATCAATCAAGTATTGGGTTTCAGTGGTCTGGAACGCGTTGCGGTTGAAGAAGCACAAGCTGGCGATATTATTATTATCTCTGGTCTGGATGAAATCGGTATCGGCGTAACCATCTGTGATAAAGAAATGCCAGTAGGCGTGCCGATGTTAACCATCGATGAGCCAACACTGACCATGGACTTTATGGTGAACACTTCACCATTAGCTGGTACTGAAGGTAAATTCGTTACCAGCCGTCAAATCCGTGATCGTCTGACTAAAGAGCTGCTGATCAACGTAGCGCTGAAAGTAGAAGACACCGAAGACGCTGATATCTTCCGCGTTTCAGGTCGTGGTGAATTGCACCTGACTATTTTGCTAGAAAACATGCGTCGTGAAGGCTTTGAAATGGCCGTGGCTAAACCACGCGTTGTTTACAAAGAAATCGACGGTGTAAAATGTGAGCCTTACGAAAATCTGTCTATCGATCTTGAAGATGAACATCAAGGTGGCGTGATGGAAGAAATTGGTCGCCGCCGTGGTGAGTTGACCAATATGGAATCCGATGGTCAAGGCCGTACTCGTCTGGAATACCATATTCCAGCGCGTGGTTTGATCGGCTTCCAAGGCGATTTCATGACTATGACGCGTGGTACTGGCTTGATCGGTCACGTATTTGATGACTACGCACCGGCTAAAGCTGATATGCCAGGCCGTCATAACGGCGTATTGGTTTCACAAGAAAACGGTGACGCTGTAGCCTACGCATTGTGGAAGCTGGAAGACCGTGGTCGTATGTTTGTAGCCCCAGGCGATAAATTGTACGAAGGTATGGTGATTGGTATTCACACCCGTGATAACGATTTGGTGGTTAACCCGGTTAAGGGTAAGCAACTGACTAACGTTCGCGCATCCGGTACTGATGAAGCGGTTCGTTTGACCACTGCGATCAAAATGACACTCGAATCAGCGGTTGAGTTTATTGATGATGATGAATTGGTTGAAATTACACCAACAAGCATCCGTATTCGTAAGCGTTACTTAAACGAAACAGATCGTCGTCGTCACTTTAAAGCAAAAACACACTAAGCTTTTATTCCGGTTTTTCGGGATACACAACACCTCGCTGATGCGGGGTGTTTTTGTTTCAGGGGAGTAAAATGATCGAGGCAAAAAGTGTTCGGATTGATAAATGGCTGTGGGCTGCGCGGTTTTTTAAGACGCGCTCATTAGCAAGTGCCGCAATTGATGCAGGGCATGTACATCTTAATAAAGAACGAATCAAGCCCGCGCGTTTGCTAAAATTAGCCGATGTATTACGGATACGCACCGAGCAAGGCGAATTTGAAATCAGCGTGCTGGGCTTGTCTGAGCAGCGCGGGCCGGCCACGGCGGCACGCATGCTTTATCAGGAAAGTGAGGAGAGTGTGTTGCGGCGGCAGCGTGATCAAGAAGCGCGCCAGCTTGCTCCCCGCTTTGAGCACCCGGCAGGAGAGGGGAGGCCTAGTAAAAAATGGCGGCGGCAATTGCATCAGTTTGAGCAAAAAAACAGCTCAAGCGAATAGGATTTGCGGAAATTTTGATAAAGACTGATATTCTGATAGAGACAGGTTTAAAAAAACCATATAAGAATGCATCAACTCTTTTTGTAAGCTTTGAGCTGGTGTTTTGCTGAGTTACTTTAAGAAGCGTAAAGCCGGGCCAATATGAATGCGAATCAAGAGAAACCCATTATTTATTTATCCGCGAGGAAGGTTCAGGGAGGCGCTGAGTTAGCGAGGCAGTTGACATTTTTTGGCTTTGAATGCCAAGCATTCTCAAAACAAAGTGCACTGCTGGCCGCCATGTATACAAGAGCGCCTTTTGCGGTGTTGCTGGGTGAAGCAGGCTTAGAGGATTGCACCGCTGAGCAAATTCTCCCTTTGATTGGCAAACTATCCCGTGGACCACTTTTATATTTAACTTCGTCATTAAGTGTGGTGCAGCAAATTCATCTGATGAAAATTGGCGTGAGCGATTTTGTTTATTTTCCTTTAGATATTCAAAAGCTAATTGATCGGTTAGATGTTTTATTAGAGCAAAGTATGAGCATACCGTATCGCGTTTTGATTGTTGATGATTCAGATGCGATGGGGAAAGTGAGTGCCAATATTTTAATCAAGGCAGGGATGGAAGTTCAGGTGCTTAAAAACCCGCTGGATGTTTTCTTTCCCCTTGAGCGATTTTCTCCTGATATTGTGCTGATGGATGTTTATATGCCTCAGTGTTCTGGAGATGAAATCGCGAAGGTGATTAGGCAATATACGCAATTTGATAGTGTTCCTATTGTTTTCTTATCGACTGAAACAAATCGCATTAAGCAATTAATGGCTCGCAGTATGGGGGGCGATGATTTCTGGGTTAAAAACATGCCGGAAGAAGAGTTAATTGCTTCGGTGAATATGACCTGTGCGCGCTATCGCTCATTACGACGCTGGATGAGTTGTGATAGCCTGACTACTTTATTGAATCATACGCATATTATTGATTTTTTAGAGCGCTCTGTTGCACGCTCTAAAAAAGAAGCCCTTTCTTTATCTTTTGCTATGATTGATATCGATCATTTTAAAAAAATTAATGATAATTATGGCCATAGCATCGGCGATCAAGTAATTAAAAGTTTAGCGCGTTTATTACGTCAATCGATTAATGGTGAAGGTGCAGCGGGGCGCTATGGCGGCGAAGAATTTGCCGTGGTTTTTACAGAAACAAGCTTGGTTCGTGCTGCGCAAAAGGTAGACGACTGGCGCAAGCGTTTTTCTGAACTAATACAATCATCGAATGATATTCAGTTTCAAGTTACCTTTAGCGCGGGCGTTGCTACTTTAAAAAATAATATGGATGCAGCTCAGCTGATTGACGCTGCAGATTCCGTGCTTTATCAAGCTAAGCATGCAGGACGTAATCAGGTGGGTTTGCATCAAGCTTAAGTATTGATCGTTATCGTTTTAAAAGTGTAGTGCAATAAAACGGCTGTTTTTATCGACTTTTGTTTAAAGACTATTCATGACCATCTCTTATAAAATTTCCCCTGCGTCTTTGCACGCCCATATTTTTCATGTTTCTGTTTTAATTAAAAACCCCAGCGCAGATGGCCAGACTGTGTATTTGCCTGCATGGATACCGGGTAGTTATTTAATTCGGGAATTTGCCCGCAATATTGTTGAGATTCGCGCTGAATCGGCAGGCAACGCCGTTGCAATTACAAAAAGTGATAAGCATAGCTGGCAGGCAGAGGTGGTTAAAGGGCCTTTAGAAATCCATTACAGCGTTTATGCTTGGGATTTATCTGTGCGTGGTGCTTATTTAGATCAGACACGTGGGTTTTTTAATGGCACCAGCGTCTTTTTAGCGGTGCAAGGGCAAGAAAATACACCATGCAATGTAGAAATTGTTGCACCGGAAGGTAAGGAATATAAAAACTGGAAAGTGGCGACTACTTTAGCTGCACGTAATGCGAAGCAGGGCCAGTTTGGCGGTTATCAGGCTGCTAATTATGATGAGCTAATTGATCATCCGGTTGAAATGGGTGAATTTAGCCAGATTAGCTTTAAAGCCTGCGGCATCCCACATGATATTGTGATTGCGGGCCGGCATCAGGCAGATTTAAAGCGTTTGAAAAAAGATTTAAAACAAATTTGCGAATACCAGATTAGGCTTTTTGGCGAGCCTGCCCCATTTGATCGTTATGTATTTATGACGATGGCGGTGGGCGATGGTTATGGCGGATTAGAGCATCGCTCATCCACGGCATTAATGTGTAATCGTGATGATTTGCCTTTAGCGCACGAAACGCAAATTAAAACAGGCTACCGTCAATTTTTAGGCCTTTGCAGTCACGAGTATTTCCATAGCTGGAATGTAAAGCGGATTAAGCCCGCAGCCTATGCGCCTTATGATTTAAGCCAGGAAAATTACACGCGTTTATTGTGGGCTTTTGAAGGAATTACTTCTTATTACGATGATTTAACCCTGGTGCGCACGGGTTTAATTAGCCAGCAAGAATATCTGGATTTACTCGCGCAAACGATTACGGGCGTGCAAAGAGGCAATGGCCGTACCAAGCAATCTTTAGAAGATTCAAGCTTTGATACATGGGTAAAGTTTTACCGCCAGGATGAAAACAGCCCGAATAGCCTAGTGAGTTATTACACCAAGGGCGCGCTTGTGGCGCTTTGCCTAGATTTGCACATCAGAAAGCAAACCCAGGGGCAGAAATCCTTAGATGATGTGATGCGTGCCCTGTGGCTGCGTTATGGCAAAGATTTTGCTACTCAGGGCGAAGGCGTGGCAGAAACGGCTTGGGAAGCGCTAGCCTCTGAAGTGAGTGGCCTTGATCTAAAATCGTTCTTTGATTCGGCATTACGTTCAACAGACGAGCTGCCCCTGCAAGCCTTACTGGCAGAATTTGGCGTAGATTGGCAGATGCGTGCTGCAGTGAGCGCCGCCGACAAGGGCGGCTGGCTGGATAAAGTGCTTTCGCCCAGCAATAGCCTAGGTGTGCGTACCAGCAATGAGGGTGGTTTTGTAAAATTAAGCCATGTTCTGGATGGCGGTGCTGCGCAAAAAGCAGGTTTATCTGCGGGCGATTTATTGATTGCAATGAATCGTTTGCGTGTGACCAGTGGTAATTTGGATGCATTGCTGGCTAGCCAGCCGACTAATGGCGAAGTCGAGATTGTGGCTTTTCGCCGTGATGAGTTGATGCATTTTAATGTGCATTTGCAATCTGCAGAGGCCAATACCTGCGGCTTAAGGTTAACCTCAGGAAGTAATGGGGGCAATATTACGTCTGCTGATTGGCTGCTTAATTAGGAAATGACATTGTCTTGCTAGCATCTGACTGCTATCAATTTGGGATGACAATTGAAATGTCGTTTCAGATGGTTGCTCAGTTTATGAAACTTAGATTTCGTCAGCTCAATAGTGCGCGAGTAAAAATTTTACTGGTGCTGCTCCTGTTAAATCTATTGCTGATGATTATTTTCACGCTACTGCTTCAGTCAGTGATGTGTGATGAGGTGCGCCGTGATGCAGATCGTCGTCTGTCTGCTGCGGTGCAAACCTTGCCGATGATCTTGCCTAATCATTATTTAACTCGTGCGCTGGCAGGGGAAGAGATCTCTTCTGAAGAGTATGTTCAGCAATTGGCGATCTTAGAGCGCTATTGCCAGATTGCGGGCTTACGAGATCTCTATGCCTTTAAGTTGGAGAATGGCAAGGTTGCCTATTTGATTGATAGCGCTACGCCACCCTTGCTTGCTAAAGCAAACTATGGTCGCTATCAGGAACTCAATGAAAATCCAACCAGCCCTGCTTTGTTGGCTTTAAAAGATGGGCATCCCCGCTCAGTGATTGTGAGTGAAGCCTGGGGAGAGTCCAGAACCTATTTGTTTCCTATGCCGATGGCCGATGGGTCTCATTATTTAATTGCTGCCGATATTGATAGTGATCTTTTTCATAAATCGCTGATGCAAGCAAGGTGGCAAGCATTGAGTATGGGATTAATTCTTTTTATTGCGGCATGCGCGGTTTGCTATTTGGTGGCTCATCATTTTTCTGCACCACTTGCCACGCTTTCCAGGGCAGTACGCAGAATGGCGACGGGCGATTTTGGGGTGAGGATTCAGGCTGGGCGAAACGATGAATTAGGCAATATTGCAAGAGCATTTAATGCCTTGGGTGAGCTTGTTTCGGCAAGAGATCAGTCCTTACGGGAATTGGCTTATGTAGATTCATTGTCAGGCCTTGTCAATAGAGTGGGTTTTTTGCATTTCGCAGCAGAGCATTTAAACCCGGAAAGGGGCTCTTTTGCTTTATTGATTCTGAATATCAATGATTTTCATTTTATTAACGAATATCTGGGTTATCAGCAGGGAGATGAGGTCTTAAGGCATATTGCTGAGCGCTTAAATGTGCTTCGCCGTCCTGTAATTAAAGTGGCTCGTTTGGGGGGGAATACCTTTGGCGTATTGCTGGAGCGTGTATTAAGCGATGATGTGCTTAAGGTATTAGAGCGGCTGGATGCCAGCATGACCGAGCCACTTTTAATGGGAGGAGAGCGCTTAGATATTAGTGCCAGCTCGGGTGTGGCTTTATTTCCGGAGCATGGGCTCAGTGCCGATATTTTGCTGCGTAATGCAGAGGTGGCGCTTTGCGGGGCTAAATCTGCTCGGCGCAGCTTTGCTTTTTATGATCCGGAGCAAGAGGCGTATTCACGTAACCAGCTCACCTTGATGGGCGATCTGCGTGAGGCATTGGCCGAAGGGCATTTACTGGTTTACTACCAGCCCAAGGTCAAAATGATCGACGGCGTGGTGAGCGAAGCAGAAGCGCTGGTGCGCTGGCAGCATCCGGTGAGGGGCTTTATTGCCCCCAGTGTGTTTATTCCTTTTGCCGAGCAAACAGGCAAATTAAGGGCGATTACCGAGTGGGTGGTGCACGATGTATTGATGCAGGCTGCGGTATGGATTGAAGAAGGGCTGGAGCTGTGTATCTCGGTGAATGTGGGCGTAAGCGATGTTGAAGATGCTAGCTTTGTGTCTTTTCTAGAGCGGCAACTGGCGCAATGCCAAGTGCAGCCACAGAATTTATGCTTGGAAATCACCGAAACAGGGGTGATGAGAAATCCCAAGGATTTAATGCGCAATTTAGAGTATTTACGTGCCATGGGTGTTAAATTATCGATTGATGATTTTGGTACAGGGTATTCGTCTTTTGCCTATTTAGCCAAAATGCCGGTGCATGAATTAAAAATTGATCAAAGCTTTGTGATGTCGATGAGCGAGCGTTTTGAAAATGTATCTATCGTTCGCTCGATTATTGAGCTGGGGCATATTCTGGGTTTATCCGTGATTGCAGAAGGGGTGGAAACCGAAGCCGCATGGCAAGCGCTAGCGGTGATGGGCTGCGATGAGGCGCAAGGTTATTTAATTGCAGCACCTATGCCTGCTGATGCGTTTTCACTCTGGTGCATGGCTGATTCTCGCAAGCACCTGCCGATTACCCCGCCTAATATGGGCGAGGACAGCTATCCGCAGCGTCATTTTTCCTAAGCTGAAAATACGGTCTGTTTTTTTAGGCTCTTATCGTTGCTGCGTTGATAGGGCACGGCCTAGCATTCTTTTAAATAGCCTTGTAACTGCTGATTAAGTGATCGCAAGCGGCGCGAATATGCTCATTGCTTAATGAGGCATAGCCAATGAGCCAGCCCTCGATTTCAGCCTCTGCTTGATAAAATCCCGAGAGCGGCCTTAGCGCCAGCCCCGCAGCTGATCCCTTAATAGTCCATGGTTTTTCTAAGCCCTTTGGGAGTTGCAGTGCAAATTGCAAGCCCGCTGCCGTGTTGATGGGCTTGATGACATCGGATATGGGCTGCAGGCATTCCAGTAGTAAATCTCGGCGGCTGCGGTAAAGCAGGCGCATATGGCGTAAATGCGCGGCAAAGTGGCCCTGCGCTATAAAATCAGCCGTAACGGCCTGTAGAAACTGTGCGCTATGCCCATCAAAAGCGATTCTTGCGGTAATAAATGCAGGGACTAAGGCGGGTGGCAAGACGATATAGGCGAGCCGCAATGAGGGGAACAATACCTTGCTGAAGGTGCCCACATAAATCACTCGCCCTTGCTGATCTAGCCCTTGCAGCGCAGGCAGCGGGCGTTGGTCGTAATAAAATTCGCTATCGTAATCATCCTCAATAACCCATGCCTGATGCGCCGCAGCTTGCGCAATCAACGCCATTCGCCGAGGCAAGCTCATGGCAATGCCGAGCGGGTATTGGTGCGATGGCGTGGTGTAAATCAATCGGGGCGCGGCCAGTGTTTGGCTGATGTCGGTGTTAAAGCCTTCCTGATCAACCGGCACCGGTACAATCTGCGCACCTGCCGCCAGCATGGCGTTTCTAGCGCCTAGATATACAGGGTCTTCTAGCCAAACGGTGTCTTGCGGATCGATCAGCAGTTGGGCAATCATTTGCAAAGCCTGCTGAGAGCTATTCAAAATAAGAATCTGCTCTGGCTGGCAATCCACACCACGAGCTTGTGCCAAATAGCCCGCAATGGCCGATTGCAACTCCGGCAAGCCCTGTGCAGGGCCATAGTTGGCGAGTGCTGCGCCGCTTTTACTCCAACGCGGCTGCATCAGCTTTTGCCACAAGGCATGCGGAAACGCGCGGGTATCGGGCTGGCCTGCATTAAAAGCCAGGCTGGGCAGTGTGGTATCTCTGCATCCCCCTGCATCTACAATCCCCTGTCCCCTCCGTGAAAGCTGCGCCGCTGCGCTAACGGCTTTTTTTGCGGGCCGCGCTTGCGGCGTAAATGCAACAAAGCTCCCCGCGCCTGCTCGCCGCTGCAGATAGCCTTCGGCCTCTAGTTGCGCATAAGCGGCCTCTACACTACTGCGAGAAATGGCTAAATCTTTGGCGAGCATCCGGCTGGCAGGCACGCGGCTGCCTTGAGGTAATCGCCCGGCAAGCAAGGCTTTACGCAGGGTGTGGATCAGCTGGGCTTGAATCCCCATGCCTGTACCTGCGCTTGCCGCAAATAGGGTAGGCCAGACGGGGGCTGAAAGTGGTTTGCTCATGGTAATGAAATTGGTAGGTAGCAGCAGGCCAATTTACCTTTAAATTAGCGCTGTGAACAATTAATTCGGAGAGTGTGATGAGCGATCAATCCGCAGTAAAAAGTAGCGGCTTAGCTAGCTCAGCTGAGTCCGCAGCGTATTTGGCAGACAAACTACGTTTTCATACCGACGCTGCCGATTTAGCCAGCGATCTTTACGTGCAACACCCAGAGATTATTGCGCTGGATACCCGCAGTAGTGAGGCCTATGGGCGCGGCCATATCCCCGGTGCAATCTCATTTCCACATCGCTTAATGGACGAAGCGAGCACGGCGCAGCTAGATCGCAGCAAAGTTTATGTGTGTTATTGCGATGGCATAGGCTGTAATGGCTCGACATGGGGCAGCTATAAGCTTGCCAAGCTGGGTTTTACCGTAAAAGAGCTGATTGGTGGCTTGGATTTCTGGCAGCGGGATGGGCATCCGCTTGCCGTTGGAAAAGAGGCGGGGGTGTTGGTGGGCGGGACGGTTGAGTGTGATTGTTGAGGGGGGTATGGCTAGAAATCACTTCTTGAATTAATCCAATCTTTAGAAGTAGGGCGTACTCGAAGCTTCGCTGGGCGACGGGTTTTGTCGGTCAGCGATAGCGCAGTACGCCACAAGGCGCGAAATTGAGTTGTGAAATCTGCTTGGCTTATGTTTATGGCGCACTGCGCTTCGCTTCGAGTGCGCCCTACTTTGGTTTTACTCATTGATCTTGAAGGACTTGCATGAACTACGAACTAAACCAATTCGGCCAACCTGTTGGCTTGCCGCTGCAAAACTGGGTTGCACCTGATTTTCCTCCTGCTAAGGAGCTGGGTGGTTGGGGCTGTCGGGTGGAGCCTTTGCAACTGGATCAGCATTCTGACGCTTTATGGCAGGCTTTTTCGGCGGATGATGGCCGGATGTGGACTTATCTAACATCCGGGCCTTTTGCAGATGTTCAGGCTTTTAATGCCTGGCTGGATAGGGTGAGCAGCGGAATTGATCCGCAGTTTTACGCCATCGTGGATGAGGCCAGTGGTAAGGCGCTAGGCTTGGCTTCTTATCTGCGGATTGATCCGGCGGCGGCTGCCATTGAAGTGGGCTGGCTGCATTTCTCCCCAGCTTTGCAAGGCACGCGCCTCGCGACGGCAGCCATGGTGCTGATGATGAAAAATGCGTTTGAGCTGGGCTATCGGCGCTATGAGTGGAAGTGCAATGCGTTGAATCTGCCTTCGCGCAAGGCCGCACAGCGTTTGGGCTTTAGCTTTGAAGGCGTGTTTCGTCAAGCCACGGTGAATAGAAATCGTAACCGTGATACGGCGTGGTTTTCGGTGCTGGATCAGGAATGGCCAGCGCTTGAAGAGGCATTTGCTCAATGGTTGTCGGCAGATAATTTTGATGAAGCAGGGCGGCAGCGGCTGGCTTTGTCTGATTTAACAAGGCCTTTGTTGGCGATGAAAGACGCGGCCTCATCGCTCCTATAAGCATTAACGTAATCAGATTCCACATTTAAAACTGTCATTTCGTAGGGTGTGAAACGACGAAGTCGTTACGCACCGAAGGATGGTGCGCAAGAAAAGCGACTTGCACACCCTAAGAAAAATCAGCCTTTGTGTTATTTTTTGTCTTTAGTGATATTTATAAGAAGCGGCTAAAGCCGCTTCTACGAATTGCTCGCCATATCATCCCACTGCAAACTTCCCACCTCGTCACACAAAATTCGTCTAGACGTCATGCCTGTGTAATGTTGCGTTCCTACAATCCTCCACGTTCCCCTGCTACTTTACCGATCGTGAAAGGATAGAAGAATGACACGTATTGCTGTATTGCTCTCCGCGCTACTTGCCGGGCACGCTTTTGCTGACACTTCCCTGACGGTGTATACCGCGCTTGAAGCTGATCAGCTCAAGCCTTATCAAGCACAATTTGAAGAACAAAACCCTGGTATCAAGCTGAAATGGGTGCGGGATTCAACCGGCATTATCACGGCTAAATTGCTGGCAGAGAAAAACGCCCCGCAAGCCGATGTGGTGTTGGGCGTGGCAGCTTCCAGCCTACTGGTGATGGAAAAAGAAGGCATGTTGCAGCCTTATGCGGCCAAGGGTGTTGAGAAGCTTTCCAAGCAATACGTTGACGACAGCAATCCACCTGCTTGGGTAGGGATGGATGTTTGGGGTGCGACGGTTTGTTTTAACACGGTAGAAGCGGCCAAGCTGGGCCTAAAAAAACCAGAAAGCTGGCGCGATCTGACCAAGCCTGAATACAAAGGCAAAATTGTGATGCCTAATCCGGCATCCAGCGGCACAGGTTATTTTGATGTAACGGCTTGGCTGAAAGTGTTTGGCAGCGAGAAAGAAGGCTGGGCCTTTATGGACAAGCTGCACGAAAACATGGCGCAGTACACGCATTCAGGCTCCAAGCCTTGCAAACAAGCCGCTGCGGGCGAATTCCCGATTGGTATTTCGTTTGAATACCGTGCAGCCAAGCTAAAAGAAGGCGGCGCGCCGATCGATTTGGTCTTCCCTAAGGAAGGCTTGGGCTGGGATGTAGAAGCCACCGCCATCATGAAGGGCACCAAGAATCTGGATGCCGCTAAAAAGCTGGCGGATTGGGCTGCATCAAAAAGCGCGAATGAGCTTTACGAAAAGAACTTCGCCGTGGTGGCCTACCCTGGCGTTGCCAAGCCTAATGCGCATATCCCTGCTAACTACGAGCAATTGCTGATCAAGCAAGACCTGCGCTGGTCGGCACAAAACCGCGACAAAATTCTGGCCGAATGGACACGTCGTTACGACGCTAAGTCTGAGGCAAAGAAATAAAAAAACACTGCACAGACCGGCCCGCCTCTTGAGGCTGGCTGGTTTTTGGCGTTGTCAATAAAGTAACTGCTGATGTTCCGAGTAAAACCCAATTCTTGAACTACGGAGGCCACAGAGAACACGGAGTTTCACGGAGAAAATCAAAGCTTGAATTCCGTTATTTTGTAGGTTTTAAGTGTCTTAAAACTCAGCAATTGGGATTCGTATCACTACTAGTAGCACGGGGCTTAAATCTCCCCTTGAAACACGCCGAAGCGAGGAACAAGCGGGGCGGGGGATCGCTTGGGAGCGAGGCAGCGAGCCAATCCCGCCCGCCGCCGGCTCGATTGTCCGCAGCGCAGGGGCTTTCGTGTTTCGTGGGGTGGCCTTCTTTGGCTTCGTTTCTTGGCCACACAAGAAAGGAAGGTTCAGCGGGACGCCCGCACCTAAATCAACGTGCCGAAGGCACTAAAAAAGCTTTGTAGTTTTCTTGAGCGGGCAACATTCGTTCAAGAAAAACTTCATCTCTTGTTCCAAAACGTTTACCGCTTCAGGCCTGATTAATGAATAGAAATATTGAATTGCCCCTTGCCGCCAGTGCAGATTATTTATCAATAGAAGGCCTAGCGAAGCGTTTTGGCGCTTTTGTGGCCTTAAAGCAAATCTCGCTGAATGTTAAAAAAGGCGAGCTGCTTTGCCTGCTTGGGCCGTCGGGCTGCGGTAAAACCACCTTGCTGCGCATGATTGCGGGGCTGGAGTTTGCCGATGCGGGCGAAATCAGGGTTGAGGGCAAAAACATCACCCGCCTGCCCGCAGCCAAGCGTGATTACGGCATTGTGTTTCAGTCCTACGCTTTATTTCCTAATTTAAATGTGGCAGACAATATCGCTTACGGCTTAAAAGGGCGCAGTAGTGACAAGGCCGCGCGCGTCACCAGTTTGCTCGAGCTGATTGGGCTTGCCGGTATCGAAGACAAATACCCAGCGCAGTTATCCGGCGGCCAGCAGCAGCGGGTGGCTTTGGCGCGCGCCTTGGCCACGTCCCCTGGGCTTTTATTATTAGACGAGCCACTGTCTGCGTTGGATGCCCGCGTGCGCGAACACTTGCGCCGCGAAATTCGCAGCTTGCAACAACGGCTAGGTATTACCACGATTTTGGTGACACACGATCAGGATGAGGCGCTGACGATGGCCGATCGGATTGTGGTGATGAACCACGGTGTAATCGAGCAGGTCGGCACACCAGAAGAAATCTACAGCCATCCGCAAAGCCGTTTTGTGGCCGAATTTGTCGGTAAATCCAATTGGATTAAGGCCCGCGTGTCAGGCAATCAATGCCTGAGCGTCGCCGATGCCGAGCTTTATGCCCTGCATCTGCCGCCTTTGCCGCAGGGGCAGGAGGTGGAATTATTTATCCGCCCAGAAGCGGTGCGCCTGCACGCCACCTGGGATGTGGCTCTATTGCGGGAGCCTAATACCGCGCTGGCGGATGTCAGCAAGATTGAGCTATTAGGCAGCTTTTACCGCATTAGCCTGCATGTGCCGGTGTGGAATGCCGATTTAATCGTCGATTTGAGTCGCGATCAACTCGCCCTCTATCAGCCTTCATTAACGCAGCGCATCCCTGTTTCTTTGCCGCACGATCAGCTGCGGGTTTTTTGTAGCAAGGATGCGGCATGAGCGCGGGTCTTAGGATGTGGCTAGAAATATGTTGGGCTTATCAAATACAAGCGTCATCCCCGAGTGGTTTTATCGGGGATCCAGCCGCGCCGCTGGATTCCCGCCACAGATACGCGGGAATGACGATGCTTTGTAGTAGGAATTCAATATGAGCCAAGGTCTCACTTTAAAGCTCGATATTCGGGAAAGAATGGCGGGCAGTATCAGCTATCTGATTGCGGCATTTTTGCTGATTGGCGTGGCTGGGCCGCTGCTGGCGATTTTGGGTAAGTCTTTACTTGCGCAAAGCGGCGAATTCACCGGCTTAAATAACTTTATTGAAATCACCAATGTGGCAGGTTTTTGGTCTGCGGTGGGCAATAGTCTGTGGGTGTCGGCGCTAACTACGGCCATTGTGCTGCCGCTAGCTTATGTTTTTGCCGCCGCACTGAGCCGTAGCGCCATGCCGGGCAAGGCGGTATTTCGCTATCTGGCCTTGATTCCGCTCTTAGCGCCTTCCCTTTTGCCAGGTATTTCTCTGGTGTATTTGTTTGGTAATCAAGGCCTGCTTAAAAGCTGGCTGCCGTTGGGCGTCAGCATTTATGGCCCTCTGGGCATTGTGCTAGGCGAGGTGTTTTATACCTTTCCGCACGCCTTGATGATTTTGCTCACCGCGCTGGCGATTGCCGATGCGCGGCTTTATGAGGCAGCGACTTCGCTGGGGGCAGGGCGGGTGCGGCAATGGTTTACCGTGACTTTGCCTGCGGTACGTTACGGGCTGATCTCGGCGGCGTTTGTGGTGTTTACGCTGGTGATGACCGATTTTGGCGTGCCAAAGCTGATCGGCGGGCAGTTTAATGTGTTGGCGGTCGAGGCGTATAAGCAGGTGATCGGTCAGCAGAATTTCCCTAAGGGCGCGGTGATTGGCCTATTGCTGCTCTTTCCTGCTTTGCTGTCGTTTGTGGTTGATTACTTTGTGCAAAAAAAGCAGAAAGCCCTGCTGACAGCGCGTGCACAGCCTTTAGTGGCTAAGCCTTCTGTGCTCAGAGATACCGCCGCTTTTCTGTGTTGCAGCACAATTTCCCTGTGGTTGATCGTGATGCTGGGCGTGGCCGTGGCGGCGTCTTTAATCACGCTCTGGCCGTATAACTTGAGCCTGACGCTGGCGCATTTTGATTTTGAGCAAATGGATGGCGGCGGTTGGCTGGCTTATTTTAATAGCTTAAAGCTCGCGTTCTGGACGGCGATCTGTGGCGTGTTGTTGGTGTTTATCGGCGCATATTTAAATGAAAAGCTCAAAGTAGCGCCGCTGGCCCAAGCCATCTTGCGCGTCTTGGCGATGTTACCGATGGCGGTGCCGGGCTTGGTGCTGGGCTTGGGCTACGTGTTCTTTTTTAATCACCCGCAAAACCCGATGCACAGCCTTTACGGCACGATGGGCATTCTGGTGCTTTGTACCGTCACGCATTTTTACACCACGGCACACCTCACCGCCACCACCGCACTTAAGCAGATGGATACTGAATTTGAAGCCGTCGCCGCTTCGCTCAAAGTGCCGTTCTGGACCACTTTTAGCCGTGTCACCGTACCGGTTTGCCTGCCCGCAATTTTAGATATCGCCCGCTATTATTTTGTCTCCGCCATGACCACCGTCTCTGCCGTGATTTTCCTCTACACGCCAGACACCGTGCTCTCTTCCTTGGCGGTGCTGAATATGGACGACGCAGGCGACACCGCCGCTGCAGCCGCAATGGCCACCTTGATCGTCATGACCTCTGCCTTGGTGTGCCTGTTATTCGCTATTGCCTCGGCCCTATTGGGCAGGCGCTCGCAGGCTTGGAGAAGGTAGAAGGTTTGATTGTCGATGGATTGCTGAAACCCAAATCTTGAACCACGGAGGACACAGAGAAAACGGAGTTTCACGGAGAAAATCAAAGCTTGAATTGAGTTGTTTTGTAGGCTTTGAGTATTTAAAACTCAGCAATTAGGATTCGTATAGCGACTAGTAGCACGCCGCTTAAATAGGCCGGAGCAAGGAACAAACGGCTCGGGGGTTTCGGTAAGGAATAGCAGGCCCGCTCCCGAGCCGTTTCTACGCCGAGGTGATTATCCACAGTGCTGGGGTTTTGGCTTCGCTTCTTGGCCTTTCAATAAAAGAGCGCCTCCGCAGTGCATCAGTATCGGCACAAGTTTAATGTGTTCCCCTCTTTGAAAAAGGGGGGCTAGGGGGGATTTGGAATTGCATATCTTTACAAAAAGTCAGCAGCTAACGCCAAGGCAAATCCCCCTCAATCCCCCTTTGGCAAAGGGGGAGGCTACAGCACTGAAGTGCCACCTAATGTGTGTAGATACTTATAGCTGCGGTGGCTGCCGCTCCAAAATCAACGTGCAGAAGGCACTTAATAAATTATTGGCCTCGGCCATTTTTTTGTTTCAAAAAATTCATCTAGACGACTGGAGTCATCATGCGGGAACCGATCTTATTAACGCCAGGCCCTTTGACCACCTCGCTGGCAACAAAAGCCGCGATGCTGGTCGATTGGGGTTCTTGGGATGCCAAATTTAATGCGCTAACAGCCAGCGTGTGCGCCGATTTGTTGCGCATCGCCAATCTGGGGGACTGCTATGTTTGCGTGCCTTTGCAAGGGTCGGGCACCTTTGCGGTGGAGGCGGCCATTGGTAGCTTGGTGCCCAAAGATCGCGAAATAATGGTGCTGGTGAACGGTGCTTACGGGCAAAGAATGGCCAAAATCGCCAGCGTAATGGGGCTAAAGGTGAGTGTGCTGGCGGTGAGCGATGGCACGCCAGTTAGCGCCGCTGCTGTTGGCGAGGCGCTGGCGGCTAATCCGGCGATTTCGCATGTGGGCATGATTCATTGCGAAACGGCCACCGGCCTGCTCAACCCTGTAGCAGAAGTCGCCGCCGTGGTGCAGGCCGCTGGGAGGGCTTTGATTTTGGATTCGATGTCGGCCTTTGGCGCTTTGCCGGTCGATGGTTTGCCGGTGGATGCGGTGATCTCTTCGGCTAATAAATGCCTGGAAGGCGTGCCGGGCATGGGCTTTGTGCTTGTGAAGCAAGCAGCCTTGGTGCAAGGGCAAAGCCCATCGCTATCGCTGGATTTATGCGATCAGTTTGAATATATGCAAAAAACCGGCCAATGGCGCTTCACCCCGCCGACGCATGTGGTGGCGGCATTCAGAGCGGCGCTTGATCAATATTGGGCAGAAGGCGGCCAGCCTGCACGCTTGGCTCGCTATCAGGCCAATGGCGATGCGCTGCTTGCTGGGATGAAAAAACTCGGCCTGCAATCCTTTTTACCCGCCAATTTACAAGCACCAATTATCTACACCTTTTTGGCACCGAATCACCCTGAGTACGATTTTCAGCGCTTCTACCAAGCCGTTCGTGCCCGAGGCTTTTTGCTCTATCCCGGCAAACTCACCGAAGTAGAAACCTTCCGCGTGGGCTGCATTGGGGCGATTGATCAGGCAGAAATCCAGCAAGCCATTGCGGCGATTGCCGAGGTGCTGACGGAGCTGGGGTGGGTTTAGGCGCTCTGCAAGGAAAACCCAAATCTTAAAACACGGAGGTACGGAGAACACGGAGTTTCACGGAGAAAAACAGGATTTGAGTTATACCGTTTGCTCTCAGTTTTGGATGTTTTTAAATCCAGAGGTCTGTTGCTTTTTGAGGCGCATGGCAACGGGCTGTATTGCTAGATTCAAGGCGGAGGATTGCTTGGAAAGTAAAAGTCTACCCCGTCCCGCCTTGTGCAAAGAGTCGTGACGAGAATTCAAAACACTGAGTTTAAAAACAAGCAAAGGCTAAGAAGGTTAGCTTAATTCACCTCTTGTTTTTCCTCCGTGAACCTCCGTGTTCTCTGTGTCCTCCGTGGTTCGAGACTTGGGTTTTTCAACAAATCAACAATTAATTAATCAAGGAATAACCATGAACTATCGTTACACCCGTGCTTATCTTGGCCCGATTCAGGCTGTTATTTTTGACTGGGCTGGTACTGTGCTGGATTTTGGCTCTTTTGCGCCGACTCAGGTTTTGATCGAGGCTTTTGCGGGCTTTGGCATCGAGATCTCTCTTGCCGAGGCACGCGTGCCGATGGGGATGGCGAAGTGGGATCATATCAAGGCTTTGGGCCAGTTGCCGACGGTGGACGCACGCTGGCAGGCGAAGTTTGATCGTGGCATGACAGACGCCGATGTGGATGCACTTTACGCAGCGTTTATGCCTTTGCAAATTGCCAAAGTGGGCCAGTATTCCCTGCCGATTAACGGTGCGCTGGATGTGATGGCCGCGCTACGTGCCAAGGGCATCAAAATTGGCAGTTGCACCGGCTACCCTCGCCAAGTGATGAATGCCCTGCTGCCGATTGCCCGTGAGCGCGGCTATGCGCCAGATTGCGTGGTGGCTGCCGATGATCTAAAAGCAGGCGCCCGCCCGGGGCCATGGATGGCATTGCAAAATGTGATCGAGCTGGCGGTGAGCGATGTGGCCGCCTGCGTGAAAGTTGATGACACGGCAGTGGGGATTGATGAGGGCTTAAACGCCGGTATGTGGACGGTAGGGCTATCGGTAACCGGTAATGAAGTGGGCTTAACTGCAGCAGAATGGGCCGATTTAAGCTCCGCCGAGCAAGCTAAAAAACGTGCTGTAGCGGTAGATAAATTATCCCGCGCGGGTGCGCATTATGTGATCGACAGTATTGCCGACCTGCTGCCGGTGCTGGCCGATATTGAAGCGCGCATGGCCCGATCAGAGCGTCCTTGATCGAGTGTGACTGTCGGGGTGGCATCGTGTGTACGCATCAAGTTGGGTGTTCGGCATAAATTTCCAATATGTTTGCAAGCATCAAGTTGTCGTAGGGCGGGTGAAACCCGCCGCCTGCTGAATGTTTCATGCAAAGGCTGGCGGGTTTCACCCGCCCTACAAAAGATGTATTACATGTCAATCCAGTCGAGCACTGGATCCCCGATAACAGCGTACGGGAATGGCGATGTCGTTTAATTTCAAGTAGGGCGCATATATCCCTTGTTTGATAGGAGTGTTCTATGAGTGAATTTCGCCCTTGGTGGTTTGAGCAGGCTTTGATTAAAGAAAATCCGCAGCCAGCCGCGCCGCTCAAGCAGGATTTACAGGCCGACGTGTGCATTGTGGGTGGGGGTTATACCGGCTTATGGACGGCGATTTCGCTCAAAATGGCTAAGCCGGAATTGAGCGTAGTCATCATCGAAAAAGACCTCTGCGGTAGTGGGGCGTCTGGCCGTAATGGCGGCTGCCTGCTGACCTTGGCGACGAAGTTTTTAACGCTGAAAAGGCTGTTTGGCGAGGCAGAAGCGCTGCGTATTGTTAAAGCCTCGGAAGACGCGGTTTATCAGATTGCACAATTTTGCCGCGATCATCAGATCGATGCCGAAGTGCGCGTCGATGGCACGCTCTATACCGCCACCAATACCGCGCAGCTAGGCAGTATGGATGGCGTGATGAACGAGCTGGCGCGGCATCGTGCTTCAACCTGGGTCGGCTTGCCTGAGCATGAAGTGAAGCTGATGGCGGGGTCTGATCTGCATATCGCAGGTGCTTTTTCACCTGTGGGTGGCAGCGTGCAGCCGGGCTTGCTGGTACGGGGTTTGGCGCGGGTGGCAAGGGCAATGGGCGTGCAGATTTTTGAAGCTACACCGATGGAGCGGCTGATCGAAAGCGCTAGACCGGTGGTGGTCACAACGCATGGCAGAATTAGCGCGGGCAGCGTGGTGCTGGCGCTAAATGCCTCGATGGCGACGATGTTCCCAGCGCTATCGCGTAGCATTGCTGTGGTTTCGTCCGACATGATTATCACCGAGCCTTGCCCTGCATTGTTGCAGCGCACCGGCCTCAACCGAGGCGTGGCGGTGTGCGATTCACGTATCTTTGTGAATTACTATCGCAGTACCGCAGACGGGCGATTAATGCTGGGCAAGGGCGGTAATACCTTTGCCTATGGCAACCGGATGCTGGCCGCTTTTGATCAGCCAAGTGCTTATCAGCAGTCGCTTACGGATACTTTGAAACGATTTTTTCCTGCCCTGCAAGATGTGGCGATTGCCGCCTCATGGAATGGCCCTTCTGATCGATCGGTAACGGGCATTCCTTTTTTCGGCGTGCTCAATCGGCACCCACGCATTTTTTATGGCTTTGGCTATTCGGGCAATGGCGTGGGGCCAACTTATCTAGGCGGGCAGATTTTATCTTCCCTTGTGCTGGAT
The DNA here is from genome assembly GCF_042664895.1 of Iodobacter arcticus. NCBI lineage: Bacteria > Pseudomonadati > Pseudomonadota > Betaproteobacteria > Neisseriales > Chitinibacteraceae > Iodobacter > Iodobacter arcticus. Next base: position 124,581 of record NZ_JBHTBQ010000033.1, read on the forward strand.
GCAGACAATGAATGGACGCGCAGCCCGCTGGTCACTGGCCCTCGGGGCTTTTTCCCGCCAGAGCCAATCCGCTGGCTAGGGGCCAATATGGTCAGAAACGCCATTCGTCGTAAAGAAAATGCCGAAGATAATGGCGCGCAACCTTGGCGTTTGGATTGCAAGCTGGCAGGCTTTGCCGCCGCAGCCGGTAAGTCTGATAAAGGCTGAGTATTTCATGCTGCATGCCGCATCGTAAGGCTGGTGAAGCCCGTGTATTTTCAGCATGGCTCGCGGGTTTCACCCAATCCTATCAACTTAAGGTCAAAAACAGGATAAAGCTTGGTTTTGCGTAGGGTGTGCAAGTTGTTTTTCTTGCGCACCGCTCTCGGTGCGTAACGACTGCGTCGTTGTGCACCCTACGAAAGGCCAATTCATCTTTAGAAAAAAGTGAAACCCGCCAGTCTTTGGCATGAAATGCTAGGGAGTCGGCGGGTTGCACCCTCCCTACAATAATATTGATGGCTATAAATCTTTTATTAAACCTAATCACCCCAAGCCACTTAATAGTGGAGCAAGGATAAGTAATGGCATTAGCAATTTTTGATTTAGACGACACATTAATTAAGGGCGATAGCGCCAGCCTGTTTTTGCAATTTCTAGTCAATAAAGGCCTTGCCGACGCAAGTGTGCTGGTAAAAGAGGCCGAGTTGATGCAGGCCTACCATCAGGGCCTTTTGCAAATGGAAGACTATATGTCTTTTACGCTGCAAGCCTTAAAGGGGCGCTCGATCGATGAGGTGGGGCAGTGGGTCGCTGATTTTATTGAGCAAATGATTGCCCCCATCGTGTTTGCAGAGGCGCGGCAAGTGATAGCAAAGCATCGCGCTCAAGGCGATAGGGTGCTGATTATTTCTGCAACCGGGGATCATATCGTTGGGCCGATTGCGCGCTTTTTAGGCGTGGCTGATTACCTTGCCATTGGGCTGGATAGTCAGGATGGTTTATATACGGGGCAGACTAGGGGCGTGCTGACGTATCAGCAGGGTAAGGTGCTGCGGCTGGAGGCTTGGTTGCAAAAAGAACAGGAAAGTCTGGTGGGTAGTAGCGGCTATAGCGATTCAAGAAATGATGTGCCGCTACTGTCTGTTGTTCGCCACGCTTATGTGGTTAATCCAGATCCGCATTTGCAGGTAATACGCCTTCAGCAGAGTTGGAATTTATTACGCTGGTGTAATATTTAGTAAGAAATAACTGGCATCGGAAGTGTTGTGTGATCTTACTCACTTTCTTTGCCACCGATCTGATTGACTTGGTGTCTTGCTTGAGTTTTTCTTTATTTTTGGCGCAAAATCAGAAGCATAGCGCGTGGAAGTCATTTGTTTTTCAAAAAAAATGCGTGAGAAAATAAGTATATTCTTGTGCTAAAGTTACCTTTCTTTTTGTCGATAGTTGTGAATCAAGAGATTGTTGGGTGCTTTTTTAATAAAAATCATATTTTAATTAAAAAGTAAATTAAATTTCTTGTAAGGCTATTCGTCAGAATTTAATGGCATCTGCTGGTGATCATGTCTGCAATCGCTGTTTGTAGTCACTCTTCAGGAAGAACAAAATGAGCTATATCACGGGTCTGAATACGAGTCAGATTGCTGCGCTGACTACCCAGCAAGTTTCCGGCTTTAGTACTGCTGATATTGCGGAGCTGTCTACAAGTCAATTTGCGGCATTAACCACCGCCCAGATCGTCGTCCTCACCACGGCACAAGTGAACAGAGGGCTAAATACGGATCAGATTGCGGCGCTCACTACCGCTCAGGCATCCGTGCTCACCACGCGGCAGATTGCAGCGCTCACGACCAGCAATATTGCTGCCTTAGAAACACGCGATGTCATTGTGCTCAGTACTGCGGGTATTGCGGCTTTATCCAGTACGCAAACAAAAGCACTGACCACTGCGCAGTTTAATAATTTAACAACAGATCAGGTGATTGCCCTCAGCACTACGGTGCTGGGTAGTGGCCTGACCAGCGATCAGGTGGTGTCTTTAAACACGGCGCAAGCTGCGGTGCTGACTTCCCGCCAGGTGGCCGCCTTATCGACCAGCAATCTTGCCGCAATGGAAACCCGTGATTTAGCCGTTATTACCACTTTGGGTATTGCCGCTTTATCGAGCACGCAAGTCAGGGCGCTGACCACGGATCAGATTGCCAAGCTGACCACCGATCAGGTCATCAGCTTAACGACCTCTTCATTAACAGGGCTGACGACCGATCAGGTGGTGGCTTTGAACACCGCGCAGGCTATTGAGCTGACTTCCCGCCAAGTGGCGGCTTTATCAAGCACCAATATCGCTGCCCTTGAAACCCGTGATTTTGCGGTGTTGACCACCACCGCCGTGGCCGCAATGTCAACCAACCAAGTCAGAGCGCTGACCACCGATCAGGCCGCCGCGCTGACTACCGATCAAGCGGCTACTTTATCGTCCTTGCAAATTGCAGCACTTTCAACGGCCAGCGTGGCAGCACTTGAAACACGCGATGTGGTGGTATTACGCACAAGTGGCATTGCGGCGCTCAATACTGCGCAAGTGAATGCGATGACCACGGCGCAAGTGAATAACTTGACCACCGATCAGGTGATTGCCTTGAGTACGGCAGCGGTAGCCAGTGGTTTAACTACGGAACAAGTGGTGGCGCTAACCACCGCACAGGCGGCCGTGCTGACTACTCGCCAGGTGGCTGCTCTATCTACCGCTAATATCGCCGCCTTAGAAACACGTGATGTGGTTGTGCTGAGCACGACGGGTATTGCCGCTTTATCCAGCACGCAGAGCAGGGCGCTGACCACCGCTCAGATCACCAATCTGACAACGGATCAGGTGGTGGTGCTGACAACGGCCGTAGTCGGTAGCGGACTGACAACAGATCAAGTGGCGGCTTTAAATACTGCACAGGCCGCTGTGCTGACTTCACGCCAAGTGGCTGCGCTATCGACCAGTAATATTGCCGCCTTGGAAACGCGCGATTTGGCGGTAATCAGTACGCTGGGCGTTGCTGTTTTATCTAGCGCCCAAGTCAGAGCGCTGACGACCGATCAGGTGGCGAATCTCACCACCGATCAAGCCGTCAATATCAGCACAACGGCTCTGGGTGGATTGACTACCGATCAGGCTGTGGCGTTGACGACAGCTCAGGCTATCGAGCTGACCTCCAGACAAGTCGCTGCGCTTTCTACTACCAATATTGCGGCTCTTGAAACGCGTGATCTGGCCGTGCTAACCACCACCGCCGTGGCGGCCATGACCACGGCGCAGGTGCGGGTATTTACCACCGATCAGGCTGCTGCACTTACGACAGATCAGGCTGCAACGTTGTCTTCAGCGCAAATTGCAGCACTTTCAACTACCAGCGTGGCCGCGCTTGAAACACGCGATGTGGTGGTGCTGAGAACCAGCGGCATTGCCGCACTCAATACCGCGCAAGTGAGCGTCATGACCACGGCGCAAGTTGCCAACTTAACGACCGATCAAGTGGTGGCGCTTAGCACTGCAGCGGTAGCCAGTGGTTTAACGACCGAGCAAGTGGTGGCGCTGACCACGGCACAAGCCGCCGTGCTGACTACACGTCAGGTGGCTGCACTCTCTACTAATAATGTTGCCGCGCTGGAAACACGCGATGTGATTGTGCTGAGTACAGCAGGCATTGCCGTATTGTCGAGCACACAAAGCAGGGCACTGACCACCGCTCAGGTTAATAATCTCACTACGGATCAGGTAGTGGCTCTGACAACGACCGTTGTCGGCAGTGGGCTGACAACAGATCAGGTGGCGGCACTGACGACCGCACAGGCTGCTGTTTTGACTACACGCCAAGTTGCCGCTCTTTCTACAAATAGTGTTTCGGCATTGGAAACCCGCGATTTAGCGGTGATCAGCACCTCGGGCGTTGCCGTTTTATCCAGCACGCAAGTCAGGGCGCTGACTACAAGCCAGGTGGCGAATTTAACGACCGACCAGACCATTAACATCAATACCACAGCTCTTGGTGGCTTAACGACAGATCAGGCTGTGGCACTGACGACGGCGCAGGCTGTTGAGCTGACATCCAGACAAGTCGCCGCGCTTTCAACCACCAATATTGCCGCCCTTGAAACGCGTGATCTGGCCGTGCTAACCACCACAGCTGTGGCTGCTATGACCACCAGCCAAGTGCGGGTACTGACAACAGATCAGACCGTGGCGCTGACCACCGATCAGGCCGCCACTTTGTCCTCCTCGCAAATTGCAGCGCTTTCAACCACCAGTGTGGCCGCGCTTGAAACCCGCGATGTGGTGGTGCTGAGAACCAGCGGCATTGCCGTGTTGAACACGGCTCAGGTGAGTGTGCTGACAACGGCGCAAGTGGCCAATCTGACCACCGATCAGGTGGTGGCACTGAACACCGCAGCGATCGCCAGCGGTTTAACGACAGAACAAGTGGTGGCGCTGACCACCGCACAAGCTGCTGTGTTGACATCGCGCCAGGTGGCTGTGTTGTCGACCAATAATGTGGCAGCCCTTGAAACCCGTGATTTGGCGGTGATTACAACCTTGCCTATTGCTGTGCTCTCCAGCAATCAGGTCAGAGCACTGACTACCGCGCAAGTGGCTAATTTAACCACTGAGCAAGCGGTTCAATTTACAACGACTTCCTTGCTGGGCCTGACTTCAGATCAAATTGCTGCCCTCACCACAGCGCAAGCCGCAGTGCTGACTTCCCGCCAGGTTGCTGCATTTTCGACTAGCAATATTGCCGCACTCGAAACCCGCGATCTGGCGGTGATCAGTACACTGGCCATTGCTGCACTATCCAGTGCGCAAGTGAAAGCATTTACAACTGATCAAGTGGCAAACTTAACCACCGATCAAGTGATCAATCTTTCAACAGGCTCATTAGCGGGCCTGACCACAGACCAGGTTGCAGCCTTTACCACAGCACAAGCGATCGAGCTGACTTCAAGGCAAGTCGCCGTGCTTTCAAGCACCAATATCGCCGCGCTGGAAACGCGTGATCTGGCTGTATTGACGACCACTGCCGTGGCCGCCATGACCACCAGCCAGGTGAGGGTATTTACCACCGATCAGGCTGCTGCACTCACGACCGATCAGGCTGCAACGCTGTCCTCGGCACAAATTGCAGCACTTTCAACCGCCAGTGTGGCAGCGCTTGAAACCCGCGATGTGATTGTGCTTAAAACCAGTGGCATTGCTGCTATGAATACCGCGCAAGTGAATGCCATGACTACGGCGCAGGTGAATAACCTGACCACCGATCAGGTGATTGCACTGAGCACGGCAGCGGTAGCCAGTGGCTTAACTTCTGATCAAGTCGTTGCCTTGACAACCGCTCAGGCAGCAGTTTTGACGACCCGCCAAGTCGCCGTGCTATCGACTAACAATATCGCCGCCCTCGAAACCCGTGATCTCGCGGTATTGAGTACCGCCAGTGTGGCCGTATTGTCGAGCAACCAAGTTAAAGCACTGACCACCGCTCAAGTAGCGAATCTCACGACGGATCAGGCGCTTGTGCTGACGACCAGCTCCTTGCTTGGCTTAACCACCGAACAAGTTGCGGCCCTGACAACGGCACAAGCGGCGGTGCTTACCTCTCGCCAAGTAGCGGCGTTGAGTACCACCAATATTGCCGCCCTTGAAACCCGCGATCTGGCGGTGATCAGTACGCTGGCTATTGCTGCACTTTCTAGTGCGCAAGTCAAAGCACTGACCACCGATCAAGTGTCCAAGCTGACTACCGATCAGGTGATTAACTTAACGACCAGCTCTTTGGTGGGCATGACCACGGATCAAGCGGTTGCCCTGACGACGGCTCAAGCGGTTGAGTTGACCTCCAGACAAGTCGCTGCGCTTTCGACTACCAATATTGCGGCTCTTGAAACGCGTGATCTGGCTGTATTGACCACTACAGCTGTCGCAGCCATGACAACGGCGCAGGTGCGGGTATTTACCACCGATCAGGCTGCTGCACTTACGACTGATCAGGCCGCAACGCTGTCCTCGGCACAAATTGCAGCGCTTTCAACCACCAGTGTGGCTGCGCTTGAAACCCGCGATGTGATTGTGCTTAAAACCAGTGGCATTGCCGCTCTGAACACAGCGCAAGTGAATGCCATGACCACGGCGCAGGTGAATAACCTGACGACCGATCAGGTGATTGCACTGAGCACGGCAGCGGTTGCCAGCGGCTTAACGACAGAACAAGTGGTGGCGCTGACCACCGCACAAGCCGCCGTGCTGACCACCCGCCAAGTGGCGGTCTTGTCGACAAACAATATCGCCGCACTGGAAACGCGTGATTTGGCCGTATTGAGTACAGCGGCAGTGGCCGTGCTTTCAAGCAATCAAGTGAAAGCACTGACCACAGCACAAGTAGCGAATCTCACAACGGATCAAGTGGTGGTCTTGGCAACCAGTTCCTTGCTGGGATTAACGACTGATCAGGCAGAAGCCCTGACAACGGCGCAGGCCGCAGTGCTGACTTCTCGTCAGGTGGCAGCCCTTTCAACCAGCAATATCGCCGCCCTTGAAACTCGCGATCTGGCCGTGATCAGCACGCTGGCCATTGCTGCACTCTCCAGCGCCCAAGTCAAAGCGCTGACCACCGATCAAGTGTCCAAGCTGACAACGGATCAGGTGATTAACTTAACGACCAGCTCTTTGGTGGGCATGACGACTGATCAAGCAGCGGCGCTGACCACTGCCCAAGCCATTGAGTTGACCTCCAGGCAAGTGGCCGCGCTTTCAACTACCAATATCGCCGCGCTGGAAACGCGTGATCTGGCGGTATTGACCACCACGGCAGTGGCGGCCATGACCACGGCGCAGGTGCGGGTATTTACCACCGATCAGGCTGCTGCGCTTACGACCGATCAGGCCGCAACGCTGTCTTCAGCTCAAATTGCAGCCCTTTCAACCGCTAGTGTGGCAGCGCTTGAAACTCGCGACGTGGTGGTATTGCGCACGAGTGGCATTGCCGCCCTGAACACTGCGCAAGTGAATGCCATGACCACGGCGCAGGTGAATAACCTGACGACTGATCAGGTGATTGCACTGAGCACGGCTGCAGTTGCCAGTGGTTTGACCTCTGAGCAAGTGGTTGCGCTGACCACTGCACAAGCCGCCGTGCTGACCACCCGCCAAGTGGCGGTCTTGTCGACCAACAATATCGCCGCGCTGGAAACGCGTGATTTGGCGGTATTGAGCACAGCGGCAGTGGCCGTGCTTTCAAGTAATCAAGTTAAAGCACTGACTACGGCACAAGTGGCAAATCTTACGACGGATCAAGTGGTGGTCTTGGCAACCAGTTCCTTGCTGGGATTAACGACTGATCAGGCAGAAGCCCTGACAACGGCGCAGGCCGCAGTGTTGACTTCTCGTCAGGTGGCAGCCCTTTCAACCAGCAATATCGCCGCCCTTGAAACTCGTGATCTGGCCGTGATCAGCACGCTGGCCATTGCTGCACTCTCCAGCGCACAAGTCAAAGCACTGACAACAGATCAAGTGTCCAAACTGACGACGGATCAGG